>DASYMJ010000281.1:0-2245 GCA_036009105.1 Thermoanaerobaculia bacterium | reverse complement strand
GATGGGCCGGCTGAGAGCCGGCCCTACATTTCCCCTCGCGTACGCCACGTTCCCTCCCCTCATCTTCGAAGGGGCGTGGAGCGGGCACGTGGAGGTCGTCGCCGCGCTGCTGCTGGCCGTCGCGTACCTGCGCGACTCGGGCGTGGCGGGCGGGTGGGCGGCAGGGGTGAAGGTGATTCCGATTGCCGCCATCCCCGCGCTCCTCGCCCGCTCGCGGAACCGCATGCGCTTCGCCATCACCTGCGCCGCGGCGATCATCCTCCCGGCGATCCCGTTCCTGGCCAGCGGCACGTTCATGCCGGGCATGCGGGACTACGCCACGCGCTGGATCTTCAACTCGCCCGCCTATGACCTGGTGTTCGCCGCCGTCGACAGGCTAGCCATCAAGGACGCCTGGACGGCGATCAAGGATCCGCTCCACCTGGAGGCGATCTCCGGCTGGGTTTATCGACACCTCTACTCCGATTTCGTCACGCGCGCCGTGCTGGCGATCGTCGGCATGGCACTGATCTCCATCGCTGCGAGAAAGAAGCGCGTCGCTGATTCGATCGGCGCGCTGCTCATCGTCTCGCCGGCGATCCATCCCTGGTACTGGCTCGTCGCCGTGCCGGTGGCGATGTGCGAGGGCGCAAACCTCTACATCGCCCTGGCGCTCTGCGCGCCGTTCTCGTACCTGCTGTACGACGGCGCGCCGAAGTGGGTGGTCTACGCGCTCTGCTACGCGCTGCCGCTCATCGCGCTGCTTCGGCCTTCAGGGAGCGCGTCATCAGGCGCTGGATCGCGTTGACGGCCGGCTCGTCCTCGTACAGCACGCGGTACATCTCGGTGGTGATCGGCATCTCGATGCCGGCCCGCTCGGCGAGCTGCTTGGCGGACTTCGACGTCCGCACGCCTTCCGCGATGAGGCGCGTCTCGGCCAGGATGTCCGGCAGCCGCTTTCCCTTGCCGAGGGCCACGCCGACGCTGCGGTTGCGGGAGAGGGAGCCGGTGCAGGTCAGCACCAGATCGCCCATGCCGGCCAGGCCGGCGAACGTCTCCGGACGGCCGCCGAGGCCGACGCCGAGGCGCGAGATCTCGTGCAGGCCGCGCGTGATGAGCGCCGCCGTGGTGTTGTGCCCCAGCCCCAGGCCTTCCAGCACGCCCGCGGCGATGGCGATCACGTTCTTGAGCGAGCCGGCCAGCTCCACGCCCACCACGTCGTCCGTGTTGTACACGCGGAACGTCGTGCCGGACATCACGCGCTGCACTTCCTCCGAGAAGCGCCCGTCGTGCGAGGCGACCACCGCCGCGGTGGGATGCCCCTTGGCCGTCTCCAGGGCGAACGTGGGACCGGAGAGCACCGCGAACGCCTGCAGCTGGCGCCCGAGGACGGCGCCGGTCAGCTCGGACATCCGCTCCAGCGTCTCGTTCTCGATCCCCTTCGTGCCGGAGATCACGCTGACCGGCCTGGTGATGTGCCGGCGCAGGTCGTCCAGCACGCGCCGGTAGTGATGGCTCGGCACGACCATGAAAAAGGTGTCGCTGAACGCCGCCGCCTCGGCCAGATCGCTCGTCGCCCGGACCTTCGCGCCGAAAGGGACGTTGGGAAGATAGACGGGATTGGTCTCCGTCTCCCGGATCGCGCTCGCCACGCTGGGGTCGTGCGCCCACAGCATCACGTCGTTGCCGCAGCGCGCGGCCACCATGGCCATGGCCGTCCCGAAGCTCCCCGCCCCGATCACCGACAGCTTCACGCGTCTTCCTTTCCCTCGCCCATCCGCCGCTCGGTTCCGTGCGTGAGGCGGGCGATGTTCGAGTGGTGCTTGGCGATGATGGCGATGGCGATGACGATGCTGATCACCATCCGCCAGAACGGTCCGTGGGAGAGGAACTGGATGAACATCGGGATCGATGCCGCGGAGACGATGGAGGCGAAGGAGACGAAGCGGGTGATGACGATGACCAGCAGGAAGACGATCACCGCCGCGGCGATGACCCGCGGGTCGAGGGCGAGGAACGCGCCGGTCGCGGTGGCCACGCCCTTGCCGCCGTGGAAGCGGAGCCAGAGCGGGAACATGTGCGCCAGCACGGCGATGAGCGCGCCGAGCGCGATCCAGAACTCGCGCGAGTGCAGCGGGCTCGCGTCGATGGTGCCGGCCAGCGGCCAGTCGGGACGATTCACCAGCCAGCGGGAGAAGAGCACCGCGGCGTAGCCTTTGGCGATGTCGAGGATGAGGGCGACGATGCCGGGCAGCTTGCCGAACGT
>DASYMJ010000280.1:0-5635 GCA_036009105.1 Thermoanaerobaculia bacterium | reverse complement strand
AACGATGACGGCTTCATTCATGAGGTCTCTCCTGTAGTGTCGCGAAAGAGGATGCAGGTGACGGTGCCGTGCGCATACAACTTCCCATTCCCATCGACGATCCGCCCCTCGGCCGTCGCGGTGGTCCTGCCGGCATGCACGACCGTGCCGATGCAGGTCAGCATGCCGGCCCGCCGCGTCACGGCCCGGATGTAGTTGATCTTCATCTCCAGCGTGGTGAAGACCTTGCCGGCCGGCATGACGGTGTTGACGGCGCAGCTGAGCGCCGTGTCGAGCATCGTGGCGGCGAACCCGCCGTGCGCGATGCCGAGGCCGTTCTCATGCTCCGGCTGCAGCACCGCGGTGAGCACCACCCGCCCTTCATCCACCTCCGACAGCTGCATCCCGAGCAGCCGCACCATCGGCGCGCCGACGACCTCCCCCGCGGCGACGCGCCGCATGTGATCGAGGCCGGACATGGTGGTTCTGGGATGGGGGGTTGTCATTGGCATTCCTGAATTGAAAATTGAAAATTGAAAATTGAAAGACCGCATGCGACGCGCGCCGTCTTCTCAATGCCCTTTTTTCAATTTTCAATTTTCAATTTTCAATTCCTAAGAGCCTTCCCAGTGGCAAGCATGGCCTGAATCCGCTCCATCGTCTTCGGCTGCCCGAGCAGCTCCACAAAAGCCGCCCGCTCCAGGTCGAGCAGGTACTGCTCCTCTACCCATTGTCCGCTCGACAGGTCGCCGCCGGCGAGGACGTTCGCCAGTTTGTTGCTGATGTAGGCGTCGTATTCGCTGGCGTAGCCGCTCTGCTGGAGGACGTAGATTGCGGCCTTCAGCGCGGCGCGGACGTCGCGCCCGCCGGCCCAGCAGTTGCGGTCGCGCGCCGGGGGTGCATAGCCCTCGTCCGCCATCAGCAGCGCCTCCTGCTTTGCCTCGTACAACAGGTGATCGCGGTTCATCACCACGCGGTCGCCGGCGGTGAGGAAGCCGAGCGAGCGCGCCTCCTCGGCGGAGGACGAGACCTTCGCCGTGCCGATGGTCTGCAGCACGTTCTGCACGAAGGGGAGCGAGTCGGCGCCGGGCGTCTGCTTCATCGGCGGGGAGACCACGCGGCGGATCAGCTCCTTGCAGCCGCCCGCGCCGGGAATGAGGCCGACGCCGACCTCGACCAGGCCCATGTACGTCTCGGACGCCGCCACGATGCGCGCGCCGGCCATCGCCACCTCGGCGCCGCCGCCGAGCGTGCGGGCGAACGGCGCGGTGACGACCGGCTTGGCGGCGTAGCGCACTTTCATCAGCGCGTCCTGCATCCCTTTCACCGCGTCTTCCGGCGAGCCGCCCAGGCCGCCGGCCAGGTTTGCGCCGACGCAAAAATCGGCGCCCTGGTTGCCGATGACGAGGCCCTTCCAGTCGCCCCGCTCCAGCTCGTCGATGGCCTCCACGGTCAGCGCGCGGATGTCGCCGTCGAGCGTGTTCATCTTGGTGTGGAACTCGAGGCAGAGGATGCCCTCGCCCATGTCACGCAGGCTGGCGCCCTTGTTCTCTTTGACCACGGGCAGGGAGGCGAGCGCGATGTCCTTCGGGTCGTGCGGCACCGGCACGTACGTTTTCGACACCGGCGAATACGCCGCGCCATCGCGATAGAACGAGGTGTGGCCGGCGGCGAGCATTTCCTTCACCCAAGGCGCGACCGCAACGCCGTTCGCTTCCATCGCCTCGGCCGTCTCCTGCACGCCGAGCAAATCCCATGTCTCGAACGGACCGAGGTCGTGGGAGAAGCCCCAGCGGACGGCGCGGTCGATGGAGGGCAACTCGTCGCTGATCTCCGGCACGCGGCGCGATGCATATCCGAGGGAGTTGTAGACGATGTGGCGGGCCATGGCGCCGGCCTTGTCGTCCTGCTTCAGAATGAACTTCAGCCGCTCCGGCAGTTTCCGCAGCTTCAACCCCTCGGCGATGGAGGGGATGGAGGGCTCGATGCGGTCGCGATACTCGCCGCTCTGCAGATCGAGGGAGAGGATCTGCTTGCCGCCTTTCTTGTAGAAGCCCTGGCCGCTCTTGTCGCCGAGGCGGCCCTTTTCGGTCTGCGCCTTGCGCAGCGCTTCCACGCGGGGCGAGGCGAGCACTTCGCGCGTTTCGTCATACGGGATGAGGCTGTAGAGGTTCGTGGCCACGGCGCTGGCCACGTCGAAGCCGACCAGGTCCTGCAGGCGGAAGGCGGCGGTCTTGGGGCGGCCGATGAGCGGGCCGGAAATGGCGTCCGTCTCTTCCACCGTATAGCCGTTGGCGAGCACGAAGTCGACGAGCGTGGCGCCGCCGACGGAGGCGAGGCGGTTGGCGATGAAGTTCGGCGTGTCCTTGCACAGCACCACCGACTTGCCGAGGCGCTGCTCGGCGAACTGGCGCACGAACTTGACGACCTCCGGATCGGTATCCGCCGTGGGGATCACTTCCAGCAGCTTCATGTAGCGCGGCGGGTTGAAAAAGTGGGTCCCCACGAAGTGCCGCTTGAAATCAGCCGAAGCCTCGGCGGAGAGGCTGGCGATGGGGAGGCCGGAGGTGTTGCTGGAGACGATGCTGCCCGGCTTGCGCAGCCTGTCGATGCGCGCCACGAGCTCCCGTTTCGCATCGAGCTGCTCGATGATGGCCTCGATGATCCAGTCGCCTTCGCCGATCCACGCCTCGTCTTTGTCGAGGCTGCCGATGGTGATCAGGCCGGCGGTTTCCGGCGTAAAGAAAGCGGGCGGCTTGTGCTTCTTCATCCGCTCGAACGAAGCCTTCACGACCTCCCTGGTGATGTCGAGCAGGTAGACCGGAATCCCGGCATTGGCAAAATGCGCGGCGATCCCGCCGCCCATGGTTCCGGAGCCGATGATGATGGCCCGGGAGATTGTGTAAGGCATACAGTTCCCTTCGTGGATACGAGTTGTCGGTTGTCAGTTGTCGGTTATCGGTAGGCAAGCACCTACTGACAACCGACAACCGACAACTGGTACTACGCCTCTCTCAACATCCTCCGCAACACCTTCCCCACCCCCGACTTCGGCAGCGACTCGCGGACTTCGATCTGCACCGGTCTCTTGAACTCCGCCAGGTTCGCGGCGCAGTGCTCGCGGATGCCGTCCGCGGTGCAGCCGGGCTTGAGCACCACGAACGCTTTCACCACCTCGCCGCGGTACGAATCGGGGACGCCGATCACGGCGGCCTCCATCACCGACGGATGCGCGAAGAGCACGCCCTCCACCTCCGACGGATAGACGTTGAAGCCGGAGACGATGACCATGTCCTTCTTGCGCTGCACGATGTAGGTGAAGCCGTCTGCGTCCATGCGCGCCACGTCGCCGGTGTGCAGCCAGGTGCGGCCATCCGCATGTTCGCGCAACGCCGCGGCGGTCTCGGAAGGGTTGTTCCAGTAGCCGAGCATCACCTGCGGGCCGGCGATGCAGAGCTCCCCCTCCTCGCCCTGCCCGACCTCATCGATGCCGTGCTCCAGGTCGACGATCTTCTGATCGGTGTCCGGCAATGGGATGCCGATGCTGCCCGGCTTCCGCACCGACAAAGAAGGCGAGGTATGCGTCACCGGCGAAGCCTCGGATAGGCCATAGCCCTCGCTCAATGTGCCGCCGGTCATCCGCTCGAACTGGTCGAGCACTTCCAGCGGCAGCGGCGCGGAGCCGCTGTTGAACGCGCGGATGCGGTCCATCCCCGACTCCCGCGCCTTCGGGTGATTGAGCAGCGAGATGTAGATGGTCGGCACCGCCGGAAAGTAGGTCGGGTGGTGATCGCGCACGGCGTGCAGCAGCGCGTCGACGTCGTACTTGGGGATGAGGATCTGCAGCGCGCCGAGCCACGTGCCGGCCATCAGGCCGACGGTGAAGCCGTAGATGTGAAAGAAGGGGATGACCAGCAGGTAGCGCTCTTCGCCGCGGCGCAGCGCCGGCACGTGCAGCGTCGTCCCCTGCACCACGTTCGCGAAGATGTTGTAGTGCGTGAGCATCGCGCCCTTCGGCGTGCCGGTGGTGCCGCCGGTGTACTGCAGCACGGCGACGTCGCGCTCCGCATCGATGGTGACCGGCGGCAGGTTGATGTCCTCCAAAACGTCGCAGAAACGCACCGTGCTTTCGATGCGCGGGCAGGGCGAGGCAGCGGAGCTGTACTCGCCGGCCGAGGTGATGACCACGTACTCGAGCTCCGGCGCGTGCTGGGCCAGCACGTCGAGCACCACGAGCACGCGCATGCCGGAGTCCTGCGCCACCACCGCCACCTCGCGCGGCGTGTAGAGCGGGTTCACGTTCACCACGATCGCGCCCAAGCGCAGGATGCCGAAGGTGGCGATGAGGTACTGCGGGCAGTTCGGCAGCATGATGCCGACCCGGTCGCCTTTCACGATGCCCCAGCGCGCGAGGGCGGTGGCGAAGCGGTCGGCGCGGTCCTTGATCTCGGCGTACGTGAGGTGCGCCCCGAGGAAGGCGGTGGCCGGCTTGTCGGGGACGTCGGCAGCCGCGATGCGCAGGATGTCGATCAGCGAGCGCCGTGGGTAGTTCAGGTGCGGGCGCACCCAGTAGTCGTAATGCCGCAGCCAGGGGCGCGCTTCAGACAATGGTCCCCCCTCCGTCGACGACGAGGGTCTGGCCGGTGATGTAGCTGGAAGCATCGGAGGCGAGGAAGAGCGCGGCGCCCTTCAATTCCCCGGCCGCGCCGACGCGCGGGATCGGGTTGCGCGCCTGGATGGCCGGCTCGGCGAATTCGATCACCGGATCGGCCAGGCGGGAGTGGAAGAAGCCGGGAGCGATGGCGTTGACCCGGATGCCCCGCGGCCCCCACGAAGCGGCCAGCTCACGCGTCAATCCCATCAGCCCCGCCTTGCTCGCCGTGTACGCCGCGTAATACGGCCCATGCACGTTCGAGCGCAGCCCGGCGACCGAGGCCACGTTGATGATGGAGCCGCGCTTCGCGGCGAGCATCGGCCTGGCCGCCGCCTGGGCGAAGAGGAAGGCGCCAGTGAGGTTCGTGTCCAGCACGCGCCGCCACTGGTCGACGTGCATCGTCTCGGGACGTTCGCCCCAGGAGATGCCGGCGTTGTTGATCAGGATGTCGACGCGCTCGTAAATGGCCAGCGCCGCCTCGACGACCGCCTGCACCTCCTCCGGCTTGGAGACATCGCAAACACGCCCCTCGGCGTGAAAGCCTCGCGCGCGGAAGTCTTCCAGCGTGGGCTTGAGCCACTGCTCGCGCCGCGCGCAAAGCATCAGCGAAGCGCCAGCCTCGGCCAGCGCCTCGGCCATCTCCTGCCCCAGCCCGCGCGAGCCGCCCGTGACGATGGCCACTCGGCCGGTGAGGTCGAAAAGGTGCAGTGCGTTCATGTGGTGGATTGCACGTGTCATCCTGAGGCCCGCAGAGGGCGAAGGATCTCCCCGCACTTGCCGGGAGATCCTTCGCCGTCTCTGCGGCTCAGGATGACAATCAGAAGATGATCTTCGCCCCGAGCTGGAACTGCCGGCCGGGCAGGGCCTGCTCGTAGACGCCGTACGTGGTGCGGCCCTGCGCGTCCTTGAGCGGGTTGTTGGGGAACGCGCCGGTGCCGAAGATGTTGTTGATCTCCGTGTAGTTCGTCCGGTTGAAGAGATTGAAGACGTCGAAGATCGCCT
>DASYMJ010000279.1:0-5693 GCA_036009105.1 Thermoanaerobaculia bacterium | reverse complement strand
CGGTCGAACTGGATGCGCGAGTAGTCGACGATGTCGCGGTTCGGTCCCATCCAGCGCACGTACGCGAAATCGGCCGTCGGCTGCTCTGCCAGCGCGAGCATGGTCTTGCGGGGAATCCAGCGCGCGTCGGTGAGGGTGAGGGCGACGTTGTGGTCGGCCAGGAGCGCGAGCACGTCCTGGTCGATCCAGCCGCGCTGCCGGAACTCGACCGCGAATTGCAGGTCGCGCGGCAGCAGGGAGAGGAACCCGGCCAGCGCGGGCCGCTCGGCCGGCGTAAAGTCCGGCCCGAGCTGGACGAGGATGGGGCCGAGTTTCCCGCCGAGCTCGCGGGCGCGATCGAAGAACCGCGGCGCGAGCCCGGCCGGGTCGGAGAGGCGGTTCTCGTGCGAGATCTCCTTCGGCAGCTTGAGGGCGAACGTGAACCCGGCAGGTACCCGCGCCGCCCAGTCGCGCACCGTCTTCGCGCTCGGAATGGCGTAGAACGTCGAGTCCACCTCCACGGCGTCGAACGCCCGCGCGTAGAGGGAGAGGTAGTCGGCCGCGCGCGAGCCGGGCGGGTAGAACGGCCCCACCCACCCGTCGTAGTTCCAGCCCTGCGTCCCCAGTCGGATGGGCATGGCCGCAGGTTACATCGCCGTCGCGGACGTGGCACGCGCCGTGGTCATTGTTTCGCGGCTACGCGCAGCCTGAGCTGCTCGTAGTTTCCTTCGGTGAGCGCGCCGCGCGCCGTCCAGATCACCTCGCCCCTCGACCCGATTACGGCCAGGTACGCGGCATCTTCGTCGGTCACGTGCAGGAACTGCTTCCATTTCGCGGCGGCCTCGCTGACGACGAGGAACCGGTCGTGCCGCTCCTTCGGTACGCTGGAGGAGAGTTGCCTCAGAATGGCGGACCGGATGAAGCCCGGCACGCCGTCGAGCACCACGACGTCGTAGCTGACGGCGGTGGTCATTGCCTGCCGATCCTTTTGCAGGCGCTCGGCCCAGGCCTGGGTTTCTTTCCGCGACTGTTTGCTGAACCCCACCACGAGAATGCTCGTCCCCTGCAGGTCTCGCGGGAGAACGATGGCCTTCCCGGAAAGCGTTTGCGCGGGCAAGGGCGGCAATGTCTGGGCTTGCGAAGGTGCCGCCGTGACACTGATGCAGGCCACGAGCAGAGCAGTGGTCAGCAGCCGCGGCGTCCGGTTTACCATGGCGGCCCTAATTGAACTGCGGCTGTGCCGCGCGCGCGGCGGCCTCGTTCTGCAGGTCGATCACCGTGTACGACCACTGCTCGTACTGGTCGTTGCCGTTGAGGCTGAGCATCGCCTTGCCGGTCTTGTTCGGGCGGACGCCGACGAACGGGCCGACGTAGTCCTTGGGGGAGAGGTCGGGGTTGAAGTTGCCGGGCTGGCTGGAGGTGCTGCCGGTGCCGCCGGTGGAACCGGTCGCGCCGGGCATGCCGCCGCCCAGGGGGCCGGCGCCGCTGGCGCCGCCCAGAGCTCCGTTGCCGCCGGGGTTCTGCGTCACGGCGCCGGGGGGGATGAGGATCCAGTCCACCTTGCCGGTCAGCGGATCGACGTACTCCGCCTTGGGGCCGCGCACGAAGCGGGGACTGCGCGCTTCCTTCAGCTGATCGAGGCTGGTGGGGAGGCCGCCGTGCGCGTCCTGCCACGATTTGATGGCCCGGGCGTACTGCTTCATGATGAAGATGGTCTGCCGCTCGCGGTCGCGCTGCATGATCATCGACCACTGCCGCGGCACGGTGTAGGCGACGATCACGGTGATGATCGTCACGATCACGATCAGCCCGGCCAGCGTGAAGCCGCGCTCGGAGGCGCGATCAGAGTTGGCTGTAGGGCACATTGTCCATGGTGGTGCCCGGCGCCTTGCTCTTCACGTCGATCACGCCCGGCCCGTTCTGGTTGAGGTTTTCCGTGTTCGTATCGGCCATCTCGTCCGGATTGGCCGGGTTGTCCTGCACCGTCTCCCAGTCGTCCTGCTTGGTGATGGGATCCTTGGGGATCTTGCGCAGGTAGTTCGGCACCAGTTCGTTCAGGTCGTTCGGGTAGCGCTGCTTGTCGGCGTAGAAATTGTCGATGGCCTTGCGCATCTCGAACAGGTTGTCCTTCAGCGCGGCCTCCTGCGCCTTGCGCTGCGCGTTCTTCACCTGCACCACGGCCACGCTGGCCAGGATGCCGATGATCGTCACCACGACGATCAGCTCGATGAGGGAAAAGCCGGCCTGCTGCTTCTTTCTACGCTGATTCATGAGTGTCACCATTCGTTGTAGTGCGTCTTGCCGTCGAGGGCCAGGGCGTGCGACTTGGAGTGCACGTCGAACACGTTCATGCCGTTGCCGGAGGTGGCATCCGGCTCGTCGGTGTCGGAGAGCTCGATCCATTCCTTGCCGCCGGTCATCGGATCGACCAGATCGCGCTGGCGGAGGAACTTCATCTTCTTGCCGTTCGAGAGTTCCACTCCTTTGACCAGCTCCTCCAGGTCCTTCGGATAGTTGCCCTGCCCGAGGGAGGCAGGGCTTTTGATGTTGTTCGGCGCCGGCGCCGTGCGCAGCTCGTGATACCGGTCGATGGCCTCGGTGATATGGCGCAGCCGCTCCCGCAGCTCCAGCTCCTTCTGCCGCCGGATGCCGAAGCGCGCCACCGGCATGGCCATCGCCGTGAGCACGGCGATGATCGCGCAGACGGTGATGAGCTCGGCGATGGTGAAGCCTGGGGATCTGCTTCGCATGTCCAGTTGTCAGTTGTCAGTTGTCAGTAGGTGGTAGCCGGGGTCTGCTGACAACGGACAACTCGTCTCTACCGATAACTCACTCCCTCACTCCACCTTCGCCCTCCCACCCGTCACCGCGGAGACGATGGCCTCGCCGGCCGTGGTGCGGAAGGCGGGCTGCTCGAGGATCAGGAACGTCTCGCCGGAGAGGCCGCCGTGGACGCGCAAGGCCATGACCTCGCCGCCGCTGATGAAGACCAGCGGCTTGCCGTCCGACGAGGTGATGCGGATCAGGCCCGCGTCGCGGTTGATGGTGGCCAGGGGCGGCGCCTTCGGATCGATCTGCAGCGCGTTGCCGAAGATCACCTCATTCACGTCCAGCGAGCGCGGGTCGTAGTGCAGCAGGAGCTCGGCGGCGGTCAGGCCGTCGAGGTCCATCCCCACCACGTTCCACAGCTTCTCCTCGCCCGGTTTGATGGGGAGCGTCACCGGCTGGGCGCCAATGCGCGGCGAGAGCCTGGAGGTCGCCGCCGCGGAGAGCGTCATCGCGGCCGACTTGACCGGCGACTTCGTCGTATCCAGCTGCACCTGCGGCTCGGGCACGGGCGGCGGGGTGTCGTTGTTCGGTGCCGGCTTGTTGAAGATGTCCGTCGGCGCGGTGCCGCCCTGCACCGTGCCCGGCCGGCTGCTGCTCCCGCCGTTCGGCGACTGCTGCTGCACGAAGTTGCCCGGCTCGCTGTCGGCCAGGGGGAGGTTCTGCGGGTTGGGCGGATTGTTGGAGAACTGCGCCGCCGAGGTCGCGGTGAAGGGGTCGACGCCGGCCTGCGACTCGATGCGCGGCGAGACGCCGCGGAAGGTCAGGTTGTTCGTGGTGCCCACCCACATCGGCGCCACGTCGTCCTCGGTGATGTCCGGGATGCGGATGATGTGCGGGGTCATGGTGAGCAGCAGGTCGGTGCGCAGCTGCGTCTTCGACTCGTTCGTGAAGAGACGGCCGATGATGGGGATGTCGCCCAGGAACGGCGTCTTGACCTGCCCCTCGGTCTTCGTATCCTGAATGAGGCCGGCCAGGAAATTCGTCTCCCCGTCCTTGAGGCGGATGGTGGACTCGATGGTGCGCGTGGAGAAGGTCGGCTGATCGGGTTGACCGGACGACTTGACCGGCGTGCCGGGGTTCGACACCTCCACCGTCAACTTGAGCGTGACCTCGCGGTTATGGTGCACGCGCGGCTCGATGGAGACCTTGATGCCGACGTCCTGGTACTGGAATGACGTCGCCGGCAGGCTGCCCGAGGTGCCGGACTGCACGGCGGTAGTGAACGTGGTCACCGGCACCGGAATGCGCTGGCCGATGTGCAGCGTGGCTTTCTCTCCCTCGGAGATGCGCAGCTCGGGGTTGGCCAGCAGCTCCGAGTTGCCGTTCGACTTGAGCAGGCTGTACTCGATGGAGGGCATGGTGAACTGGAAGGCGTTGCTCCCCAGCGTGCGCAGGTCGGAGAGGGTGATGCGGCCGATGGGACTGTTGCTGGTGACCCCCTTGTCGTCCGTCGTGTTGTTGTAGGCGGCGATGGTGCCACTGGTGCCGGCGATGTTCATGCCGATGTTCCGGCTGGTGTTCAGGTCGAGCTGCAGCAGCTCCACATCCACCACCACCTCGGCCTTCGCCTTGTCGTTGGCCTGGATGATCTTCTCCGCGATGCGCACCTTGTCCGCGGTGTCGCGGATGGTGATGGCGTTGAGCGCCTTGAGGGGGAAGACGTTGCGCGCCTCGATCATGGTGCGGACCACGTTGGTGACCTGCTCGGCGTCTCCGTTGGAGAGATAGAAGGTCTGGATGACCAGGTCCTCGTAGTCGCGCCGGGCCTGCGGGTTGTCCGGGACGACGATGAGCGTCTTCTCGTCCAGCACCTTGTAGAAGTGGTTGGCGGCCTGCATCACCCGCTCGAGCGCGGCCTGGGCCGTCACGTCGCGCAGCTCGATGGCGATGCGGTCGTCCTTCACCGCCTGGTCGAACAGGATGTTGATGCCGAACGCGTTGCCGAGGGCGCGATAGATGTCCTTGACCGGCGTCTCGTGCGGGAAGCTGAGGGAGATCGGCGTGTCGGACGCCGGGTTGAGGGTGGGCGGCTGGGCCTTGGTGATGTTGGCCTTGGCGCGCCGCTTGACCTCGTCGATGGAGTTGCGGTCGTTGGCGCGCGCGGCGTCCTGGGCCAGGACGATGGCCTTCTGCATCTCCACGCCGGCGTACTAGTTGGAGGGGTCGAGCTTCACGGTCAGCTGCAGCTCGATGGCGGCGAGCTGGGCCAGGCGCGCCCGCTCGTTGCCCTGGGTGTCGGCCGCCGCGGCGCGAAGGGTCTTCCCCTTCTCGAAGTGGCCGCGCGAGGCTTCCAGCTTGGCCCGCTGCAGCGAGATGCGGAAGCGCGTGTTGCCCGGATCGAGCTGCAGCGCTTTCTCGTACTGCTGGACCGCGACGTCCCAGTCGTTCACCAGCTCCGCCCGCTTGGCCTGCTGGTACGCGTTGTACGTGGTGCAGGAGGCGAGCGGCAGGAGGAGCAGCAGGGCCGCGGTAGCGATCTTCAGTCGGTTCATGTGCTTGTCGTCTCTTCCCTTGGGTCTCGTTTCGTGTGACGCGCCGGGCGCGGAAACGTCACTTGTCACTGCGGGCCCGCCTCACGGCGCGAGCGGAATGCGGCGCGTTTCGTCCGGCGGGAAGCCGACGAAGCTGATCTCCACCGACTCGATGCCGATGTTGCGCAGCACGAAACGGTTCTGGATCACGTCGCCCACCCGGGCGTTGATGATCTCCTCGTTCCCGGAGAAGGTGGCGATCGGGTTCTGCGGCGAGCCGAACGTGCCGATGTACTTGTACGGGAAGTCGGGCGGCACCGGCTTCGGCGGCGGAGGAGGAGGCGGCGGGGTGAAGTTCGGCTGGCAGATGTCGCCCACGCCGTTGTGGTCGAGGTCCGCCTGGTCCGGGTTGTA
>DASYMJ010000278.1:0-11631 GCA_036009105.1 Thermoanaerobaculia bacterium | reverse complement strand
TGGCGCGAGGACAGCGATACGCCGCTGCTCACCTTCCAGACCCGGGCGCGGGTGCTGGTGGTGGCGTTCGACCCGCGCGGCTCGCGCCTCGCGCTCTCCGGGTCGGATCCGGCCATTCATCTGCTCGATCTCGACGTCCGCCAGCCGCTCGCCGAGGTCCTGCATCGGATCGCTGCCTCGATCGAGGAGGTGGCCTTCGACGCGAACGGCGCCGCGGTGCTCGTCACCACCCTGGACGACTGGCGGCTCCGGATCGATGTCGCCTCACGCCGCACCGAGCGTCTGCCCGACCTCCCGGAGGAGGAAGGCGTTTCCGCCCGTACGGCTCGGGCGGAGGTCGCTGCGGTAGGCTACAACGACGGCCGGGTGGTGGTGCGGCAGGGGACGGCATCGAAGCCGCTCGCCGGCGCGAAGCTCACGGATGTGATGGCGCTCGTCTTCAGTCCGGACGGCAGGATTCTCGTCGCGGGGGACAACGGCGGCCAGGTCGCTGCCTGGGAAACGAAGTCGTGGACTCTCCTCCGGACGTGGAAGACCGAGGGCAGCGCCGCGGCGTATCTGGCGTTCTCGCCCGACGGCGGACGGCTGGCCGTCGTGGACGGCGGCACACCGCGCATCACGCTGCTCGATCCGCGCGCAAGCGGCACGCTCGTGCTGGAAGGCGATTGCAAACGCGTTTTCTCCGCCGCCTTCGCCCGGGACGGGACGACGCTCGTGACCGGCTGCACCGACGGCTCGATCGAGCTCTTCGACACCATCACCAGGGAGCGCCTCGGCACCGTTCCGGATCTCGAGGAGTCGAGCGAGCCGGAATTCGTGAAAGCGCTGACCAGGCATCCGCTCGCCGATACCTTCGCCGCCGGCACGGACGACGGACGGATCATGCTCTGGAGGCTGGAGCCTTCGTTCTGGATGCGCCGCGCCTGCCGCCGCGCCAATCGCGACCTCACCGAAGACGTTCCGGGCTGGAGCGGCACTCCGTTCACGCAGTGCAGCGCCTTACTGGCGAACGCACCTCGCGATGACCGCAAGCCGGACGCCGAGCGCGATGAGGAGCTCCCGCCGCGCATTCCCGCCAATCTGGCCCGCGCCCAGTTCCTCGATCAGAGTCGTGCTCACTCCTGGGTCCACCCTCCGCCCAGGGCCCGGTACAGATCGACCGCCGCCACCAGCCGGTCGCGCCGGATCTGGGCCACGCTCGTCTCCGCGCCGAGCAGCTGCTCCTGCGCGTCCAGCACTTCGAAGTAGGCGGAGAAACCGGAATCGTAGCGCAGCGTGGCCAGGCGCACCGCATCGCGATCCGAAGCCACCGCCCTCGCGCGCAGCGCCTCCGCCTCGGCCAGCTTCGCGTTCGAGACGAGATCGGTCGAGACCTCGCCCAGGGCGATGGTGATGGCCCGCTCGTAAACGACGCGCGCCTCCTCGAACTGCGCCACCGCCACGCGCCGCTGGTTGCGCAGGCGGCCGGCGTTGAAGATCGGCCCCAGCAGGCCGGCCTGGATGCTCCACGCGTGGCCGCCGCCTAAGAGCGTGGCCAGCTCGGGACTCTGCCCGCCGAGGAGGCCGGTGAGATTGAGCGTCGGATAGAACGCCGCCTCGGCGACGCCGATGTCCGCGTTTGCGGCGATCAGCTCCTGCTCCGCCTGGCGGATGTCCGGCCGCCGCAGCAACAGCGCGGCAGGCAACCCGGGCGGCACCTCGGGCGGCAGCGGCTGCTCGCCCAGCGCGAGGCCGCGCGGGATCGTCCCCGGCATCCGCCCGAGGAGCAGGTTGATCTGGTTCTCCTTCGCGACGATGGCGCGCTCCAGCAGCGGGATCTGCGCCGACTCGCTCGCCAGGAGCGCCTCGGCGCGCGCGGTGTCCAGCCCCGAAGCGGTGCCGCCCTCCGCGCGCCGGCGGAAAAGATCGGCCGTGTTCTGGAACGCGGCCGTGTTGCGCCTGGCGATGTCCAGCTCCGTATCGAGCTCGCGCAGATCAAAGTACGCCGACGCCACCTCGGCCACGAGCGAGAGCAGCACCCCGCGCCTTGCTTCCTCCGTGGCCAGATAGTCGGCCCGCGCCGCTTCGTTCAGCCGGCGGATCCGGCCCCACAGGTCCGCCTCCCAGCCGACGTTGACGTTCGCCACGAGGATGCCCCCCGTTTTGTCGCTGGGCGAGGCGAACTCCGAGGTGTGGCCGTACGCGTAAGCGGCGTTGTATCCGACCGTCGGATAGCGCAGCGAGCCGGCGATGCCGTATCGCGCCCGCGCTTCCTCCACACGCGCGGCGGCGAGCCGCGCATCGAAGCCGTTGTGCAGCGACTCTTCGATCAGCGAGCGCAGCGCGGGATCCTGGAAGAAATCGAACCACGCGACGTCCGCGATCGACTTCGCCTCGGCAGGCGCGGTTTGAAAACGGTCGGGCATCGCGACGGCGGGCCGCTGGTAGTTCGGCCCCACCGTGCACGCCGTGAAAACAATGGACAGCAGCAGGAGGCGCTTCATGACTGGGCGACCTCCGCCTGGGCGAGCTTCGTCTCGAGCTTCCGCTCCGAGCGCGCGAAACGCTCCACCACCACGTACAGCGCCGGGATCAGGAAGACGCCGAGGAGCGTGGCGGCGAGCATGCCGGCGACCACGACCGTGCCGAGGATCTCGCGCGAGGCCGCGCCGGCGCCGCTGGCGATCCAGAGCGGCACGCAGCCGAGGATGAACGCGAAGGAAGTCATCAGGATGGGGCGCAAGCGCAGCCGCGCTCCGTGCAGCGCCGCGGCGACGAGATCGCCGCTCTTCTCGAACTCCGCCTTGGCGAACTCCACGATGAGGATCGCGTTCTTCGCCGCCAGGCCGATCAGCACGATCAGGCCGATCTGGCCGTAGACGTCGAAGTTGAACTTGCGCAGCAGCAGGCCGATGAACGCGCCGAAGACGGCGACCGGCACGGAGAGCAGGACGCTGAACGGCAGCGACCAGCTCTCGTACAACGCGGCGAGGATCAGGAAGACGAAGATCATGGAGAGGAGGAAGGTGCGGCCCGTGGTCCCCGCGGCGCGCTTTTCCTGGAAGGAGAGATCGGACCAGTCGTAGCCCATCTCGCGCGGCAGCGTCTGCGCGGCCACCTGCTCCAGCGCGGCCATGGCCTGGCCGGAGCTGTAGCCGGGCGCCGCCGAGCCGGTGACCTGCGCGGCGCGGAAGAGGTTGAAGCGCTGGGTGTACTCCGGCCCGTACGTGGTGCGCACGGTGGTCAGCGCGGAGAGCGGCACCATGTTGCCGTCGTTGTTGCGGACGAAGAAGCGGCCGATGTCCTGCGGGGTGAGCCGGTCGGCGGAGTCGGCCTGCATGAAGACGCGCCACTGCCGGCCGAAGCGGTTGAACTGATTGACGAACGTGCCGCCGAGGTAGGCCTGCAGCGCCTGATAGACCTCGCCGATCGGCACGCCCTGCTTGAGCGCCTTGTCGCGATCGACGTCGACGTAGACCTGCGGCACCGCCGCGCGGAAGGTGCTGTTCACGTTCTGCAGCTCCGGACGCTTCTTCGCCGCGGCGAGGAACTTCTGCAGGTTCTCATCGAGGAAGGAGACCTGGCCGCCGCTGCGGTCCTGCAGCCAGAGCGAGAAGCCGCCGGCCGAGCCGAGGCCGGGGATGGGCGGGGGGAGGAAGGCGAAGACGTTCGCCTCCGGGATCTCCGCCTTGAAGCGCCCGTTCAGCTTTGCGATCAGTGCCTTGGCATCCATCTCTTTGGAGGCGCGGTCCTCCCACGGATCGAGGCTGACGAAGAAGAAGCCGTTGTACGTGGCGGAGACGTAGGCGAGCAGGCTGAAGCCGCCGATGGTGCTGTACGCGTGCACGCCCCTGGTCTGGCCGAGGATCTGCTCGACCTTGCGGCAGACGAGGTCGGTGCGCTGCAGGGAGGAGGCGTCGGGCAGCTGCACGTTGAGGAAGAAGTAGCCCTGGTCTTCATCGGGGACGAAGCTGCTGGGCAGCTTCTTGCCGAGCAGGATGGCGAAGAGCGCGAAGACGCCGAGGATGAGGAACGTCATCACCGCTTTGCGGATCAACAGACTGGACATGTTCACGTAGCCGCCGGTGACCCGCTCGAAGCCGCGGTTGAACGCGCCGAAGAAGCGGCCGAGCGGGCCGCTGCTCTTCTTGCGCGCGCGCAGCAGCATGGCGGAGAGGGCGGGGGAGAGGCTGAGCGCGTTGAAGGCGGAGATGAGCACCGAGACGGCGATGGTCACGGCGAACTGCCGGTTGAGCCGTCCCTGGATGCCGCCCATGAACGCGACCGGCAAAAAGACCGAGGAGAGGATGAGGGCGATGGCCACCACCGGGCCGGAGACTTCCTTCATCGCCTGCACCGTCGCCGCCCGCGGCGTCATCCCTTCCTCGATGTGATGCTCCACCGCCTCGACCACCACGATGGCATCGTCAACGACGAGACCGATGGCCAGCACGAGGCCGAAAAGCGAAAGGGTATTGATGGAGAAACCGAGGAGGGGGAAGAGGGCGAAGGTGCCGATCAGGGAGACCGGCACGGCGATGATCGGGATGAGCGTGGCGCGCCAGTTCTGCAGGAAGAGGAAGACCACCAGGACGACGAGCGCCATCGCCTCGATCAGGGTGATGACGATCTCCCGGATGCCCTCCGTGACCGGCGCCGTGGTGTCGACGGCGACCGAGTACGTCATGTCTTCCGGGAACGTGGAGCTGACCCTTTCCATCGCCGCGCGGACGCCTTTCGCCACGGCCAGCGCGTTCGAGCCGGGCGCCTGGTAGATGCCTATGACCGACGCCTGCTGGCCGTTGAAGCGGCCGATCTGCTTGTACGAGAGCGCGCCGAGCTCCACGCGCGCCACATCGCCCACGCGCACCGCGGAGCCGTCCGGATTGATGCGTACCACGATGTTCGCGAACTCCTCGGGCGTAGAGAGCCGGCCCTGCGCCCGGACGGTGTAGGTGAACTCCTGCCCCTTCGGCGCCGGCTCGGCGCCGATCTGCCCGGACGGATTCACCGCGCTCTGCGCCTGCACCGCCTTCTGCACGTCGGCCACGGTCAGGCCGAGCTTGGCCAGCTGGTCGGCCTTCAGCCAGATGCGCATGGCGTACTCGGACGCGCCGAAGTTCACCACCTGCCCCACGCCCGGCACGCGATAGATCGCGTCGTTGACGTTGATCAGCGCGTAGTTGCCCAGGAAGAGGCCGTTGTAGGTGGCCTTGGGCGAGTAGAGCGCGATCAGCATCAGCGGCACGCCCTGGGTCTTGCGGTAGGTGAGGCCGAACTGGTTGACCTCCGGCGGCAGGCTGGGCGCCGCCTGCGACACGCGGTTCTGCGCGTTGACCTGGTCGCTGTTGCGATCGGTGCCGACGTCGAAGGTGACCCGCTCGGTGATGGTGCCGTCGCTGGCGTTGACGGACTGGATGTAGAGCGAGTCCTCCACGCCGTTCATCTGCTGCTCGATCGGCGTCGCCACCGACTGCTCGATGGTGAGCGCGTCGGCGCCGGGGTACTGGCTCTGGATCTGGATGAGCGGCGGCACGAGGTCGGGGAACTGCGCGACCGGGAGGCCGGTCATGGCCACCAGGCCGCCCAGGACGATGACCACGGAGATGACGATGGCGACGACGGGACGGTTGATGAAGAAGCTGGCCATCTCTTATTTCCCGGCCAGCTGCGGAACGACTTTCGCCCCGCTCTTCACCCTGGCAAACCCCTCGATGATCACCCGGTCGCCCGGCTGCAGCCCTTCTTCGATGACCCAGTCGCTGCCGACCCGCTCGCCCGTCTTCACCGTCTTGACCGTGACCGTGTTGTCCGGGCCGACCACGCCGACCTGCTCGAGGCCCTGCAGCTCGTTCACGGCGCGCTGGGGGACGAGGAGGGCCGCCTTGCGGATGCTGGTCACGGCGCGCACTTTCGCGTACTGGCCCGGCCGCAGGACGTTGCCCGGATTGGGGAAGAGGCCGACCGTGGTGATGGTGCCGGTCTTGATGCTGACGTCGCGGCCGGAGAGGGCGATGTGGCCCTTGTGGGGGAAGACGCTGCCGTCGGCCAGCACGAGCTCGAGCTCGGCGTTGCGCATGGCCGGGTCGTTGCGCAGGGCGAGGTACTCCGACTCGCCGACCTGGTACTCCACCCGGATGGGATCGAGGGTGGAGACGGTGGTGAGCACGGTCTGGGGGCTGACCAGGTCGCCCACCTGCTGGGTGGCCAGGCCCGCGATGCCGCTGATGGGCGAGGTCACTCGCGTCCAGGACAGGATGAGGCGGGCCTGATCGACGGCCGCCTGTACCGCGCCGACGGTGGCCTGCGCCGCGCTGCGGGCGGAGCGGGCGTTGTCCAGCTCCTGCTGGCTCAGCGCCTTCTGCGCGGCGAGCGGCTCGTAGCGCTGGACGTCGTGCTCGCTCTTGCTCAGCCCCGCGCGGGCCTGGGCCAGGTTCGCCTCCGCCTGCTGCAGCTGCGCCTGCGCCTGGCGCGGATCGATCTCGAAGAGAAGCTGCCCCCGCTGGACGTAGCTCCCTTCCTGATACGCCCGGCGCAGCAGGTACCCCTCCACTTTCGGGCGGATGTCCGCGTTGACATCCCCTTGGGTGGTGCCGATCCACTCCCGGTACACCGGCTGGTCGCGCTGGATCACGCCGGCCACCACCACTTTCGGCGGAGGGGCCGGCGCGGCCGTCTTGTCATCCGCCGCGCTCTTGCTGCACGCCGCCAGCGTCAACACCATCAAACCGCTCACAACAAACTTCATCGTTTCTCCTCGGAAATGCCGCGCATGATGAAATCGACGGCGAAGGTCACGTCCTCCTCGAGCGGCGGCGGCTCCCGCTCGATGATGCGATGCAGCACGATCTCCCGGACCACGGAGGAGATGGCGATGGCCAGCCTCCCCACGTCTTTGGCCACGATCTCTTTTCTCTCGATCGCCGCGCCGATCAGCTTTTCCAGCTGCTTGAGGTAGGTCAGGTAGGTGGGATGCTTCTTCAGCCTCCGCTCGCCGAACGGCTCGGCCATGGCCAGGTAGAGGCGGAAGAAGTCGCGGTTCTCCTCGAAATGGAGGAGCTGCGTTCTCACCCGCTGCTCGAGGACTTCCCGGAAGGTCCGACACCCTCTGCACGCCACGGAGAGCTTCTCCACCAGTTTCTCGGTGGCGCCATCCATGGTCCGGGCGATGATCTCCTCGCGCGAGTCGAAGTAGATGTAGACCGTGCCCTTGGCCACCCCCGCCTCGTCCGCGATGTCCTGCACCGTGACGCTGGCCAGCCCCTTCCGGGCCACCACCCGCATGGCCGCATCGCAGATGGACTGCTTGCGGAACTCCTCCACCACGTCCTCTTTCGTGCGCAAAGCGACCGCATGGTACATCAAAGTGACCGAGTGGTCATTGTTGTTGACCGGATGGTCACATGGCTGCGGAACCGGCCTGCTCCCCCGCACGTAGATCGCGGCCGCGGATGCGCGGGCCGCCACCACCGGTACGTCGCCGAAGTGATCGTAGTGCGAGTGGCCGGTGAGGATGGCGCGGACCCCGGCCGGCGGCACGTCGCGCAGATGCAACGCGCGGCCGGTCGTGGTGGAACTTGCAGGCGACTCGGCGCCCGCTGGAACGATCCATGCTACGTTTCGGTGAACATGCGCGGCGCTGGCATTCTGCTCGTCTTGCTCGCCACCGGCGCGTCGCAGGCCCAGCCGCAGTCACAGCCGAAGCCGCAGCCGGACGTGGCGATCTTCGCCACCGTCCGCGCCCGTGAACTCCGCTTCGACCAGGTCGGCCCGGTGAGCGTCACCGCCATCGGAGCGGTCAATGGCCGGCCGGCGCTGACCGTCGATCGCAGCGACCGGCAGAACCTGCCCGAGCGGGTGCAGCCGTACGTCACCTACCGCGACATCGGCATCCGCCTCACCATCACCAGCACCTTGCCCGATATCGAAAAGATCCTCGACGAAGCCCTCGGCCCGCCCCCGGCACCGCCGTCACCGGAGCGGAAACCGGCCACTCGCAAGAAATCAAAACGCTGAAGAGAGCGGAGGAGACGATGAAACAGAAGGTAGCTCTGATGGGCGCTTTCCTGCTCGCCGGCGGTCTGGCCGCGCAGCAGCCCCCCACGCCGCAACCGGCGACCACAAGCGTCAACCGGGGGGATCGCAACACCTCGATCAACGCCACGGCGACCGGCCAGCAGACGCAGAGCGGCACCGGGCAGATTCAGGAGCCGGCCGCGCCGCGCGCGCCGTTCACCAGCGACCCCGCCGCACGCAGCAACGGAACGGCGACGACGCAGCGCCGCACGCCGACCATGTCGCCCGAGGACCGCGCGAAGTTCGCGGCGACCTCGGATGTCTATCTGGAGGTGCCCGATCTCCACGTCGATCAGATCCTGCTCGACGTCGACAACGTGGACGTCCATCTCGCGCTCGATGCGCGCCTGGCCAACCTCGTCTCGCTCAAGGCCGGAGCGGACGCGCACATCGGCCGGGTGAAACTGGAGATCCGCGGCGTGCAGGCCGAGGCCTATCTCGTCGTCAGGCTGGACAACGTGGCGAAGATCCTCGATCGTACCCTCACCACGATCGACAAGAATCCGGAGCTGCTGAACCGCCTCCTCAATACCGTCAACAACACCGTGGGAACGGTCGGCAACGTGGCGAATACGGCCCTCCAGCCGGGCGGCGTGGTCAGCCAGACGGTGGGAACGGTCGGGCAGACGCTCAACAACGTCACGGCCCCGGGCGGCGTCCTGACCCAGACGGTCAACACCCTCGGGCAGACGGTCACCCGTACCCTCGACGCTACCGGCAACATCGTGGATCGCACCCTGGACACGACCGGGAAGCTGGTCAACGAGAAGACGGTGGGACGGCTGCTCGACCTGCCGGTGATCAACCAGACGACGAATGCCGCCGGCCAGGCGGTCAAACAGGTGCGAGACAGCAGCGGCAACCTGCTCGAGTACACCCTCGACAGCGCCGGGAAGATCGTGAGCTCTCGCATCGTGAGCCAGGCCGGGAATCAGCCCCGCTGACCGGAGACGACCATGAAAAAGACAATCCTCATCCTCTGTCTCCTCACCGCCCTTCCGGCGCTCGCGCAGCAGCGCCGTACCGCATCGGCCGTGGCGCGGGAAAGCGTCGGGGCGGGGACGAATGCCCAGCCCGACGTGCTCGTCGATGTGCCCAACCTCTCCGTGGACGACATCCGCCTCGAGGTGCAGAACGTTCACGTGCAGATCGCGCTGGACGCCCGGGTGGCGAACCTGCTCGTCCTCAATGCCGGCGCGGAGGCGAGCATCGAGCGCGTGCGCCTGCAGATCAGCGGCGTCGGCGCGGAAGCGCGCCTCATCGTCCGCCTGGACAAGGTGGCGAAGATCCTCGACCGCACGCTGCAGACGATCGACAACAACCCGAAGATCATCACCAATCTGCTGACGGCCGTGGACAACACGGTGAGCACGGTCGGCGGCGTCGCGAACACCGCGCTGCAACCGGGCGGCGTGGTCAGCCAGACCGTCGGCACGGTGGGGCAGACGCTCAACAACGTCACCGCCCCGGGCGGCCTGCTGAGCCAGACCGTGAACACTCTCGGACAGACCGTGCAGCGCACGGTGGACGCGACGGGGAACATTGTCGAACGGACGCTCGATACGGCCGGCAAGGTGGTGAACGACCGCACCGTCGGGCGCCTGCTGGACATGCAGGTGATCAATCAGACGACGAACGCCGCCGGCCAGGCCGTCAAGCAGGTCCGCGATACGACCGGCGCGGTGATCGAGTACACGCTCGACAGCGCCGGCAAGATCGTGAGCTCGCGCGTGGTCAGCGCCGCGACCGGCACGTCGCCGCGGCGGTAGGATTCAACCCTTCTCGTGCTGCGTGAGGAACAGCGCGTAAACTGGCGGCGGCGAGCATCGCCCATCACGGCGGCCCATCGTGATCACGAGTGACGCCGTCTTCGCCGCCCGCAAACTAAAAGCCCGCCAGCTCGCCGCCACCCCCCATCGGCGTGAGCGAGACGCACAGCCGCTCTTCCACTCCGGCAAAGTACGCGGCGTGCGGTTTTCGGACCTTGGCCAAGCTGTGCGCCGCCTGGCTTGCCAGCCGGGGGATCTGCTCGCGTATGAGCCGGAGCCGGAGGAGGACGAGGAGTCCGACCGGTCGCGGTAGACTTCCTCTCAATGGCCAGAAGGGTCGTGCTCTACGGAGCCGTCGGCGGCGTGCTCATCGCGTTGCTGAAGGTCATCGAATACAAGCACTTCGTCCACGAATATCCGTCCGAGATGTACGGCGGCCTCGTCGCGCTCATCTTCACGGCGATCGGCATCTACTTCGGACTGCGCTGGACCCGGACCAAGCAGGTCGTGGTCATCCGGGAAGTGCCGGTGCGCATGGACGGCCCGTTCGTCCTCAACGCGGAGAAGCTGAAGGAAGTCGGCCTCACCGCGCGCGAGCACGAAATCCTGGCCCTCATCGCGCAGGGGCTGAGCAACCGCGAGATCGGCGAGAAGCTGTTCGTATCGGAGAACACGGTAAAGACGCACTCCTCGCGCCTCTTCGAGAAGATGCAGGTGAACCGGCGCATCCAGGCGGTGCAGAAAGGGAAGGATCTGGGGCTGATCCCCTGATTCCTACTTTCGAGAGCCGTCATCGTCTTCAGCCTCCTCTCCGGCGCCATCTCGTCCGCCATGATGTTGCTGACGGCGCGATCAACAACAAGAACGGGGAGACGATTGGCTACACCGCGATCTTCCTGTCTTTCCGCCTCGTCTTCTTCGGCATTCGCTCACATCGCGAAAGCTCCGGGGGCGGCCCTATCTCCTTCGGCGGCGCGATGGCGGCGGGGCCTCTCATCACCTTACCTCCTTCAAACTGATGCCCGACTTCGTCCACAAATACTCCGTCCGCACGATCGCGGCGATGGCCGCCTCGCCGGCCCCCTCCTCGAGCAGTGAGTCGGAGCAGCAGGATGTGGAGAAGCTGAAGGCGCTGTACAAGAACTCCTTCAGCGATGCGGAGAAATGAGAACGCCGCCCGAAAGGCGGCGATTTGGCGGGGCCGACGGGGCTCGAACCCGCGACCTCCGGCGTGACAGCCCCGTGGTCGCGGGTATTTCGAGAGGGAGCGTTCTACAGCGGGTGGGATAACTCGCTGATTCCGAGGAAGTTAGCGGCGCGAACTCGCGACCTTGCGAGTCACTTTGCGAGTCTCGCGCGACTCGCAAGGTGCACTAAGTTTTGTGCTGAAACGGCGTCGCCGGAGCCGTGGAACAGTCGGTCATTTGCTCGATTCGCGGTGCTCTCGGCGCGCGCTCGCGCCTCACTTTTCGAGCAGCGATGAGAGATCGGCGGCATTGAAGGGTGTCAGCAGATCAGTGGGCTTGCAGCCGATCGCCGCGGCCAGCTTCAGCATCGTTGCGAGCGTCGGCATTCCCACGCCGTTTTCAAGTTGGCTGATGTGGTGCTGAAGAAGACCCGCTCGATCAGCCACGTCTTTCTGCGTCAGCTTCCGCCGCAGCCGCAGTTCGCGCAGCCGCTGGCCGAACACTTCCCGAATGTTCAGCGCGGCTCCCATGCCGCCCCAAAGGCATTGACTCTGATACGTTCCGCGTATACAATACGTTGTATATCGAGGAGAGCCCGAGTCATGCTCGCAAGCGCCCTG
>DASYMJ010000277.1:0-16009 GCA_036009105.1 Thermoanaerobaculia bacterium | reverse complement strand
GGCGGACGCCCGCGCCCGCGCCGCCGCCATGGCGGAGCGGCGGGGCGGCGGCGGGCCCGCGGCGGGCGGCGGCCGGTCCGGTGGCGGCGGGACGGGCGGGCGTGGGGCGGCGGGGGGGAGTGGGCGTGCGGGGGGTGGGCGGGCGCCCGCGGCGCGTCGCGGTCCGGCTGCGCCGAACCGCGCTCCGAGCGATCGCCGACCGGCCGCGCGCCCGGCCACTCCTACTTCGGCGCCGCGGGGACGGCGGCGTCCGTAGCCGCTTCCAGGTCCTCTTCCGTGACGCGCTCCTCGACCAGGACGCCATCCCGCATGATGACGATGGCGGTGTTCGTCTGCCTCGCGATCTCGCGAGCGCGCCGGGCCGCGCGCAGCAGGGCGCGCGGGGCCGCTTGCATGTCGGCGTTCGGCAGCTTCGATTCCAGTGCCTCACTCATTGGTGCGATCCCTCTTCCAACAGTTGCGGCCGCGGTCCGCTGTTGTTGAACCACTGCCAATAATCAACCCGATCGCGATAGACCAGCTGAAAATTTCGAAGGCCGCTGTCGAAACGCCGCCGGATGACGTCAGACGCCACGTCGTGCCCTCCCTGCCGCACGCGCATTGCCACGCGCGCAATCGCTTCTTCCGGAGAGGTAAGCGAGAGGAAGATCAATTCGACGACGAATCCCGCCGCTCGCCACACATCGACGCGCCGCAGGTAGGTGTGCCCCGACAGCGTCGTCTCAAACGCGAAGCTGCGGCCCGCCGCCGCGTGGCGGTCGATCTCGCTCAGCATCATCCGCCCGGCGCGGATGGCCGCCGCATCGGGATCAAACGGCGACAGACCGGCGGCGATGAGATCCGCATTGATGAACAGCGGCAGCCCGGCCTCCGCCGGCAGAAACTCCCGCGCGAACGTCGTTTTCCCGGCGCCGTTCGGGCGGGCGATGATCACGACCTTCTTCTCCATGCGCCGTATCATCCTCCTTCCGGAAAAAGGGAGCGCGTCACGATCCTCGGCTCCCCGTCCCATCAAACGGTGACCACGTCATGACCAGCCTTGCCGGGACCGCATCCGCCCTTGCGCGCCGTCGCATGGCGCACGGCCTGACCCCCAATCACGCCACCGGCGAGGTCGTCTCCTCGGGCGGCGGCAGGATGCCGCGCTCGATGTAGATGGGCCGGATGTGATCCGCGAGGAGCGGGCGGCGCCACGCGAACCATGCGCCGCCCGCGATGCACGCCACGGCGCCGATCGTGATGGTGTGCGGCGCGCCGATGCGGTCGGCCAGGATGCCCGCCGCCAGGCTGCCCAGCGGCTGCGTGCCCAGCACGGCGACGCTGTAGAAGGCCATCACCCGGCCGCGCAAATCTTCATCGACCACCGTCTGCAGGATCGTATTCGACGAGGAGGACTGCAGCATCATCCCCGCGCCGACCAGCGGCAGGGCGGCCATGGAGAGCCACAGCGAGTGCGACAGCGAGAAGGCGATCAGGCCGGCGCTGAGCATCATCGTCGCGGCGACGATCACCTTGCCCAGCCCCACCACCGAGTGGCGCGAGGCGAGATAGACGGTGCCGGCCAGCGCGCCGAGGCCGGAGGCGGTCATGAGCAGGCCGAGGGTGTGGGGGCCGCCGTGCAGCACTTTGGTTGCGAAGACCGGCATGAGCACCGCGTACGGCATGCCCATGGTCCCGATCAGCGCCACGTTGATGAGCAGCTCGCGCACGGGCGCGAAGCCGAAGACGTAGCGCACGCCGCTCTGCAGCTCTTCGAGCATTGCCGCGCGCGCTCGCGGCGTGCCGCGGGCGGGCAGGCGCATGGCGAGGAGGGACATGATCACGGCGACGTAGGAGATCGCGTCGATCATGAAGCACCACCCTTCGCCGACCGCGGCAATGACCAGCCCGCCGATGGTCGGCCCGATGATGCGCGAGGCGTTGAACATCGAGGAGTTCAGGGCGATCGCGTTCGGCAGGTCGGCCCGGTCGGTGACCATCTCCACCACGAACGCCTGCCGCGCCGGCGTGTCGAAGGCGTTGATCACTCCCTGCAGCACCTGCAGCGCGATGATCTCGGCCACGGTGATGCGTCCGGTCAAGGCGAGCACGGCCAGCGCCAGCGACTGCAGCGCGGAGAGGATCTGGGTGATGACCAGCATCCGGTGCCGGTTCCAGCGGTCGACCAGCACGCCGGCGAACGGCGCGAGGACGAGGAGCGGGATCTGCCCGGCGAAGCCGGTGACGCCGAGGAGGAGCTCCGAGCCGGTCAGGCGATAGACCATCCAGCTCGTGGCGATGCGCGTGACCCACGTGCCAATCAGCGACACGCCCTGGCCGGTGAAGAAGAGACGGTAGTTGCGATGCTGCAGGGCGCGCGTCAGGTGAAGCACGATAGGATCCTTGCATGCTCCCCACCATCCTCCTCGCCCCGATGGGCGGCGGGCCGGGCACCGTGGAGCTGGCGGCCGCCGTCTGCAACGCCGGGGGCCTCGGCGCGATCGCGGCCGGGTACTTGACGCCGGCGCAGCTCGCGGCCGAGGTCGCAAGTCTGCGCGAGCTCACCGACGCGCCGTTCAACGTGAACCTCTTTGCGGGCGGCTATCACCGCGAAACGGGAAAAGATCCGCAGCCGATCCTCGACGTGATGGCGGAGATTCATGAGGCGTTGCACATCGAGCCGCCCACGCTACCCGACATCCCGAAGGATCCGTTCGAGGAGCAGCTCGAAGTGGTCCTGGAGATGAAGCCGGCCGTGTTCAGCTTCACGTTCGGCATCCCGGGCGAGAGCGCGATGCGGAGGCTGCAACAGGCAGCCATCTTCGTCATCGGCACGGCGACCTCGCCGCGCGAAGGCGAGTTGCTGGCTAAGGCCGGTGTCGATGCGATCGTCGCACAGGGCGCCGAGGCGGGGGCGCATCGCGGGACGTTCGTGGAAGAGTCGATGCTGCCCACGCTGGAGCTCGTAAGCAGGATCAAAGGCAAGCCGGTCATCGCCTCGGGCGGCATCATGACCGCGGACGACGTGAAAGCCGCGCTGGACGCGGGCGCGGTCGCGGTGCAGATGGGCACCGCCTTCCTGCTCTGCCCGGAGGCCGGCACGTCGAAGCCCTACAGAAGGGCGCTGCGAGAAGAACGCGACTCCGTCATCACCCGCGCCTTTTCCGGACGGGCGGCGCGCGGGCTGCGCAATGCGTTCGTCGACCGCATCGGCGAGCGCGAGGAACTGATCCTCGACTTCCCCGCGCAGAACTCGCTGACCCGCCCCATGCGCACCGCATCGGCCAGGCAGGACAACCCGGAGTACCTCTCGCTCTGGGCCGGCACCGGCGTGGCGCAAGCGCGGGAAATCCCGGCGGGCGAGCTGGTAAAGCGGCTCACCAGTACAGCGTGTTGAAGATCATGGGGAACGTCGCGTGCGTCTGTCCGCGGTGCTGGGGGCGAAAGCCGAGCAGCACGATCTTGCCCTTGCCGTAGGTCACGGCCACCGCGGCTGCCTTGCGCGTGAGCTTGTCCGCGCCATCGATCCAGCCGGACAACAGAACGTCGCGCGCATCGTCCGGGTACGTGGCGAGCACCCAGCGCTGCAGCTCGCCGCCGGGCGAGGTGGTCTCGAACGCGATCGGCTTGTCGATGAACGCCGCCGATTCGGCGGCCATCCCCTTCGTCACCGGATGACCCGTGTTCACGCGGATGCGCACCAGCGAGCCGGGCACGGAGAACTCGTCCGCCTTGGCCCGGGCCAGCGTGTTGCGCACCGGGATGTTGAACTGCTCGATGACGTAGTCGCAGCTCGCGCTGAACGCCAGGAGCGTCCCGCCGTTCTCCACGAACGAGCGCAATGCGTCGGCGCCTGCCGTTCCCAGTCCGCCGCGGTACTCCGGCGGCAGCTCGTCGTCGTAGCGCATCGCCCCATCCTCCGCGCGTCGGCGGCCGGCGGCGATGGTGTCCTTGTCGACGTCAGGAAAGATGAATGCGTCCGTCGACGCCAGCGCCGCCTTCACCTCCTGCGGCGAGACCGACTTCGGCGTGAAGCCGTAGGTATCGAGCAGCCAGCGCGTCCAGCCCTCGTCGATGTTGCCGCCCCACGGCTTGTAAATCGTGACGCGCGGCTTCTTCTCCCCGGCGTGCATGCGCAGCACTTCCTTCTGCTCCGGTTTGACCTCCGTCACGTTCGTCATCTGCACGCGCGGCAGCAGCGTGTGCTCCACCGTGACGCCCATGGCCAGCGGCAGCGTCCACGTCGCCACGTCGTACGGGCGGAGGATCTCCTTCCCCGCCTGCAACCGCACTTCCGGATAGCGCTGCGGCTCGAGCATCTCCGTGACGAACTTCGCGTACGGCTGGGCCATGGGGACCCAGTAGTCGCCGTTCGGCGCCTGGCGCACTTCCACGCCATGCTCGACCAGCAGGCCGGCCAGCTGCTGCGCCGTGGGCCAGTCGCGCTGCTCTTTCGGGATGCGGTACGCCTCGCCGGGTTGCGCCGAGGCGACCGCGTCGCGGGCCCGCGCGACCAGGTCGAGCAGCAGATCGGCGCGCCGGTCGGCGGCGGTCTCCAGCAGCGCATCCGAGGCGATGCGCTCGTAGTCCATGATGTCGCGCATCCGCCACACGCCGCCCTTCCACGGGTTCGGATGATTGATGGTCGCCTTGTAGTCGATCAGCCCCTTCTGGCCGCCGCGCAGCTCGCTCGGCGAGACCTCGACCGGCGTGGCGATGCGAGCCGACGCCGTCTCCAAGAGCAGGCCGGTGATGTTCTTCCACCAGCCGGTATTGCGGGTGCCGCCGAGCCAGTAGGCATCGAAGGAGTAGCCGTAAATGAGCCCGCTCTTCTTCTGCTGCTCCAGGCGGAAGGCCATGTTCGTGCCGACCAGGTTCGCCTCGCGCCAGATGAGCGGATGGACGTCCGGATCGACCGGGTCGGCGAAAGGGGGGATGAACATCCGCGGGCCTTCGCTCCCCATCTGGTGCTCGTCGACGAAGAGCTGCGGATACCACTCCTTGTAGATGGCGCGGGAGAGGTTCTTGGTCTCGATCTGGGTGAGCATGAACCAGTCGCGGTTGTTGTCGTGGCCGACGTAGGAGTGATAGAGCCAGGGCAGCCGGCCGCCCTCGTAGCGCGTGCCGAGGTACTTGCGGTAGTAGTCGGTGATCATGATTTGCCCGTCCGGGTTGAGCGAGGGGACGAGCAGCAGAACGACGCTGGCAAGCCGCCGCTTGGTCTCCGGATCGTTCGCGCGGGCCAGGTCGTAGGCCCACTCCAGAGCCATCTGGCTGGAGGCGATCTCGTTCGAGTGGATGTTGCACGTGACGAGGACGATCGACTTGCCCTCGTTCACCAGCGCATCGATCTGCGCTTCCGACAGGCCGCGCGGATCGGCCAGCTTCCGCGCCGTATCACGGATGCGCTCCAGGTTGCGCATGTTCTCCTCGGAGGAGATGACGGCCATGACCATGTCTGCGCCGAGGGTGGTCTTGCCCAGCGTCTCCAGCTGCACGCGCGGCGAGGCCGCGTCCAGCGCCTCCAGGTAGGCGACGATCTGCCGGTAGTCGGCCAGCTTGCGGTCCGCGCCGACCTCGAAGCCGAGGAACTGCGAGGGCGACTGCAGCGGCGCGGCCGCGGCGGCGAGGGAGGCGAAAAGGACGGCGAGGAGGCTGATGCGTCTCATTGCGGCGGGAAGGATAACGGGAAAATGTGGGGGCCCGCCGCCACATAATGAGGGCATGCGTTTTCTGTGTGCGGCTCTCGCTCTGCTCCTCCACGCGTCCGCGCTCCTAGCCGACGGGCACTTCCGCATCCTCCAGCTGAACGACGTCTACAAGATCGAGGGGCTGGAGGGCGGCAACATCGGCGGCATGGCGCGGATCCGCACCGAGCGCCTCCGCCTGGAAGCGGACGGCACGCCGGTCCTGCTCCTCCACGCCGGCGATGCGCTCTTCCCCTCGGTGATGAGCAAGTACCTCGCGGCGCGGCCGGTGGTGCGGCTGATGAACATGCTGGACGGCGACGCGGGCGGCTTCGACCGCCGCATGGTGGCCACGCTCGGCAACCACGAGCTGGAGAAGCCCGACCCGCTCTACACCCTCGGCCGCGTGGCGGAGTCGGACTTTCGGTGGGTGGCCTCGAACGTCCACTACTGCAGCGGCGGCAACTGCGATCAGACCTTCGCCGACCGCCTGACCAACGCCGCCGATACGCTGATCCTGGACGGCGGCAACGTGCCGGTCGGCATCTTCGGCATCACCGTGTACAGCGGCGAGAGCGACTACTTCCGCATCGATCACCAGGACGTGAACGCGCGCTGGGCGGTGGTGCGCCGGTCGATCGACTCGCTCAAGGCGCGCGGCGCGAAGGTGATCATCGCCCTCACCCATCAGGACTTCGTCGATGACGTGGCCATGGCGGAGAAGTTCCCCCAGATCGACCTCGTGGTCGGCGGCCACGATCATCAATACATCCAGCAGACCGTCGGCCGCTGCGTGGTGGCGAAGGGCGATGCCGACGCGCGGAGCATCATCGAATGGGACGTGCGCGTGCCGGACAGCGGGCCGCCCGTGGTCAAGGCGGAGCGGGTGATGCTCGACGCGACGGTGCCGAAGGACGCCGCCGTGGCGGCCGAGGTGCAGCGCTGGATGGATGCGCTGGCCAGGATCCTGGGGCCGAACGACGAGATCGGGCGGACCCAGAACCTGCTGGAAGGCGTGGAGCCGGCGGTGCGCGGCCGCGAGACGGCGCTCGGCAATTTCCTGGCGGACGTCGCCAAGGACTGGATGAAGACGGACGTCGGCTTCGTGAACGGCGGCAGCATCCGCATCAACGACAACATCCCCCCCGGCCCGGTGCGCAAGTACGACATGGAAGGCGTCTTCTACTACGGCAACCCGCTCGTCTCCTTCAATGTGACTGGCGCGCAGCTGACGGAGCTGCTCAATGACGCCGTGCAGCGCGTGAACGTCGGCGACGGCCGCTTCCTGCAGGTCGGCGGCGTGAAGTTCAAGTACAAGGGCGGCCCGCCGTACGAGGTGACGGACGTGCAGGTGAAGAAGCGCGGCGCGAGCTCGTACGCGCCGGTCGATCCGAAGGCGACGTACTCCGTCGCCACGCTTTCTTACATCTACGACAACGGCGGCAACGAAGGCTTCCCCCTGCTCAAGAACGGGCCGGACAAGCCGAAGCTCCTCGCGCCGGTGGATGCGCAGAAGAACGACTTCCGCAAGGCGACGGAGGCGACGATCGCGGCGCTGCCGAACAGGACGATCACGACGGCGATCGAAGGGCGGATCGTGAACGCCGCGCCATAGGCGCTCCGATCGCCGCCCACCCGCCGGCTTTTGTTCATGGTTCATCCTTCATCGTTCATCGTTCATCGTTTCTAATACACCGCATGAACCTCCCGCGCCGGATCGCCTGGCGTTATCTCCGCCGCCCGACCGACAAGCTCGTGTCGGCGGTGGGCGTCGTCTCCATCTTCGGGCTGGTCATCGGCGTGATGGCGCTCGTCATCTCCATGGCCCTCATGACCGGCTACCGGCGCGACCTGCAGCAGAAGCTGCTGGGCGGCAACGCGGAGATCTTCGTCTACTCCGTCGGCGGCCCGATCAGCGACACGTCGGAGCTGCTGCGCCGGTTGCGCGGCGTGCCCGGCCTGGCCGAGGCCTCGCCCGTGCTCTTTCAGCACGTGCTGGTGACCACGGAGCACAACACGACCGGGACGGACGTGATGCTGAAAGGCATCGAGCCATCCCGCGGCAGGACCACCGGGATGCTGGCCAAGGTCATCGGTCCGGCCGCGAAGTTCGAGACGGCGGAAGGGGAGACCGGCATCGCGGTCGGCAAGTACCTGGCCACGAAGCTCGGCGTGGAGAAGGGCTCCTCGATCAACATCACGGTGCCGGTCGACAGCGGCGGGAGCTTCCTGCCGCGCACGTCGTCGTTCGTGGTGACGAACGTCTTCGACACCGGCTTCTACGAGTACGACGCGCGCTGGCTCTTCATCGACCTGCGCGAGGCGGAGCGGCTCACCGGCCTGCCCGGCTCGGCGAACCTGATCGAGGTGAAGCTGCAGCCCGGCACGGACCTCGAGCCGGTGGTGCGGGAGATCGAGCAGCGCACCGATCACCGCTACGCCGTGAGCGACTGGCGGGAGATGAACCGGCAGCTGTTCTCCATGCTGGCCATCCAGCAGCTGGTGCTCTTCATCGTCATCGGCCTGATCGTGTTCGTCTCGACGTTCAACATCGTCTCGACGCTGATCATGACCGTGCACGAGAAGCGGAAGGAGATCGGCATCCTGACCTCGATGGGCGCCGAGAAGAAGATGGTGAGCCGCATCTTCCTCTGGTACGGCACGATGGTCGGCGTCGCGGGGACGCTGACCGGCATCCTCATCGGCGTGGCCATCTGCTGGGTGATGACCGAGTTCCACCTCTTGTCGTTCCCCCCCGAGATCGCCGAGGTGTACTTCGTTTCTTCGATTCCATTCGTGACGCGGCCTTTCGACATCGCGGTGATCGCGGTTTTCTCGATCGTGGTGTCGTTCGTGGCGACGGTGGTCCCGTCGATGCGGGCGGCCAAGTTGAATCCGATCGAGGCGCTGCGGCATGAGTGAGCTGACGGTGGCCATCCAGGGCGAGCGCGGCGCCTTCAGCGAGGCCGCGGCGCGCAAGCTCGTCGCCGCGGCGGAGATCGTCCCCTGCCGCACGTTCGACGACGTGTTCGAGGCGGTCCGATCGGGACAGGCCGCGGCCGCCGTGGTCCCGATCGAGAACAGTCTCGCCGGCTCCGTCCTGCGCACCTACGAGCTCCTCGGCGGCGCGGGGCTGGAGATCGCGGGCGAGACGCTGCTGCGCATCTCCCTGAACCTGATCGCGCGGCCCGGCACGAAGCTGGCGGACGTGCGGCGCATCTTGTCCCATCCGGTGGCGCTGGCGCAGTGCCAGCGGTTCCTGGCCGAGCTGCCGCGGGCGGAGGCCATCGCGACGTATGACACCGCGGGGAGCGTCAAGCTGGTGATGGAATCGCAGGAAGCCGAGGCGGCGATTGCCGGCGCGGCGGCCGCGGAGCTGTACGGCGGCGAGATCCTCGCCGCTGGGGTGGAAGACAACGCGGAGAACTACACCCGCTTCTTCCTCATCGCGCCGCCCGCCCTCGCCGCCGAGCTGCGCCCGAAAGACGTTGCGTCGCTGAAGACGACGGTGCTTTTCCGCACCCCCGACACGCCCGGCTCGCTCTTCCGGGCGCTGGCCGTCTTCGCGTTGCGCGACATCAACCTGACCAAGCTCGAGTCGCGTCCCATCGAAGGGCGGCCGTGGGAGTACGCCTTCTACGCCGACATCTCCGGCGGCGCGACGGAGCCGCGCGTGGCCAACGCGCTGGGGCACCTGCGCGAGCTGTGCGAGACGGTCGCGGTGCTGGGGAGTTATGCCGCCGGGTCATCCTGAAGCCGCGAAGATGGCGAAGGATCTCCCGGCGCTTGCGAGGAGATCCTTCGTCCTCTGCGGGACTCAGGATGACAGGCGCGCGCGGCCCCCTATAATGCGCGCGATGCCCGCTGCCCGACTGGTCCTGGAAGATGGAACTGTGTTCGAAGGGGAGTCGTTCGGCTCCACCGCCAACGCCATCGGCGAGGTGGTCTTCAACACCTCGCTGACCGGCTACCAGGAGATCGCCACCGATCCTTCCTACCGCTTCCAGATCGTGGTGATGACCTACCCGCACATCGGCAACTACGGCATCGAGGCGGCGGTGGAGCAGAGCGAGGAGCCGCAGGTCGCCGGCTTCGTCGTCCGCGACGTCATCCGCGAGCCGAGCAACGCCGCCTCCGCCATGTCCCTCACCGAATACTTCGAGCGGACGCGCATCACCGCCCTCGCCGGCATCGACACCCGCGCCCTCACCCGCAAGATCCGCAGCGAGGGCGCCATGCGCGGCATCATCAGCACCGAGGCGCAGCGCAGCGTGGAGAGCCTGGTGGCCGAGGTGAAGGCGGCGCCTTCCATGAGCGGGCTCGATCTGGTGCAGCGGGTGACCGCGTTGCGGCCGTTCGTCTTCGATGAGCAGCCGGCGCAGGCGAAGAGGCGCATCGCCGTGTACGACTTCGGCGTCAAGCGGGACATCCTGCGCCAGCTGGTCCGGCACGACTGCGACGTCACCGTCTATCCGGCCACCACCCACGCGGACGAGATCCTCAACGCGAAGTTCGACGGCGTGCTCCTCTCCAACGGCCCCGGCGATCCCGAGCCGGTGACGTACGCGCAGGAGAACATCCGCCACCTGGTCGGCAAGCTCCCCCTCTTCGGCATCTGCCTCGGCCACCAGCTCCTCGGCCTGGCCCTCGGCGGACGGACGTACAAGCTCAAGTTCGGGCACCGCGGGGCGAACCATCCGGTCAAGGACCTGCGCAGCGGGCGGGTGGAGATCACCGCCCAGAACCACGGCTTCTCGGTCGATCCCGACTCGCTGAGCGAGAACGACGTCGAGTTCACGCACATCAATCTGAATGACCAGACGCTGGAGGGCTTCCGCCATCGGCGCGAGCCGGTGCTGGCCGTGCAGTACCACCCCGAGGCGGCCCCGGGGCCGCATGATTCGTTCTACGTCTTCGGAGAGTTCCTGAAGATGATCGAGGAGTGGTCGCCGAAATGATGCGGCGCGCGATCGCGGTCGCGCTGCTGTGCCTCCTCGCCCGCGCGGCCGCGGTGCGCGCCTGGGAGATCCCGGACAAGCCGGAGCGCTTCGTGGCCGACAGGTTCGGCGTCCTGAGCAAGAGCGAGCGCGCGGAGCTGGAGCAGAAGCTCGCCGGCTTCTCCGGGACGGGGCAGATCTACGTCTACATCGGGCGCACCGTGCCGAGCGACACCACGGTGGAGCAGTTCGCCACCGCCACGTTCAACGACTGGGGCGTGGGCGACAAGGTGAAGAACAACGGCGTGCTGCTGGTGCTCTTCCTCAAGTCGCGCAAGATCCGCATCGAGACCGGCGACGGCGCCAGGCCGGTGCTGAGCGACCAGCGGGCGGAAGAGATCATCGAGGAAATGAAGCCCTACCTGCGGGCGGAGGATTACGGGCAGGCGGTGGACCGGGCGGTGGGATCCATCATGCGCGCCCTGGCGTCGCCCACTCCCATGCCGCTTGCGGCCACCCAGCAGGGGCGGACCGAGCCGGTCGCCGCGACCCCCTCCACCAGTCCTGGCACCGACGACGACTCCTTCATGCGGGGCTGCGTCCTGGGCGCCGTCCTGGTGGCGCTGGTCGTTTATCTTGTTGTTCGCGTCGCGCGCAGAACGTCCGCCGCGGGCGGGGGGCAGCCGGTGACGTTCGCCGGCCCGACGACCTACGGCACGAGGACGGGGGGGCGGGTGCGGGTGGACCACTACTATCACGACGAGAGCCCTTCACCGTCGTTCTGGTCGTCCTCGGGCGGCTCGTCGTCCTCGTCGTCCTCGTCGTCTTCTTCCAGCAGTTCGTCGTCATCGAGCGGCTCGAGCGGGGGCGGCCACAGCAGCGGCGGCGGGGCTTCCGGCAGCTGGTAAAGGTGTGCCCGTCCGCACGTCCGCCGTTCCGGGCGGACGGGGCATTGAAGCGGTTGTCGGTTGTCAGTTGTCGGTCTTCTACTGACAACCGACAACCGACAACTCATCAGAACCCCTGGTCCCTATGCTCCCCGAACGTCCTCTTCATCGTGGCCACGATCTCGCCGATGGTGCACTCGTTGCGCACGCAGTCCACGATGCGGGGCATGAGGTTCTCCGTGCTCCGGGCGGCGGCGTCGAGCGCGGCGAGCGATGAGGCCACGTTTCCCGTGCGGCGGGTGCGGAAGGCGGCCAGGCGCGCCACCTGGTCGCGCTCGACGCTCTCGTCGATGGTCATGATGGGGAGGGTGGGGGAGGCGTCTTCCAGGAAGTCGTTCACGCCGACCACGATGGCGCGCTTCTCCTCCAGCGCGCGCTGGGCCTGGTAAGCCGACTCGCCGATCTCGTGCTGCACGAAGCCGGACTCGATGGCCGCGATGGCGCCGCCCATGCCGTCGATCTTCTCGATCAGCTCGCGCGCCTCGCGCTCGATGTCCAGGGTCAGCGACTCCACCGCGTACGATCCGGCCAGCGGGTCGGCCGTGGCCGGGATGCCGGTCTCGTAGGCCAGCACCTGCTGGGTCCGCAGGGCGATCTTCGCCGCCTCTTCCGTCGGCAGGGCGAGCGCCTCGTCCCGACTGTTCGTGTGCAGCGACTGGCAGCCGCCCAGCACCGCGGCCATGGCCTGGTAGGCCACCCGGACCACGTTGTTCTCCGGCTGCTGCGCGGTGAGCGTGGAGCCGGCCGTCTGCGCGTGGAACCGCAAGGCAATCGAGCGCGGATCCTTCGGAGCGTAGCGCTCCCGCATCAGCGTGGCCCACAACTTCCGCGCGGCGCGGAACTTCGCCACCTCTTCGATGAAATCGTTGTGCGCGTTGAAGAAAAACGAGATGCGCGGCGCGAAGGAATCGACACCCAAGCCCCGCTCCACCGCCGCCTGCACGTACTGCAGGCCGTTGGCGAGCGTGAAGGCCACCTCCTGCACCGCCGTGGAGCCGGCCTCGCGGATGTGATAGCCGGAGACCGAGATGGTGTTCCAGCGCGGCACCTCCCGCGCGCAGAACTCGAAGATGTCCGTCACGATGCGCATCGACGGCGCGGGGGGGAAGATGTACGTGCCGCGGGCGGCGTACTCCTTCAGGATGTCGTTCTGGATCGTGCCGTTCAGCTTCGGCCACTCCACGCCGCGCCGCTCGGCCACGACCAGCAGGAAGGCGAGCAGGATCGAGGCCGGCGCGTTGATGGTCATCGAGACGGAGACCTGGTCCAGCGGAATGGCGTCGAACAGCGTCTCCACGTCCTCGATGGAGTCGATGGCCACGCCGACCTTGCCCACCTCGCCCCGGGCGAACCCGTCGTCGGAGTCCATGCCGATCTGGGTGGGGAGGTCGAAAGCGACGGAAAGGCCGGTGGTGCCGCGCTCGAGCAGGTACCGGTAGCGCCGGTTCGACTCCGCCGCGGTGGAGAAGCCGGCGTACTGGCGCATCGTCCAGAGCTTGCCCCGGTACATCGACGCCTGCGGCCCGCGGGTGTAGGGAAACTGCCCCGGTGCGCCGAGGTCTTTCTCGGGCTGGAAGTTGCGGCTGTCGAGGTCGGCCGGCGTGAACGCGGAGGGGAGATCTTTCATCGATCCGTAGCGTATCGCGACCGCCCGCTATAATCCGATCCCTTTGACCATGGGTGTCAGTGGCAACTTAAAGACGATGCTTCCGGGCGATCTCCTCCAGTGGTTGAGCCTGGGGCAGAAGAGCGGCACGCTCGTCGTCAGCAACGCGGGAGTGACGAAGAAAATCTTCTTCCGCAACGGCCGGGTGATCTCATCCGCCTCCAACGACCCGCGCGAATACCTCGGCCAGTTCCTGGTCTCCCACGGCTACATCACCGAGCCGGAGCTGAAGAAGGCGATGGAAGTGCAGATGCAGTCCCGCATCCTCCTCGGCAAGATCCTGGTCATGATCGACGCCATCTCGGAGGAGGACCTGCTCCGCCTCATGCGTCTGAAGGCGGAGGAGGAGATCTACGACATCTTCCTGTGGCGGGAAGGGGCGTTCGAGTTCCTGGACGACGAGCTGCCGCAGATGGAGATGGTGCCGCTGCAGGTCGACGTGACCGGCATCATCATGGAAGGGACGCGCCGGGTCGACGAGTGGGTGCGCATCCGCGAGCTGATCCGCGACGAGACGCTCGTGCCGCGCCTGGACCGCCCGGTGGACGACCAGATCCTCGACGACGAGGAGCTCGGCGACGCCGCGCGCACCGTGGTGCTGGCCATCGACGGCCGCCGCACCATCGCCGACATCATGCTCGAGTCGCGCTCCTCGGCCTTCCTGGTGTCCTCGACGCTCTACCACCTCGCCCGCGAGGGCTACGTCACCCTGCAGGACCTGGCCGCCACCGCCCCGCCGCCCCCGCCCGAGCCGCCGGTCTCCGGGCCGATGCCGGTGGTCGGGATGACCGAGGACGAGGAGATCGTGTCGATGCTGACGCGGGCCCAGAACGCGCTGCGCCAGCGCGACTTCGAGAAGACGCAGCGCCTGCTGCGCGCCGCGCAGAACCTCGACCCGAACCATCCGAAGGTGCGCGCCGCGATCAAAGGCGCGGAGACGGTGATCGTGAACGAGCTCCGCGTGGACGGCCTGCTGGACAGCAAGGTGCCGAAGGTGTCCAAGTCGCTGGATGAGATCACGCAGATGAACTTCACCCCGAACGAGGGGTTCATCCTGTCGCGCATCAACGGCACGTGGGACATCGGCTCGCTGATCAAGATCAGCCCCATCCGCGAGCCCGACGCGCTGCTCATCTTTTACAAGCTGTGGAAGGACGGGACGATCAGCCTTGACTAGCTGGTGGCGATCAGCGTTCGGCGATCGGCGACCAGGAAAACGGAGCACCCTTCCGCCGCCGGGAGCTGGCCAGGTTCTGCCGATCGCTGATCGCCGATCGCCGTTCGCTTTGCTCTGGCACTGGCTCTCCCGCTGGCCGGTAGTCGGCGGCGTCGCGGTCCTCTTCCTCTCCATCCTCTCCTTCGACGGCCTCGCCCTGCTCGGCATGCCGGACCTCTTCTGGCGCCTCTCCGGCGAGGTCTCCTTCTGCGCCGGTCTCGGCGTGGCGATCGTGTTCGCGGTCCTCTGCTACAGCGGCTACCTCCTCGAATCGGAAGACCTGCTGCACCGGCTGGGGCTCCTCGGCTACTGGCGGCACACCTATCCGGCGCTGCTCCTCGTCTTCGCCATCGGGCTGTGGCGGGAGCGGCATCAGCACGCGTGGGCGATGTTCTTCGGCTGGCTGACCGGCTTCGTCCTCATCGCCGTCTTCACCGTGGTCTTCTTCCGCCTCGCCCGCGGACTCGCCTGGCGCACGCGCCACAGCCGCGCGCGGCGGTTCCTGCTGCCGCGCGCGCACAACGCGGCGCTGCACCTGCACATCTACGCGGCGTTCGTCGGCGCGATCACCACGCTCCTCTACATCCTGATGTCGACCATCCGGCCGCTGTACGAGCTGGTCGTGGCGCCGTTCGCCATCGCCGTGATGCTGGCCATCCTCGTCCTCGTCTACGGCTGGGTGCTGTTCCGTTATCCGCGGCAGCGCTTCGTGATCCTCGCCGTGATCGTGAGCTGGATGGCGCTGGCGAACGTGGTCCCGTACCGCTACCGCTTCCCCACGCTCGACTATTCGCAGCCGCATGCTCTGCGGCCGCACGCCGCGGCGCTGGTGACGGATGATCTCGAAGCGTGGCGCGGCAACCTGGCGAAGCTGGAGCCGGGCGTGAAGCCGAAGCTGATCGTGATCACGACCAGCGGCGGCGGCATCCGGGCCGCGGCGTGGACGAGCGCCGTGCTCTCGAAGCTCGCGCACTGCTCGCCGATCGCCAACTTCCCGTATCACGTCCGCCTCATCACCGGCGCGTCCGGCGGCATGGTCGGCGCGGCGGATTTCATCGCCCGCCTCCCCCCGCCCGGCGTGGCCGGCGCGCGGCCGTGCGAGGCGAGCTCGATTGCCAGGGACGCGCTCGATCCGGTGGCCCGGGCGTTGGCCCTGCGCGACGTGCCGAAGCTCTTCCTCCCCTTCCACTTCGCCGACCGCGGCGTCGCGCTGGAGCAGGCCTGGATCGACAACTCGGCGCCCATGGGCAAGCCGCTCGGCGAACTTGCCGCGGGGGAGGCGGCCGGCTGGCGGCCGTCGCTCGTCTTCACGCCGATGTTCGCCGAGGATGGGCGGCGGCTGATCGTGAGCAACCTCGATTGCTCGCGGATGACCACCGCGGCCGATCCCCTCGACCCGAAAAACGGCTACTCGGTGCGCGCCGTCGAGCTGCTGCGCATCGCGCCGGACGCGCGCACGATGCCGCTGGCCACCGCCGCGCGGATGAACGCTTCGTTCCCGTTCGTCAGCCCGGGAGCGGAGGGGCCGTTCACGCCGCGGCGGCACATCGTGGACGCCGGCTACTACGACAACTACG
>DASYMJ010000276.1:0-29274 GCA_036009105.1 Thermoanaerobaculia bacterium | reverse complement strand
CCTGCGCCTCTCCGGCGCGCTCGACCTCTCCGCGCTGCAGCGGGCCTTCGACGAGATCGTCAGCCGGCACGAGGTGCTGCGCACGCTCTACAGGAATGATGGCGGGGAAGGGGTGCAGGTGCCGCAGCCGCCGCGCGCGGTGCGCACCACGTTCACCGATCTCAGCGCTTTCGAAGCGGCTGAGCAGGAGCGGCAGGTGCGCGAGCTGGCCAGGCTCGACGCCGCCACGCCGTTCGACCTGCGGGGCGACATCCTCCTCCGCGCCGGCCTGCTCGAGCTCGCCGAAGAGGAGCACGTCCTGCTCTTCACCATGCACCACATCGCCTCGGACGGCTGGTCGATCGGCATCCTGGTCAACGAGTTCACCAGGCTCTACGTCGCCTTCAGCCAGGGCAGGCCGAGCCCGCTGCCCGCGCTCTCCATTCAATATGCCGATTACGCCGCCTGGCAGCGCAACACGCTGGCCGGCGAGGAGCTGCACCGGCAGCTCGACTACTGGACCCGGCAGCTGGACGGCATCCCCCGTCTGCACAGCCTGCCGCTGGACAAGCAGCGCCCGCCGCGGCAGCAGTTCGGCGGCCGGCGCGTCTCGCAGCAGCTCGACCGGGCCCTGCTGGACCAGTTGCGCGCCCTCGCCGCGGCGAACGGCACCACCCTCTTCGTCCTGCTGCAGAGCGCCTTCTCGCTGCTGGTCGGCCGCTGGAGCAACGAGCGCGACGTGGTCATCGGCAGCCCGGTCGCCGGCCGCACGCACAAGTCGGTGGAGCAGCTCATCGGCTGCTTCGTGAACACGCTCGCCCTGCGCACCGCGCTGGAGCCGGAGCTCACCTTCGGGGAGCTGCTGGCGAGGAGCAAGGAGACGGTGCTGGAGGCCTTCTCCCATCAGGCCGTGCCGTTCGAGATGCTGGTGGACGCGGTGCGGCCCGAGCGCAGCCTGGCCCACTCGCCGCTCTTCCAGCTTCTCTTCGTCCTGCAGAACAACGACCACGGCACGCTCGACCTGCCGGGCCTGGCCATCCGCGAGGTGGGCGGCCTGGACGGCATCATCCGCTACGACCTCGAGCTCTCCTGCGTGGAGAGCGAGGAGGGGCTGCAGCTCACCTGGAGCTACGCCGACGCGCTCTTCGAGAACGCGACCATCGCCCGTCTGGCGGAGAGCTTCGCGGTGCTGCTGCGCTCCATCGTGGCCGCGCCGGAGACGAACATCCACGCGCTGCCCATGGTGGCCGAGGCGGATCTGGCTGCTTATGACGCGTGGAACCTCACCGCGGTGGATGTTCCGGAAAGCACCATCCACCAGCTCTTCGAAGAGCAGGCCGCGGCGCATCCCGATGCCGTCGCGCTGGTCTGCGGCAACGAGGAGCTGACGTACGGAAGCCTCAACCAGAAAGCGAACCAGCTGGCCGACTACCTGCGCGAGCAGGGACTGGGGCCGGGCAGCATGGTCGGCCTCTGCGTCGAGCGCTCCTTCGAGATGGTGGTGGCCGTCCTCGGCGCGCTGAAAGCGGGCGCCGCGTACGTGCCGCTCGAGCCGTCCTATCCGCGCGAGCGCATCGAGTCTCTCATCAACGACGCAAAGCTGGAGGTCGTGCTCGTCCAGTCCTCCGTGATCCAGCGCCTGCCGCTCTCCGGCGTCGACGTCGTCCTGCTCGATGACCCGCTCGACGGCTACAAGACCACGAACGAGCCTTCCGGCGTTACCCCGGAGGATCTGGCGTACGTCATCTATACCTCGGGCTCCACGGGCCAGCCGAAAGGCGCCATGGTCCATCACCGGGGCGTGGTCAACTACCTCACGCACGCCGTCTCCTCGTACCTGGAATCGCAGCACGCCGGTGCGGTGATGAGCTCGCCGCTCTGCTTCGACGCCACCGTGACCACGCTCCTCGCGCCGCTGGTCTGCGGCCGCAAGCTGGTCCTCCTGCCGGAAGCGCAGGAAGAGCTGGTCGCCGGCCTGACCCATTACCTCTTCGAAGACGAAGCGGCGTGGCTCTTCAAGCTGACCCCGGCCCACCTCGAGCTCCTCTCCCATCGCGCCCCGGGCGCGGGCGCGAACGAGCACGCCGTCGTCGTGGGCGGCGAGCAGCTCACGGTGAGCACGCTCAGCGCGTGGAAAGAGCAGCTCCTCCCCAACGCGACGTTCTTCAACGAATATGGCCCCACCGAGACGGTGGTCGGCTGCTCCATCCACCGCGTGCGCCACGCCGGCGAGATCGCCATGCGCGGCTGCGCCGGCGCGGTCTCCATCGGCAAGCCGATCCGCAACACGACGCTGCACGTGCTCAACGCGCGCCGCGAGCGGGTGCCGGTCGGCGCCATCGGCGAGCTGTACATCGGCGGCGCCGGCGTGGCCCACGGCTACCTCAACCGCGCCGAGCTGACCGCGGAGCGCTTCGTCACTATCGACGGCCGGCGGCTCTACAAGACCGGCGACGTCGTGCGCTGGCTGCCGGACGGCAACCTCGTCTTCCTCGGCCGGGCCGACGATCAGGTCAAGATCCGCGGCTTCCGCATCGAGCCGGGCGAGATCGCCGCGCGCATCACCGCACACCCGGAAGTGAAGGAGAGCCTCGTCCTCTCCATCGATCAGAGCCTGGTCGCGTACGTCATCTCGGAGAGCGACGAAGCGCTGCTGGCCGAGTCGCTGCGCCAGTCGCTGGGCCGCTCCCTGCCCGACTACATGCTCCCCTCCGCCTTCGTCGTCCTGCGCGAGTTCCCGCTGACCACGAACGGCAAGATCGACCGCAAGGCGCTGCCCGCGCCGGACCGCCTGGCCAACCAGGCGTACGTCGCTCCCTCCACGCCGACCGAGGCGATCCTCGCCGATCTGTGGAAGGAGACGCTCAAGTTGGACGGCGACGTCAGCGTCACGGCGAACTTCTTCCACCTCGGCGGCCACTCGCTGATGGCCACGCGCCTGCTCAGCCGGGTGGCGAAGGAGCTGAGCCTGGGCGTGCCGCTGCGCGCGCTCTTCGAGCACCCCACGCTCCGCGACTTCGCCTCGCACCTCGACACGCTTCGCAAAGTCGCTTTTGTTCCGCTCGCGCCGGTCGCGCGCGACCGCGAGCTGCCGCCCTCCTTCGCCCAGCAGCGCCTCTGGTTCATCGACCAGCTGGAGGAGGGGAGCGCGCAGTACAACATGCCGGCCGCGCTGCACCTCGAGGGCGCGCTCGACCGCGCCGCCCTGCAGCAGACGCTCGACGCCATCGTCGGGCGGCACGAGGTCCTGCGCACGCGCTTCATCGCCAGGGGCGAGAGCTGCGTGCAGGACATCCAGCCGGCCGGCCCGGTGCCGCTGCGCGTGCTCGATGGTTCCGACGCCCTGCACTCCGCCATTACCGAGGAGGCCACGCGCCTTTTCGACCTGAGCCGGGACCTGATGCTGCGCGCCACGCTCATCCGCCTGGCGGACGAGGAGCACGCCCTGCTCCTCACGTTGCATCACATCGCCTCGGACGGCTGGTCGCTCGGCGTGCTGGTCAAGGAATTCAGCGCGCTCTACACCGCCTTCGCCGAAGGGCGCAGCAACCCGCTGCCGCCGCTGCAGATCCAGTACGCCGACTACGCGCACTGGCAGCGCGCGCTCCTCTCCGGCGAGGCGTACGACCGCCAGCTGGCCTACTGGAAAACGCAGCTGGCCGACCTGCCGCCCGTGCACAGCCTGCCGCTGGACAAGCCGCGCCCGGCGCAGCAGTCGTTCGCCGGCGGCAACCACGTCACGAGGCTGGACCCGGCCACGCTGGCCGGCCTGCGGACGCTCTCCGAGGAGAACGGCGCGACGCTGTTCATGGTCCTGCAGAGCGCCTTCGCCCTGCTCCTCGGACGCTGGAGCCATGCCGCCGACGTGGTGATGGGCAGCCCCATCTCCGGACGCAATCACAAGGACGTCGAGCCGCTGATCGGCTTCTTCGTCAACACGCTCGTCCTCCGCACGAAGCTCGCCGACGGCATCCCGTTCCAGGAGCTGCTGCGCCGGAACAAGCAGACCATCCTCGACGCCTTCGCCCATCAGGACGTACCGTTCGACGGGCTGGTAGGGGAGCTGAAGCCGGCGCGCAGCCTGAGCTACTCGCCGCTCTTCCAGATCCTCTTCGCGCTGCAGAACAACGAGGCGCCCGAGCTGGCCCTGCCGAACCTCACCGTGAGCCCGCTCGGCGGCGGCAACACCGCCATCCGTTTCGACCTCCAGCTCGCCGCGAGCGAGCAGGCCGAAGGGCTCACCCTCAGCTGGAGCTACGCGGAGAGCCTCTTCGACCGGCGGACCATCGAGCGGATGGCGGCCAGCTTCCTCGTGCTCCTGCGCGGGATCGCCTCCGGCGCGCCGGATCTGCCTTTGCTCACGGACGCCGATCACGAGCAGCTCGCGCGGTGGAACGACACCGCTCTCGGCGTGCCCGCGGCTCGCGTTCACGAACTGTTCGAAGCGCAGGTGGCACGCACCCCCGACGCGCTCGCCGTGGTGGCGGGCGAGGAGCGCCTGACCTACCGCGAATTGAACCAGCGGGCCGGCGCCATCGCGCAAACCCTCGGCGGCGCGAAGCTCGTCCCGGTCTCCATGGAGCCCTCCGTGGAGCTGCTCGCCACGTTGCTTGGTATCCTCAAGTCGGGCGCGGCCTACGTGCCGGTGCCGCCGTCGCTCCCCGCGGCCCGCCGCGAGTTCATGCTCGCCGACATCGAGGGAGCCGACGTCCCCGCCGACACCGCATACGTCATCTACACCTCCGGTACCACCGGCCAGCCGAAGGGGGTGGTGGTCTCCCATCAGGCCGCCGTCAACTTCACTGTCGGATTCCTCGACCGGCTCGCTATCGGGAAGGTGGAGAAGTGGCTGCTGCTGACCGGCATCGGCTTCGACATCGCCTTCTTCGAGTGGTTCGGCTGCCTCGCCGCCGGCGGCACCTGCTACGTCGCCGACAGCGCCACGCAGAGCGATGCGGCCGAGCTGCGCGCGCTGCTGGAGCGCGAGCAGTTCCAACTCGTGCAGACCACCCCCTCCCGCTGGTCGCAGCTCCTCGACGCCGGCTGGTCCGGGCAGCGCGACCTCCACGCGCTCTGCGGCGGCGAAGCGCTGCCGCTCGTGCTGCAGGAGAAGCTGGCGGACATCACCGGCTCGCTGTGGAACTGCTATGGGCCGACCGAGGCGACGGTGTGGTCGCTCATTCACCGCGTCGAGAAGAATCAGAATGTGGTCGCGCTGGGACGAGGGCTGGCGAACTATCGCCATCACGTCCTCGCCGCGGACCAGGAGCCGGCGGCCATCGGCGCCATCGGCGAGCTGTACATCGGCGGGCCGAGCCTCGCCCACGGCTACCTCAATCGCCCCGAGCTGACTGCCGAGCGTTTCGCGGAGATCCGCGGCGAGCGGCTGTACCGCACCGGCGATCTGGTGCGCTACCTGCCGGACGGCAGCCTCGCCTTCATCGGCCGCACCGACGATCAGGTCAAGGTGCGCGGCTACCGCATCGAGCTCGGCGAGATCGAGGCGCAGCTGCTGCGCCTCGCCGGCGTGCGCGAGGCGGCCGTGGCCGTGCGCGGCGACTCCCTCGCTGCCTATATCGTGGGCGAAGCCACCGCGGACGAGCTGCGCGCCGCGCTCAAGCAGACCTTGCCCGACTACATGATCCCTTCCGCGTTCGTGACCATGCCGGCCCTGCCGCTCAACGCGAACGGCAAGGTGGATCGGAAAGCGTTGCCGGAGCCGGAGCGCCAGGCGGCGGTGTACGTCGCCCCCGCGACGGAGACCGAGGCGTGCATCGCCGGGCTGTGGCAGGAGATCCTGAAGCTGGAAGCGCCGGTCAGCGTCGAAGCGAACTTTTTCGACCTCGGCGGCCACTCGCTCATCGCCACCCGGATCGCCAGCGCCATCAGCGAGGCCCTCGGCAAAGCGATGCCGGTGCGCGCGCTCTTCGAGCACAACACCGTCCGCGCCCTGGCCGCGCACCTCGACCAGCAGCACGCCACCGTCCACACCGCCATCCCGGTGGCCGACCGCACCGAGCCGCTGCCGCTCTCCTTCGCGCAGCAGCGCCTCTGGTTCATCGACCAGCTGGCCGGCGGCAGCGCGCAATACAACATGCCGCTCGCCCTCCGCCTCACCGGCGCGCTCGACCGCGCCGCGCTGCAGCGGACGTTCGACACCATCGTGGCCCGCCACGAGGTCCTGCGCACGCGCTACACCGCGGCGGTTCAGGACATCCGCCCCGCAAGCGCCGTGACCATCGGCGACATCGATCTCTCCGGCCTGGAGGAAAGCGCGCGCGCGTCCCACCTGGAGCGCCTCGTGCGCGAGCAGGCGGCGCATCCGTTCAACCTCGCCCGCGACCTGATGCTGCGCGTCAGCGTGGTCCGTCTCGCCACGCGCGACCACGCGCTGCTCCTCACCCTGCACCACATCGCCGCCGACGGCTGGTCGCTGGAGGTGCTGGTGAGCGAGTTCGCCGCGCTCTACGCCGCCTTCTGCAAAGGCTCCGCGAATCCGCTGCCGCCGCTGCAGATCCAGTACGCCGACTTTGCGCAGTGGCAGCGCGCGCGGGATGCCTCGCGGCAGGTCGCCTACTGGCGCGCCCAGCTGGCCGACCTCCCCCCCGTGCACAGCCTCCCCCTGGACAAGCCGCGTCCCGCGCAGCAGCGCCACGAAGGTGCGGCCGTGGTGCGAACGATCGACGCGCGGCTCGTCCATGAGCTGCAGGCGCTCGCCAACCGCCATCGGGCCAGCCTGTTCATGGTCCTGCAGAGCGCGTTCGCGCTGCTGGTCGGCCGCTGGAGCCGGGCGGAGGACGTCGTGATCGGCAGCCCGGTCGCCGGCCGCGAGCATCGCGCCCTCGAGCCGCTGATCGGCTTCTTCGTCAACACCCTCGTCCTGCGCACGCGCCTCTCGCCGGCGCAGTCGTTCCAGGAATTGCTGGAGCAGGCGAGGCAGACGGCGCTCGATGCCTTCGCCCATCAGGCCGTGCCGTTCGAGACGCTGGTCGACGAGCTCAAGCCGGAGCGCAGCCTCAGCCACGGCGCGCTCTTCCAGATCCTCTTCTCGCTCACTCATCGCGAGCGCGGCCTCGCCGCCTCGCTGCCCGGCCTCGAAGTGGCCTCCCTCGGCCACGACCCCTCGCTGACGAAGTTCGACCTCAGCCTCACCGCCATCGAAGGCGAGGCGATGACGCTGCGCTGGCAGTACGCCACCTCGCTCTTCGAGAGCGCGACCATCGAGCGGATGGCGGCCAGCTTCGAGACCCTGCTGCGGGCCATCGTCGCCGCGCCGCATCGCTCCGTCTACGCGCTGCCGCTCGTTTCCGATGAAGACCGCAAGCGGATCGCCGGCTGGACCGGCCCGCTCGTTGACCGCTCCCAGCTGCCGGCCGTTCACGAAGCATTCGAGCGGCAGGCCGCGAAGACGCCGGATGCCATCGCGGTGCAGCACGCCAATCGCAAGCTCACCTATCGCGAGCTCAACGCCCGGGCCAACCGCCTGGCGCGCGCGCTGCCGGCCGGCCGGCGCATCGGCTTCTACTGCGAGCGCTCGCCGGAGGTGCTGGTGTCCATGCTCGGCATCCTCAAGGCCGGCTCCACGTACGTGCCGTTCGAGCCGAGCAACACCGCCGAGCGGCTGCGCCACATCGTGGAGAACGGCGAACTGGCCTGCGTGGTGGCCGACTCCCGCCTGGTGCACCGCCTCCCCGAGAGCGTGAACATCCTCCTGCTCGATGACGAGCAGTACCTGGCCCGCTTCGAAGAGACGAACCCCGGGCTGCCGGCGGCGGAGAGCGCGTACGTGATGTACACCTCCGGCTCCACCGGCGTGCCGAAAGGCGTGGAGATCCTGCAGAGCGGACTGGTCGACTACCTGGCCTTCGCATCGGAGAACTACTACGCCGACCACCTGGCAGGCTCGCTGGTGGTGACCTCCCACGGCTTCGACATCACCGTTCCCAGCCTCTACCTCCCGCTGCTGCGCGGCGGCCGCGTCACGCTCACCACGCCCGGCGAAGAACTGCTCGAGCTGGCGAGCGCAATCGACCGGCCGTACCTGGTCCGCATGACCCCCATGCACGCGGCCGGCTTGCTTCCTCTACTAGCAACCAGCAACCAGCAACCAGCAACCTTCGTGATCGGCGGCGAACAGTTTCCGCTCGCCCTGGCCAGGCAACTCCAGCAGCGTTTCCCGGATGCCCGGATCTACAACCACTACGGCCCCACCGAGACCGTGGTCGGCTGCGCGATGTACGACGTGACGGCCAACCTGCAGACGGCCGGCGAGCGCCTGCCCATCGGCCGGGCCATGGCCAACACGCAGCTCCACGTGCTCAACGAGGCGATGGAGCCGAGCCCGATCGGCGTCGCCGGCGAGCTGCATATCGGCGGCGCGGGCGTGGCCAAGGGCTACCTCAACCAGCCCGACGTCACGGCGCAGAAGTTCGTGCCGTACGGCGGCGCGCGCGTCTACAGGAGCGGCGACCTGGTGCGCTGGCTTCCCACCGGAGACCTCGAATTCCTCGGCCGGGCCGACGATCAGCTGAAAGTCCGCGGCTTCCGCATCGAGCCGGGCGAGATCGAGAGCGTGCTCAGGACCGTCGCCCAAGACGCGCTGGTGACCGTGCAGGGCGAAGGGGAAGACAAAGCGCTGGTGGCTTACGTCGTGGGCGACGCGTCCATCGACGAGCTGAAGGCGCGGGTCAAGAAAGCGCTGCCGGATTACATGATGCCGTCCGCCTGGTGCGTGCTGGAGGCCTTCCCCCTGAACGCGAACGGCAAGATCGACCGCAAGGCGCTGCCGGCGGTGGAGCGGGCGGCCGCGGCGCAATACGTCGCGCCGGAGAGCGAGACCGAGATCCGGCTCGCCGAGCTCTGGCAGGACATCCTGAAACTGAAAACGCCGGTCGGTGTGACGGCGAACTTCTTCGAGCTGGGCGGGCACTCGCTGCTGGCCACGCGTCTGGCCAGCCAGATCGCCGTGGCCTTCCAGTGCCGCGTGCCCATCCAGGCGTTCTTCCAATACCAGGACGTCCGCTCGCTCGCCGCATTCATCGACGGCCTGAGCCTCATGGCCAGCCACGCCGCCTCCCACCAGGCGGCGGATCACTACGAAGACGAGGGAACTCTTTAATGCTCGCGGACGTCATCAAGCGCGCCCAGAACGAAGGCGTGGAGCTGTATCTCGAGAACGAACAGCTCAAATACCGGGTGCGCGGCGGAAAGCTCAGCCCGGCCATGAAGCAGGAGCTGACCGCGCACAAGGAGACCATCATCTCCCTGCTCCGCGGCCAGTCCATCGCCATCGATCCGGAGATCCCGGTGGTCCCGCGCGCGGAAGCGCTGGAGTGCTCCTTCGCCCAGCAGCGGCTGTGGTTCGTCGACCAGCTGGAAGGGGGCAGCGCGCAGTACAACATCCCCGCCGCGCTACGCCTGAAGGGGCGCCTGGACCAGGCGGCCCTGCAGCGCGCGGTGGACGCCATCGTGGCGCGCCACGAGGTGCTGCGCACCGTCTATCGCGCCCAAGGGGGCGCTCCGGTGCAGGTGATCCAGCCGGCGCGGCCGGTGGTCATCACCCGGGTCGATCTGACGAACGACGTGCATGCCGAGGCGCGGGTGCAGGAGTTGGCCGCCGCGGAGGCGGAGCAGGCCTTCGCCCTCGCCTCGGATCTGATGCTGCGCGTCGGCTTGCTCAAGCTCGGCGAAGAAGAGCACGTCCTCCTCTTCACCATGCACCATATCGCCTCGGATGGCTGGTCGATGGGCGTCCTGGTGCGGGAGTTCGTCGCTTTGTATGGCGGCGCAACGCTGCCCGCGCTGCCCATCCAGTACGCCGACTACGCGCAGTGGCAGCGCGGGCAGGATGCGGCCCGGCAGCTCGGCTACTGGAAGACGCGCCTGGCCGGCCTGCCCCAGCTGCACAGCCTCCCTCTGGACAAGCCGCGCCCGGTGCGGCAGAGCTTCGTGGCCCAGCGGCACGTGCAGACGGTCGGCCGCGAGCTGGCCGATGCGCTGGGGCAGCTCGGCCGCGAGCAGGATGCCACGCTCTTCATGGTCCTGCAGTCCGCCTTCGCGCTGCTGCTCTCCCGCTGGAGCGGCGCGAACGACATCGTCATGGCCGTGCCGACCGCGGGGCGCACCAGCGCCGCGATCGAGCCGCTCATCGGCTTCTTCATCAACACCCTCGTCTTCCGCAACGACTTCCAGCGCAACGACGGCTTCCGTGACGTGCTGACCCGGGCCAGGCAGGAGACGCTGGAGACGTACGCCAACCAGCAGGTGCCGTTCGAGCTGCTGGTGGACGAGCTCAAGCCCGAGCGCGCCCTCTCCTACAACCCGCTGGCCCAGATCAAGTTCGTGCTGCAGAACCACCGCGAGGGCGGCGAGGGGCTCTCCCTCGACGGCCTCGAAGTGGAGAGCATCCACAACGGCGTGGAGAAGATCCGCTTCGATCTCGACCTCACCGCCAGCGCCTCGCCCGACGGGCTGACCCTCAACTGGTCGTTCAAGGACGAGCTGTTCGAGCGGGCCACCATCGAGCGGATGGCCAACTGTTTCGCCGTCCTGCTGCAGGGCATCGTCGCCTCGCCGGAGCTGCCGGTGAAGAGCCTGCCGCTGCTGGACGGGGCGGGGGAGGCGGCCATGCTCGCCCTCTCCCGCGGTATCACCACCGATGAAGGCCGCGATCAGTGCGTGCACAACGCGATCGAGGCCCAGGCCGCGAAGACGCCGTCGAACATTGCGGTCCGGTGCGGCGGGGAGACGCTCACCTTCGAAGAGCTGAACGCCAGGGCGAACCGACTGGCCCACTACCTCCTCGAGCAGGGCGTCGAGCCTTCCGCGCGCGTCGGCCTTTACGTGGAGCGCTCCGCGGACGTGCTGGTGGGGATGCTGGCCATCCTCAAGACCGGCGCCGCCTACGTGCCGTTCGAGCCGGGCAACACCGCCGACCGCCTGCGCCACGTGATCGCCAACGGCAAGATCGAGCTCGTCCTCACCCAGTCCAAGCTGGTGGACAAGCTGCCGGTGGCCGGCCTCGACGTGGTCGTGATCGACGACGCCGAATGGCTCGCCGACTACGAGCCGACCAATCCGGGCGTCGCCGTCCAGCCGGCGGACAGCGCCTACGTCATCTACACCTCGGGTTCCACCGGTGTGCCGAAAGGGGTGGAGATCCTCCACTCCGGGCTGACCGACTATCTCGCCTTCGCCTCCCGCCGCTACTACGGCGCGCATCTGGAAGGCTCGCTCGTGGTGACCTCGCACGGCTTCGACATCACCGTGCCGGCGCTCTACCTCCCGCTCATGCACGGCGGCTGCGTCACGCTGACCCCGCCGGGCGAAGAGCTGACCGAGCTGGCCGCCACGCTCGCCAGGGACGACCGCGCGTACCTGGTGCGCATGACCCCCATGCACGTAGCGGGCTTGCTCGCCCTTCTACCGGCAACCAGCCACCAGCAGCCAGCAACTTTCGTGATCGGCGGCGACCAGTTCCAAGCCGCGCTCGCTCGCGATCTCCAGACAAAGTTCCCGCATGCGCAGATCTTCAACCACTACGGCCCTACCGAGACCGTGGTCGGCTGCGCCATGTTCGACGTCACCGCCAACCCGGGCGTGGAGCGTCTCCCCATCGGCACCGCCATGGAGAACACCGGGCTGTACGTGCTCAACGAGGCGATGCAGCTCGCCCCGGTCGGCGTGGCCGGCGAGCTCCACATCGGCGGGGCCGGCGTGGCGAAGGGCTACGTCCACCAGCCCGAGCTCACCGCGGCCAAGTTCGTCCACTACCGCGGCTCGCGCGTCTACAAGAGCGGCGACCTGGTGCGCTACCTTCCCACCGGCCAGCTCGAGTTCCTCGGCCGCATCGACAACCAGGTCAAGATCCGCGGCTTCCGCATCGAGCTGGGCGAGATCGAGACCGCCATCAAAGCCGTCGACCGCGTGCAGGACGCGCTGGTCGTGGCCAGCGGGGAAGGGGAGAGCCGGCAGCTGGTCGCCTACATCGTCGGCGATGCGTCGATCGAAGACGTAAAGCAGCGGGTGAAGAAGGCGCTGCCCGAGTACATGATCCCCTCCGCCTGGTGCGTCCTGGAGGCGTTCCCTCTGAACGCGAACGGCAAGATCGACCGCAAGGCGTTGCCCGCCGTCGACCGCGCGCCCGCGGCGCGGTACGTGGCCCCCTCCACCGAGACCGAGCAGCGCCTCGCCGAAATCTGGAGCGAGATCCTCAAGCTGGAGACGCCGCTCAGCGTCACCGCCAACTTCTTCGAGCTGGGCGGCCATTCGCTGCTCGCCACGCGGGTGGTCAGCGCGGTGGGGCAGGCCTTCCACAAGAGCCTCCCCGTGCGCACCCTGTTCGAGCACACCACCGTGCAGGCCCTCGCCGCGTTCCTCGACGCGCAGACCGAGACCGGCCCGGTGCTGATCCGCAAGAGCCGCAAGTCGCAGCCCGCCACGGCCATGCAGCAGGGGATGTTCTTCCACGGCCAGTTCGACCCCAGCGCGTACGTGACGAAGCTGACCGTGACGTTCGCCGGCGCCATCGATGCCGAGCAGTTCGAAGCCTCGTGGCAGCGCGCGATCGCGCGGCACGACATCCTCCGCACCACGTTCCTCGAAACGGAGGAAGGGCTCCAGCAGGTGGTCCTGCCCCACGCCAGCGAGCTCCACCACCTCGACCTCCTCCCGGAAGCCAACGGCCGCACCAAGCTGGTCTGGACGTATCACAACATCCTCCTCGACACCCGCAGCGCGATGCTCGTCCTGCGCGAGGTCTTCCAGCCTTCCAACAGCGCGGCCCCTGATTTCGCGCGGTACGGCCAGTGGCTCGCCGCGCAGGACGCAAACGCCTCGAAAGCCTTCTGGCGCGAGACGCTGGGCGACCTGCAGGCGCCGACCCGGCTCCCTCTGGACAAGGCCAGAGAGGACGGCCATCGCCAGCTCGACCTGGTCCTGACCGCCCCGGAAACAAACGCCCTCCAGGCCTTCGCCGATGCGAACGGCACCACGCTCAACGCCGCCATCCAGCTGGCCTGGGCCTGGCTCCTCCACCGCTACACGCGCGAGGCCGACGTCGTTTTCGGCGCCGTCCACCCCGGCCGCAACAGCGAGTTCGCGGAGCTGGTCGGCCCCCTCGTGCAGACCGTCCCCATGCGCGTCTCCTTCTCGGACAAGACCCCGGCGGACATGCTGCGCCTGGTCGGCAAGGCGAGCGAGAACGCGCAGCAGCACGGCACGCTCTCCCTGGCCGAGATGCAGCAGCAGAGCGGCGCGCCCCTCTTCGACAGCCTCCTGGTCTTCGACGACACGAACTTTGCCGCCGAGCTGGCCAGCGCCTCCGGCCTGCGCGTGGAGTCGGTCGAGCACGAAGAGCCGACCGAGTTCCCCCTCACCCTCCACGTCGCAACCGACAACACGTTGACCATCCGCTGCCGCGCCGCGCGCAGCCTCGCCGCGGACGCCGTCCGCCGCCTCCTCCACCACTTCGGCCTCATCCTCGCCCAGCTCCCCACCGCGCAAACGCTGGCGAGCATCGACCTGATGAGCGAGGACGACCGCACCCGCCTCGCCGAGTGGAATGGCGAGCTTGCCCCGTACGAACAGGACCTCGGCTTCCACGAGCTCTTCGAGCGCCACGCCCTGCTCACGCCGGACGCTTCGGCCGTCGAGCTGAACGACCGCCGCCTCACTTACCGCGAGCTCGACGAAGCGGCGAACCGCGTGGCCCACTGGCTCATCGCCCAGGGCGTGGGGCCCGACTCCAAGGTCGGCCTTTCCGTGGAGCGCTCCATCGAGATGGTCATCGGCATCTTCGGCATCCTCAAGGCCGGCGCCGCCTACGTGCCGCTCGATCCGAACTATCCGGCCGTCCGCATCCAGCACGTCATCGCCGACACCGGCATGTCCATCGTGCTCACCCAGTCGCATCTGCTGGGCCGCCTGCCGCTGCAGGCGCTCGCCCTCGATGAGCCGCTGGAGCAGTTCCCGGCCACCAGGCCCGACCTGCGCGCCAGCGGCTGGACCTCGCAGAACCTCTGCTACGTCATCTACACCTCCGGCTCCACCGGCATCCCCAAGGGCGTGATGCTGGAGCACCGCCAGATCCAGTCCCACTTTGCCGCCGTGCAGCCGCGCTATCGCCACCGGAAGCCGCAGCGCGTCCTCTCGGTCTGCTCCTTCGGCTTCGACGTCTTCATCGAAGAGCTCTGCCTCTCCGTCCTCGACGGCGGCACGCTGGTGATGAGCCCGGAAGGCCTCTCCGTCAACGCGCGGGCCTTCTGGTCGCTGGTCGACGAGAAGCGCGTCACGGCCATGTCAATGCCGACCTCGTATTTCCACTACCTCTGCGGCGAGCTGACCGCGGACGACGCGGCGATCGCGAAGAGCACCCTGCAACTGGTCATCATGGGCGGGGAGGCGCTCCTCGGCGAGCACACCGCCCGCTGGCAGCGCCTGATCGGCCCCGCCGTGGCGCTCTGGAACGGCTACGGCCCCACCGAAGCCACGGTCTTCTCCACCCTCTTCGAGGTGACGCATTACCAGGTCGAGGAAGGGAAGAACCCGCCCATCGGCCGCCCCTTGCCGAACTACGAGTGCTACGTGGTCGACCCCTCCGGCGCCCTCTGCCCGGTCGGCCTGGCCGGCGAGCTGTACCTCGGCGGCAGCTCCGTCGCCCGCGGCTACCTCAACCGCGAGGAGCTGACCGCGGAGAAGTTCATCACCATCGATGGGAAGCGCCTCTACCGCACCGGCGACCTGGTCCGCTATCCGGAAAGCGGCGAGATCGAATACCTCGGCCGCATCGACCAGCAGGTCAAGATCCGCGGCTTCCGGGTCGAGCTGGGCGAGATCGAAACGCAGCTCCTGGCCAGCGGCCTGCTCAAGGAAGCGATCGTCATCGCCAGCGGCAAGTCGGGCGAGCAGCAGCTCATCGCCTACGTCGTCCCCGAATCGGATGCCGATGTGGTCGACGCGCTGCGGGCGCTGCTCCGTCAGAACCTCCCCGCGTTCATGACCCCCGGCGCGTTCGTCGTTCTCGACTCGCTGCCGCGCAACGCGAACGGCAAGATCGACAAGCGCGCCCTTCCCGCGCCCGACCGCCTGGCCGGGCAGGAGCACGTCGCTCCGTCCACGCCGACCGAGGTGCAGCTCGCCGCCATCTGGGAGAGCGTGCTCAAGCTGGAGGGCGTCAGCGCCACGGCCAACTTCTTCGAGATTGGCGGGCAGTCGCTCCTGGCCATGCGGGTCGGCACCGCCGTCGCCGCGGCGTTCCAGAAGTCGATCCCGGTGCGCGCGCTCTTCGAGCACAACACCATCCAGTCGCTTGCGGCGCACATCGACTCGCTCGATGCCGCCGAGCACGCGCACATCCGCTCCACCCTGCGCGAGGAGGCGATGCCGCTCTCCTTCGCCCAGCAGCGCCTCTGGTTCATCGACCAGCTGGAAGGCGGCAGCGCGCAGTACAACATGCCGGCCGCGCTGCGCCTCAAAGGCGCGCTGGACGTCCAGGCTCTCCAGCGCTCGCTGGACGAGATCGTCCGCCGCCACGAGGTCCTGCGCACCACGTTCCACGTCCGCGACGGCCAGGGCATCCAGGTGGTCAACCCCGCCCGCCCCTTCCCCCTCGGACGCTTCGACCTCTCCGCGCTGGCAGGGGAGGCGCAGGAGGCGGAGCTGCATCGCATCGCCCGCGCCGAAGCGACCAAGATCTTCGACCTCCGCCGCGACCTGATGATGCGCGTCGGCCTGATCAAACTCTCCGAGCGCGAGCACGTGCTGCTCTTCGCCATGCATCACGTGGCCTCGGACGGCTGGTCGCTCTCCGTCCTGGCCCGCGAGTTCATGACCCTCTACTCCGCGTTCGTGGAAGGGCGGCCGAATCCGCTGCGCCCGCTGGAGATCCAGTACGGCGACTACGCCGCCTGGCAGCGCGACTTCCTGGCCGACCAGTCGTTCCGCAAGCAGCTCGACTACTGGAAGGGCCAGCTGGCCGACCTGCCGGCGGTGCACAGCCTTCCCCTCGACGCGCCGCGCACCACCACGCGCAGCCTGGCCGGCGACAACCTCCGCCAGGAGCTGCCGCTGGAGCTGCTCGAGCAGCTGCGCGAGCTGGCCCAGGCCAACAACGTCACGCTCTTCATGCTCCTCCAGACCGCATTCGCCCTGCTCCTGGGGCGCTGGAGCAATGACGATGATGTCGTCTTCGGCACCCCGGTGGCCGGCCGCTCCCATCGCGACCTCGAGCCGCTCATCGGCTTCTTCGTCAACACCTTGATCATGCGCACCGATCTCTCCGGCCAGGTCTCCTTCGCCGAGCTGCTGCGCCGCGCGCGGATCATGGCCCTCGACGCCTACTCCAACCAGGACATCCCCTTCGAGGCCATCGTGGACGAGCTCAAGCCGGAGCGGAGCCTGAGCCACACCACGATGTTCCAGATCACCTTCGGCTTCGACAACAACGAGAAGACGCCGATGCAGCTCCCCGGCCTGGAGCTCGAGCCGCTGCAGCAGGGGGGCCACGTGGCCAAGTTCGACCTGAACTTCGCCGCCGCCGAGACTTCCCAGGGCCTCGCGTTGTCCTGGAGCTTCGCCTCCAGCCTCTTCCATCGCGCCACCATCGAGCGGATGGCGGCCAGCTTCGAAGTGCTGCTCCGCGAGCTCTGCGACAAGCCAACGGCGGACGTGCACCGCCTCGACATCGCCACCGCTGCCGACCTCCAGACGATGGCTCGGTGGAACGCCTCGCAGCGCCCGTTCCCTGAGGCCACCATCCACCAGCTCTTCGAGCAGCACGCCCTTCGCACCCCCGATGCCGTAGCCGTGGTTTGCGGCGACGCGTCGCTGACCTACGCCGAGCTCGATGGCAAGGCGAACCGCGTGGCGCAGTGGCTCATCGCAAACGGCGTGCAGCCGGAGACGTTCGTCGGCGTCTGCATGGAGCGCTCGCTGGAGATGGCCGTGGCGCTCCTCGCCATCCTCAAGGCCGGCGGCGCATACGTGCCCGTCGACCCGGCCTATCCGCAAGCGCGCATCGACGCGATCGTCGCGGACAGCAACGCAAAGATCGTCCTCACCGGCGAGCTGCTCGCCGAAGCCATGCTGCACGCGAACGATGCGGCGCCTTCGGTGCAGGGCAGCCTCGCCTACCTGATCTACACCTCCGGTTCCACCGGCACGCCGAAGGGCGTCATGGTCGGGCACCGGAGCGTGGTCCGCCTCGTCATCGGCAATACCTACGTGCCGCTCAGCGCGGAGAGCCGCATCCTGCAGGCCTCCTCGCCCTCCTTCGACGCCGCCACGTTCGAGATCTGGGGCGCGCTGCTCAACGGCGGCACGCTGGTGATGTACCCCGAAAAGTACCTCGACCTCGCCGTGCTCAATGGCGTGATCGAGGCGAACCGCGTCAACACCATCTGGCTGACCTCCGGCCTCTTCGAGCAGTGGTCGCAGCAGCTGCCGCGCTACGACGGCCTGCGCCACATCCTCGCCGGCGGCGACGTGGTCAACCCGCGCGCCGTGGAGCGCGTCTACCGGGCCATGCCCGCCGCCACGGTCATCAACGGCTACGGCCCGACCGAGAACACCACCTTCACCTGCTGCTACGCCATCCCCCGCGACGCCGACTTTGGCCGTTCCATTCCTCTCGGTGCCGCCATCAACGGCACCACGCTCCACGTGCTCAATGACGCCATGACGCCGCTCCCCCTCGGTGCGGTCGGCGAGCTGTATGCCGGCGGCGCCGGCGTGGCCCGCGGCTATCTGAACCAGCCGGCGCTCACCGCCGAGAAGTTCGTCACCGTGAACGGCGAGCGGCTCTATCGCACCGGCGATCTGGTGCGCTTCCTGCCGGACGGCGTGCTGGAATTCATCGGCCGGGCCGACGATCAGGTCAAGATCCGCGGCTTCCGCATCGAGCTCGGCGAGATCGCCGCGCAGCTGGCCCGCCTCCGCGGCGTGGACGACGCGATCGTCCTCGCCCGCGGGGAGGGAACGAACAAGAAGCTCGTCGCCTACGCGATCTCCACGCTCGACGCGGACGCCATCCGTCAGCAGCTGCGCAAGGTGCTGCCGGACTACATGGTGCCGGCTGCCATCGTGGTGATGGACGCGTTCCCTCTCAACGCCAACGGCAAGGTGGACAAGGCCGCGTTGCCCGAGCCCGACTTGCAGCAGGCCGACGCGTACGTGGCGCCGCGCAACGAGACGGAGGAGAAGCTGGCCGCCATCTGGGCCCAGCTCCTCAAGCTGGAGCGCGTCGGGACCCAGGACAACTTCTTCGCCATCGGCGGCGACTCCATCCTCTCCATCCAGGCCGTCTCCCGGGCGAACCAGGCCGGCATCGCCATCACCACCCGCCAGCTCTTCGAGCACCAGACCATCGCCGCCCTCGCCGCGCAGGCCCGCCACGGCGTGGCCCTCGACACGCCGCAGGAGCCGATGACCGGCGCCCTTTCGCTGCTGCCCATCCAGCGCGACTTCCTGGCCAGCTGGCTCGACCCGCAGCACTTCAACCAGTCGGTCCTGCTCACCACGCCGGCCGGCTTCGACGCCGCGTTCCTGGAGGAAATGGTGGCCGCTCTGGTGCGCCGTCACGATGCGCTGCGGTTGCGCTTCACCGGCCTCACCGCGACGCATGCCCCGCTCTCCGAGGAAATGCTCGCCGCGAGCTGCATCGTCGAGCCGCTGCCGGAGGAAGACGCGGCCGCGTTCATCACCGCCCGCTGCGATCACTACCAGCGCGAGTTCGACCTCGCCGAAGGCCCGCTCTTCCGCGCCGTCTACTTTGCCGGCCAGGGTGAAGGCCGCCTCTTCCTCATCGCCCATCACATCGTGGTGGACGGCGTCTCCTGGCGCATCCTCCTGGCCGACATCGAGCAGGCCTACCGCCAGTACACCAGCGGCGGCCGCATCGAGCTCGCGCCGAAGACGTCCTCCTTCCAGCAGTGGGGCGCCGCCCTCGCCGAGTACGCGGTGTCGCCCGCCCTGCAGCAGGAGAAGGCCTACTGGCTGTCGCAGTACGACCTCCCCACCGCGCCGCTGCCGGTCGACCTGCAGCCCTCCGAAGCGCCGACCGGCCAGAGCACGCGGCGCGAGCGGGTGCGGCTGACCCAGGCCGAGACCCAGGCGCTGCTGCAGCGCTGCGCGCCGGCCTACCGCACCAGCATCAACGAGCTGCTGCTCTCCGGCCTCTACCTCGGCATGCGCCGCTGGAGCGGCGCGGCCGGGCTGCGCATCGCCCTGGAAGGGCACGGCCGCGAGTCGCTGTTCGAGCGCCTCGACACCACCCAGACCGTCGGCTGGTTCACCACCGTCTATCCGCTCACCCTGCACAGCCGCGGCGGAGACGTGGCCGGCGTGATCAAGTCGGTCAAGGAGCAGTACCGCGCCATCCCGAACAACGGCATCGGCTTCGGCGTCCTGCGCGAGCTCGCTCACGACGCGGACCTCATCGCCAGGCCCCACCCCCAGCTCGTCTTCAACTACCTCGGCCAGCTCGACCAAGCCGTGGAGCAAGACGGCGCCTTCCGCGGCGCGCCGGAGCACACCGGCGCCTCGCACAGCGAGCGCCAGCACCGCACCTACCAGCTCGTGCTGAACGGCAAGGTCATCGGCGGCGAGCTGGTCTTCGGCATCGACTACAGCAACCTGCAGTACCGCGCCGAGACCATGGCCCAGCTCGCGGCCTGCATCGAGGACGGCCTGCGCGCCGTGATCGAGCACTGCCTGCAAACCGAGCGCGGCGACTTCACCCCGTCCGACTTCCCCCTCGCCCGCCTCTCGCAGGACACGCTCGACCGGTGGCAGCGCCGCTACCCCATCGCCCGCCTCTATCCGGCCACGGCCATGCAGCAGGGGATGTACTTCCACGCCCAGCTCGACCGCAGCGCCTACGTCACCCAGATGTTCCCCATCCTCCGCGGCGAGCTGTCGCCGGCGCGCTTCCACGAGGCATGGCAGACGGTGGCCAACCGCCACGACGTTTTCAAGACGGCATTCGTGGCCGACGAAGGCGCGCTGCACCAGCTCGTGGTCGACCAGGTCAGCGTGCCGTTCCGCGAAGAAGACTGGCGCGAGCTGAGCGAGGCGGAACAGGCCGAGCGCTTCGAGCAGTACCGCCTGGCCGACAAGCAGGCCGGCTTCGACCTGGAGCAGCCGGGCCTGCAGCGCCTCTCCATCATCCGCATCGCGGACGACCGCTGGCAGATGCTCTGGACGCATCACCATCTCCTCCTCGACGGCTGGTCCATCCCCCTGGTCTACCAGGAAGTGATGGCCGCGTACGAGCGGGTGGCGCTCGCGCTGCCGGCGGACTTCGAGCAGTACATGCGCTGGCTGCAGACGCGCGACCTGGATGAGGCGCACGCCTGGTGGAGCAGCGTCCTCGGCGAGCACGAGAGCACCACGCCCCTCGGCGTCGACAAGCTGCCGGCCGAGGACGTGACCGAGTTCCGGGAGGCGGGCTTCGTCTTCAGCGACGAGGAGTCGCAGCGGCTCGACGCCTTCGCGCGCGGCCAGCAGACCACGCTCAACACGGTGATGCAGCTGGCATGGGGGTACCTGCTCCACCGCTACAGCGGCGAGAACGACGTCGTCTTCGGCACCGTGATCTCCGGCCGTCCGGCCGAGGTCAGCCGGATCGAGGAGATGATCGGGTTGTTCATCAATGCCATCCCGGTGAAGGTCTCGTTCGGAGACAAGGCGGAGACCGGCGCGCTGCTGGGCCGCATCCACCGCGCGTTTCAGGAGAGCCAGCAGTTCGGCTTCCTGCCGTTGCCGGAAGTGCAGCGCCGCAGCCGCGTCCGCGCCGGCGAGCCGCTCTTTGACACGGTGATGGCCTTCGAGAACTATCCGCTGGAGACCGCGCTGACGTCCGACGCCGCGCCGGCCCAGACGTTCGCCATCGAAAAGTCGACGGCGGAAGAGGGGCGGACGAACTACAAGCTGGTGCTGGTGGCCAGCTATCGCGCCGCTCTCAAGCTGCGCTGCGACTACCGCTCCGACCAGTTCTCCGCCGCGACCATCGCCCGCCTGCTGGAGCACCTCACCACCATCCTCCGCCGCCTGCCGCAAGCGGCCAGCGTGGCGGAGATCGACATCCTGGGCGACGCCGAGCGCGCGCAGCTCGCGGCCTGGAACGAGACCGCCGCGCCGCGCCCCCAGGGCTCCGTGCACGAGCTGTTCGAGGAGCAGGCCGCGAAGACGCCGCACGCTATCGCCGTGGTGCACGGCGACCGCACCATCACCTACCAGCAGCTGGACCACGCGGCGAACGCGCTGGCTCACCAGCTGCTCGGCGCAAGGGTGGTCGGCATCCGCATGCAGCGCTCGATCGAAGAGATCGTGGCCGTGCTCGCCGCCTGGAAGGCCGGCTCCGCGTACGTTCCCCTCGACCCCGGCTACCCCAAGGATCGCCTCTCCTTCATGATCGCGGACGCCGAGGCGACCATCGTCCTGACCGAGGCGGACGTAAACGTGAGACAGGCTTCAGCCCGTCCCGCGATGACGCCCGCCGAAGCCGCCTACATCATCTACACCTCCGGCTCCACCGGCCTGCCCAAGGGGGTGCCGAACACGCACGCCGCTTTGGCCAACCTCTGCGCCTGGCATCACCGCACCTTCCAGCCGACGCAAAACAGCGTCGGCGCGCACCTGGTCAGCATCAGCTTCGATCCCTCGGTGTACGACGTGTGGCCGTACCTGCTGGCCGGCGCCCGCGTGGCCATCGTCAGCGACGCGGAGCGCGCCGACGCCATGCTGCTTTCCGAGCGCTTCGAGCGGGACGGCATCACGCACTGCATCTTCCCCACCGCGCTGCTGGAGCACCTCGCCCATCAGGACGTTCCGGCCCAGCGCTGGCGCACCCTGGAGGCGATCATCGTCGGCGGCGAGAAGCTGAGCGGGTACCGCGTGCCGAAGGGCTCCCGCGCGCGGCTGGTCAATCACTACGGGCCGACCGAGGCCGCGGTGGTGGCGACGACGTTCGAAGTGACGCCGGACTTTGATGGCGCGCCGCCCATCGGCACGCCGATCGACAACGTCACCACCCTCGTGCTGAACGGCGACCTGCAACTGGTGCCGGTCGGCGTGGCGGGCGAGCTGTACATCGGCGGCGCCGGCCTCGCCCTGGGCTACCTCCACCGCCCGGAGCTGACCGCCGAGAAATTCGTCAGCCTCTCACCCCCGGCCCTCTCCCCGCGCGGCGAAGAGAGGGTGCCGAAGGCCGGTGAGGGGTCGCGCCTCTACCGCACCGGCGATCTGGTCCGCCGCCTTCCGGACGGCAACCTCCAGTTCCTCGGCCGGGTGGACGATCAGGTCAAGATCCGCGGCTTCCGCATCGAGCCGGGCGAGATCACCGCCCGGTTGCTGGAGATCGTGAAAGAGGCCGTGGTCATCGCGAAGGACCAGCGGCTGATCGCCTATGTCGTGGGAGACGCGGAAGCAGCCAGGGCGCAGCTTCGGCAGACCCTTCCCGAGTACATGATCCCCTCCGCCTTCGTGGTGATGAGCGCGCTGCCGCTCACCGCCAACGGCAAGGTGGACAGGAAGGCGCTGCCCGAGCCGGAGTTCGTCGCGGCCGGGACGCTCGCGCCGCGCACGGCGACGGAGAGCGAGCTCGTGGCCGTGTGGCAGGAGCTCCTCCGCTACGCCCCGGCCGGCGCGGACGATCACTTCTTCGAGCATGGCGGCCACTCCCTGCTCGCCTCGCAGGCCATCGCCCGCATCCGCCGCCGCTGCAACGTCGAGCTGCCGCTCCTCGCCCTCTTCGAGAACCCGACGCCCGCCGCGCTGGCGCGGGTCATCGATGCGACCCGCGGCGCGCTCGCCGCGCCGGCCGCCATCGAGCCGCTGCGCGACTACAGCGACGTGCCGCTCAGCTTCGCCCAGCAGCGCCTCTGGTTCATCGAGCAGTACGAGCAGGGCACCACCTCCTACAACATCAACATGACCCTCGAGGTCGGCGGCGACTTCGACATCGACGTCTTCCTCCGCGCGCTGGCCGCCGTCGCCCGGCGCCAGTGGAGCCTCCGCACCCGCTTCGTCGCGGTGGATGGCGGCGCGCGGCAGGAGATCGTCGACACCATCGCGCTGCCGGTGCGGGTCATCGAGGCGAGCGATGCGGCCGAGGTGGCGGAGACGCTGCGCTTCGAGCGCGCGCTGCCGTTCGACATGAGCACCGACCTGCTGTGGCGCGGCGTGATCATCAACGCCGGCCAGGAGCAGCACTGGATCCACTTCACCATCCATCACGCCATCACCGACGGCTGGTCCAACGGCATCTTCAAGGCCGAGCTGGTCGAGGCGTACGAGACGCTGCTCGGCGGCGGCGACGTCGACATGACGCCGCTCCCCCTGCAGTACGCCGACTACGCCGCCTGGCAGCAGCAGACCCTGGGCGAGGAGCGGATGCACGCCCTCATGACCTACTGGAAGCAGCAGCTGGACGGCATGCCGAAGTTCCACAGCCTCCCCCTCGACTTCCCCCGCCCGAAGGAGCTGGGCCGCAAGGGCGGCGCGGTGCCGTTCGAGCTCGGCCCGGAGACGTTTGCCGCGCTCAAGGCGTACTGCGCGCAGAGCGGCTCCACGCTTTACATGGCCCTCATCGCCGCCTTCTCGGTGCTGGTCGCCCGCCTGGGCGGCAAGGACGACGTCGTCCTCGGCACGCCGGTGGCGAACCGGCCGTCTCCGGAGCTGGAGCGCGTGATCGGCTTCTTCGTCAACACCGTCGTCCTGCGCGTCGGCGTCGACGGCCATAGCAGCTTCGACCAGGTGGTGGAGCAGGTGCGGGCCACCACGCTCGCCGCGCAGCAGCATCAGGAGCTGCCGTTCGAGCGCCTGGTGGCCGAGCTGCAGCCGGAGCGCAACCCGGCCGGCCATCCGCTCTTCCAGCTCTGCTTCGCCCTCAACAACACGCCGGGCAGCAACCGCTCCGCCATCCAGGCGGCGGACGTCGAGGAAGAGCACTCCGCGATGTTCGACCTCACCCTCAGCCTCAACGAGCTGGAGGACCGGCTGGCCGGCTGCTTCTACTTCAACGCTGAGCTCTTCAAGAAATCGAGCATCGAGGGTTTGAGCGCGAAGCTGCGCAAGGTCCTCGCCGCCGCCGTACGCGATCCGAAGGCTCGGGTCGAGACCATCGAGATCGTCGAAAAACTGGCGCTGCCCACCATCAAGCGCGTGGCGCGGTAATCAAGGGAAAAACACACATGTCATCGACACTGCAGAAAACCTCTGTCTTTCCTGCCTCCTCTCTCCAGGAAAGGCTCTGGCTGTCGGACGCGCACTCCGGCTTCACCCTCCCTCTGGAAGGGCAGCCCGACGTGCAGCGCTTGCAGCACGCCCTCGACACCGTGGTGGCGGCGCACGAGGCGCTGCGCACCACCATCCGCTTCGCAGGCGACGCGCTGGTGCAGGAGATCGCCGCGGAAGGGCGGGTGGTGCTGGGGGCGGAGGACGGCCTCGTGCGCGCCGCGCTCGACGGCTCCACGCTCACCTTCACCGCGCATGCCGCGCTGGTGGACGGCCCTTCGCTGCGCCTCATCCGCGCCGGCCTGCTGGAGGCATACAACGGCACGTTCACCGCGCCGGAGCTGCACTTCGTCGATTACAGCGAGTGGCAGCGCACCATGCCGGAGGAGGAACTGCAGAAGCTCTTCCTGCACTGGCAGTACGCGCTGCGCGGCGTGCCGGCCACGATGGAGCTGCCCACCGCCCGCCCCCGCGGCGCCGCGAACGCGTATACGCGCGGCACGGTGAGCCGCCGCCTCTCCCTCGAGGTGACCGATTTCAACACGCTCTACACCGCGTTCGCCGCGCTGCTCCATCGCTATGGCGCCGAGGAAGTGGTGGTGGGGACCAGCATCGACACGCGCACGGAGGAGACGCGCAACACGGTCGGTCCCATCGCCGGCCTCGTCGCCTTGCGCACGAAGGTGCATGCCACCGACAGCGCGAGCGACCTGCTGCAGCGCAACGCCGCGATGCTCGCGGCAGCGCGCGAGCACGCCGCCATTCCGTTCGAGAAGCTCGCCTCCCTGCTGCCGGGCTTCGAGGTCACCTTCAACGTCGGCGACGCGCTGAGCGCGGGCGATCACGACCTCGACGTCCTGATCCGCGACGGCATCTGCGAGCTCACCTACAACGCCGAGCTGCACGACGCGGCCTTCATCGAGCAGCTGGCCCGCCACTACGAGCGCGCCATCGCGGCCATCCTCACCGACGTCCGCATCGCGGACATCGACCTGCTCGGCGACGACGAGGGTCATGGCGGCTACCGGCCGGCCGGCTACGACGCCAGCGCATTCGTGCACGGCCTCTTCGAAGAGCAGGCCCGCCTCCGCCCCGGCCGCATCGCCGTCACCTCCGGCAGCGAGCAGATCACCTACCGCGCGCTCGACGGGCGGGCCAACCAGGTGGCCCACGCCCTGCTCGCCCGCGGGGCGGAGCGCGAGCAGCTCATCGCCGTGCACGTCGATCCTTCCATCGACACCGTGGTGGCCATCCTCGGCGTGCTGAAGGCCGGCTGCGCCTACCTCCCTCTCGACGTGAAGGCGCCGGCGCCGCGCAAGGCCTATCAGCTGCAGGACGCCGGCTGCCGGCTCCTCCTCACCGCGAACGCGGAGGCTTGCGCGGAGCTCGGCATCGAGGGCGTGATCGACCTGCGTGAGCTCGATGAGCGCCTGCCGGTGACCAGCCCCGGCATCGAGACGAAGCCGGCCGACCTCGCGTACTGCATCTACACCTCCGGCTCGACCGGCATGCCGAAGGGCGTGCTCGTGGAGCACAACCACGTGGTCCGCCTCCTCCGCACCAGCGATCCCGACTTTGCCTTCGACGAGCACGACGTCTGGACCCTCTTCCACAACTTCAACTTCGACTTCTCGGTGTGGGAGATGTACGGCGCGCTCTTCTTCGGCGGCCGGGTGGTCATCGTGCCGGACGATGCGAAGCACAACTCCGCGCAGCTCCTCGCCCTGCTGGAGCGCGAGGGCGTCACGGTGCTGAACCAGACGCCGAGCGCCTTCTACCGCATCTGCGACCAGGCCGGCGAAGCGAAGCTGAGCCTGCGCTACGTCATCTTCGGCGGCGAGTCGCTCGACCCGACGCGCCTCCGCGGCTGGCACGCCCGCCATCCGCACACGAGGCTCGTGAACGGCTACGGCATCACCGAGACGACCGTCTTCTCCACCATGCAGCCGGTCTCGCCCGAGATGATGGAGAAGTCGACCAGCATCATCGGCAAGGCCATGCCCACCGTCTCCTGCTACGTCCTGGACGAGCAGCGCCGCCCGGTGCCGGTCGGCGTCACCGGCGAGATCTACATCGGCGGCCGCGGCGTCACGCGCGGCTACCTCAACCGCCCCGAGCTCAACGCCGAGCGCTTCATCAGCCTCTCACCCTCCCCGCGCGGCGGAGAGAGGGTGCCGAAGGCGGGTGAGGGGACGCCCGAGCGCCTCTACAGATCGGGCGACCTGGCCCGCTGGCTGCCGGACGGCCGGCTGGAGTTCCTCGGCCGCCGGGACAACCAGGTCCAGCTGCGCGGCTACCGCATCGAGCTGGGGGAGATCGAGTCGCAGCTCGTCCGCCAGAGCGAGATCAGGGACGCGGTGGTCATCGTCCGCGCCGACGCGCACGGCGACGAGTACCTCGCCGCCTACCTCGTCCCCGGCACGCCGCTCTCCGCCGAGGAGCGGCAGGAGCTGACCCCGCGCTACCGCGCCGCGCTCAAGTCCGTGCTGCCGGCGTACATGGTGCCCTCCGCCTTCGTCTTCCTCGACCGCCTGCCGCTCACCCCGAACGGGAAGCTTGACAAGAAGGCGCTGCCCGATCCAGACCACACCCAGCTGGTCTACACCGCGCCGGAGACGGAGAGCGAACGGCAGCTCGCCGCCATCTGGCAGGACATCCTCAAGCTCAAGGAGCCGGTCAGCGTCACCGCTGATTTCTTCGGCCTCGGCGGCCACTCGCTCCTGGCCATGCGCGCGGTGAGCGCGATCAATGCCGCGTTCGAGACCACGCTGCCGGTCAAGTCGATCTTCGAGCACAACACCGTGCGCGGCCTCGCCGCCGTCCTCGATGGGCGCGCCGCGGGCGGCTACGCGCCGATTCCGGTCCTGCCGCGCAATGAGCCGCTGCCGCTCTCCTTCGCCCAGCAGCGCCTCTGGTTCATCGACCGCCTGGAGGAGGGGAGCGCCCAATACAACATGCCGGTCGCCCTGCGCCTGGCCGGCAACCTCCGCGTCGACGCCCTGCAGCGGTCTCTCGACGAGATCGTGGAGCGCCACGAGGTGCTGCGCAGCACGTACCGCCTGGAAGGGGAGAGCGGCGTGCAGGTGGTCCATCCCGCGAAGGCGGTCAACCTCCATCCCATCGATCTCTCCGCCCTGGACGCCGAGGAGCGGGAGGGGCAGCTGCGCGAGCTGATGGCCGCGGAAGGGGCGCGCAAGTTCGACCTCACCCACGACCTGATGCTGCGCGTGCAGCTCGTCACCCTCGCCGCGGACGAGCACGTCCTCCTCTTCACCATGCATCACATCGCCTCGGACGGCTGGTCGATGGGCGTCTTCATCAAGGAGCTGGTCGCCCTGTACGAGGGCCACTGCCTGGGCATCCAGGCCGAGCTCGAGCCGCTGCCGATTCAGTACGCCGACTACGCCGCGTGGCAGCGCTCCAGGAGCGACGACCTGGCCGGGCAGCTCGCGTACTGGAAGTCGCAGCTGGCTAACGCGCCGGGCGTGCACTCCCTGCCGCTCGACCGTCCCCGGCCCGCCCAGCAGCAGTTCGCCGGCGCGCACGTGCTGACCCGCCTGCCGAAGCACGTGCTGGCCGGTTTGAACCGCATCGCGGCGCATCACAACGCCACGCTGTTCATGGTCCTGCAGAGCGCCTTCTCGCTGCTCCTCGGCCGCTGGAGCGGCGTCGATGACGTCGTCATCGGCACCCCGTCCGCGGGACGCGGCCACAAGGACACCGAGGGCCTGATCGGCTTCTTCGTCAACACTCTGGTGCTGCGCACCGAGCTCGCCGACGACCTCACCTTCGCCCAGCTGCTGGAGAGCGCGCGCCAGACCACCCTCGACGCGTTCGCCCATCAGGACGTGCCGTTCGAGATGCTCGTCGATGAGCTCAGGCCCGAGCGCAGCCTCAGCCACTCGCCGCTCTACCAGGTCGTCTTCGCCCTGCAGAACAACGAGCGGGTGGAGGTGAGCGTGCCGGAGCTGGAGATCACCGGCCTGGATGGCGGCACGGAGATCGCCAAGTTCGACCTGCAGCTCGCCGCCAGCGAATACGCCGACGGCCTGACCCTCACCTGGAACTACGCAACGTCGCTGTTCGACGCCGCCACCATCGAGCGCCTCGCGGCGAGCTTCACCGTCCTGGTGGAAGGCATCGTCGCCGCGCCGCAAACGAACGTCCGCCGGCTGCCGATGCTGACCAGGAAGGACGCCGACTACTTCGCCGCGCGTGCGAAGGCGGTGCAGGAGTTCCCCGAGCTCCTCTGCCTGCACGAGGTCTTCGAAGCGCAGGTGGAGCGCAACCCCCGCGCCGTCGCCGTCACCTGCGAAGGGGAGTCGCTCACTTACGAAGAGCTGAACGCAAAGGCCAACCAGGTGGCCCACGGCCTCATCGCCCGCGGCGTGCAGCCCGACACGCTGGTCGGCATCTGCACCGAGCGCTCGGTGGAGATGATCGTGGGCCTGCTCGGCATCCTCAAGGCCGGCGGCGCCTACCTCCCCCTCGATCCCGACTACCCGGCCGCGCGCCTGCAGTACATGCTCGATGACGCCCGCGTCTCGCTCGTGCTCACCCAGGCGAAGCTCGCCGCGAAGGTGAATGCGGAGACGCTGGCGCTCGACGCCTTCTCTCACGAGAAGACCACGAACCCCTTCACCGGGGTCGTGCCGTCCAACCTCGCCTACGTCATCTACACCTCCGGCTCCACCGGCAATCCGAAGGGGGTGATGATCGAGCATCGCCAGGTGGCGCGCCTGCTCGACGCCGCCGACCAGGAGTTCTCCTTCGACGAGCGCGACGTCTGGACGCTCTTCCACTCCTATGCATTCGACTTCTCGGTGTGGGAGATCTGGGGCGCGCTGCTGCACGGCTCGCGCCTCGTGGTCGTGCCGTTCGCCACCACCCGTTCGCCGCAGCACTTCTACGAGCTGCTGCAGCGCGAAGGGGTGACGGTGCTCAACCAGACGCCCTCCGCCTTCTACGCCCTCACCGACGTTGCCCTGGGGCGCCAGCGCCTGAGCGCGCTGCGCTATGTGGTCTTCGGCGGCGAGGCGCTCGTGCCGTCGCGGCTGCGCAACT
>DASYMJ010000275.1:0-20229 GCA_036009105.1 Thermoanaerobaculia bacterium | reverse complement strand
ACGCCTTCAGCGTGATGTCGGAGGGGACGGGGGCCGCGGCCAGCCTGGGCATCCTCTTCTTCATCTCCACCATCCTTCAGGCCTTCCTGGTCAGCTGTCTGCTCACGCCGTTTCCGCGGCAGCCGCGGATCATCGCGCCGCTGCTCTGGATCTGGCTGTTGTTCATGACCGCCACCGAGGTGCTGGTCGGGTCGCGCATGTCGCTGATGGTGCCGTGCGTCGTCCTCCTGATGTGGGTGCACCAGCGGCGGATCTCGCGCACCGCGCTGGTCGCCATCTACGGCGGCATCGTCTTCTTCATGGCCACGGTGGGCGTGCTGCTGACCATCGTCATCGCCCAGATCCGGGCCCAGAACACCATCACCGTGGCCGCCGCGCGGCAGGAATCGCAGCAGGTGGTCAGCGACGGCACCTCCCGCGCCGAGCAGCTCTGGACGTTCTTCGACCATATCTACCTGAAGTTCGACAGCATCGGCCCGGGCGCCATGCTGGTGGAAGGGCGAGGCGCGGGGTCGGCCGGCGTGAAGCCGTGGATCGGCGCGGCGCTCTCGGTCGTGCCGCGGCGCATCCTCGCCTCCAAGCCGGTGCCGGGCAGCAACGACGGCACGTACCGCGGCACGCCGCAGCGCATCATGGCCGCGGACCTCGGCTACGACCCCGACTTCGGCAACGTCGGCGTCAGCCCGGCCGCCATCTCCATCTGGCAGTTCGGCCTGCTCGGCCTCGTGCCGCTCATCCTGATCAACGCGCTGAACATGCGCATGATGAACTCCCTGCTCATGACGCGCTCCGTCTTCACGCGCATGCTGCCGCTGATCGTGCTCAACATCCCCGCCTTCACCGGCGTCTACTCCAACGGCGACGCCATCCTCATGGGCGCCGAGCGCGCCTTCGCCGTCTACCTCGCCGCCACGGTCGGCCTCTTCCTGGCCAGCATCACCATGAGGGCGCCGCTCACCGCGGCGCGTGCGACGCGATGAAGGAATCGCTCAAGGGCTGGCTGCTCCGCTCGCGCGGACTGGAGCGCGCCTGGGGAACGGTGCGCAAGAAGCAGTACGTCGAGGAGTACCGCCGGCGGCGCGACCGCTACGCCGCCATCGCCGCCGAGCGCGGCCTCGCCTACGACGAGTCGCAGGTGATCGAAGCCATCCGCGCGCGCCTCGCCCGGCGCGGCTACAGCGTGAAGCGCAAGCGACAGGGCGAGGTCCACACCTTCGCTTTCATCCCCAGCTATGGCTGGCACCGGCACCTGCTGCCGGATCTCCGCGCGCTCGGGCCGCTCTCCGCATACGACTACCGCGAGCGCGGCTACGACTGGAACGTCTTCTGGTCGCGCACGCCCGCGGCGCTGGAAGCGAGGCGGGACATGCATGGCGAGGCGCTGGCTGCGATGCGGGCGGTGCACAAGGAGCGGCCCATCGACTGGGTGTTCGTCTACGCCAGCGGCATCGAAGTCTCGCCGGCCATGCTGCGCACCATCACCACCGAGCTCGGCGTGCCGGTCGTGAACATGTGTCTCGATGATAAGAACAGCTGGGAATCGGCGCCGATCGACGGCGCGCGCGGCGGGCAGATCGACGTGGCCCGCGAGTTCGACCTCTCCTGGACCTCCGCGCGCGTGGCCGCCGAGTGGTACCTCGCCGAGGAAGGCCGCCCCATCTACATGCCCGAGGGGTATGACGAGGCGGCGTATCACCCGCTGGAAGTGAAGCAGGACCTCGGCGTCAGCTTTCTGGGCGCCGCGTACGGCTTCCGCACCTCGGTCATCGAGTACCTGCGGCGGGAAGGCATCAGCGTGTCCACGTTCGGCGCCGGCTGGCCCGGCTCCTCGTGGGCGAAGGAGCCGGCGGAAGTGTTCTGCCGCAGCGCGATCAACCTCGGCATGGGCGGCATCGGGTATTCCGAGGAACTGACGAACGTGAAGGGGCGGGACTTCGAGATCCCGGGGTGCGGCGGGGGCGTGTACCTGACCACGTTCAACGCCGATCTGGCCCAGCACTTCGACGTGGGGCGGGAGATCCTCTGCTACTCCGGGCGGGACGAGATGCTGGAGCTGATCCGCTACTACCTGGCGCATCCGGCAGAGGCGGCCGCCATCGGGCGGCGGGCGCGGGAGCGCTCCGTGCGCGAGCATCGCTGGCTGCACCGGTACGAGAAGGTGTGCCGCATTCTGGGGATTCTTTGAAGTTCGTGATCGCCGGCGACGGGCATTCCGAGATCCACGAGCGGGCCTGCGCCACCGCGCTGCGCTCGCTCGGTCACCAAGTGGAGGAGCTCTATTGGGCGCCGCGCTTCCGCAGCGTCCTCGGCATCGGGAAGGATGAGTTCCGTTCCTTCAATGCGCGGCTGCAGAACAAGCTGATCGAAGGCCCCATCGTGCGCCGCTACAACGCCGATCTCCTCGCGCTTTGCGAGCAGACCGGGCCGGATGTTTTCCTCGCTTATCGCGGCACGCACGTGCTGCCTTCCACCTTGCGCAACATGCGAGCGAAGCGCGTCTCCATCAACAACGACGACCCCTTCAGCCCCGGCGCGAGCGCGTTGCACTGGCGCCGCTTCCGCGCCGGCCTGCCCGAGTACGACACGAACTTCGTCTACCGTCACCGCAATCTCGACGACTACCGCGCCGCCGGCGCACGCAACGTGCACCTGCTCCGCTCCTTCTACATCCCGGCGCGCAACTACCCGATGGACATCCCGCAGGAGTACGACGTCGTCTTCGCCGGCCACTTCGAGCCGGACGGCCGCGATGCCGTGCTCGCCCGCGTGCTCGATGAAGGGATCGACCTGCGCATCTTCGGTCCGGAGTGGGAGAGCTCGCCGCTCGTGAATCGCATCCCCATGCCGGAGTATCTGGACGGCGAGCGCTACAACCGCGTGCTGAACGCCTCGAAGATCGTGCTGTCGTTTCTCTCCACGCTCAACCGCGACACGTACACCCGGCGCTGCTTCGAGGTGCCGGCGTCCGGCGCGTTCCTGCTCTCGCAGTACTCGGACGATCTCGCCTCGCTGTTCGAGGAGGGGAGGGAGATCGCCTTCTTCCGCAATGCGGGCGAGCTGGTGGAGAAGATCCGCTACTACCTCGCCCATGATGAGGAGCGCCGCGCCATCGCCCGGGCCGGCCACGAGCGGGTCAGGAAAGACGGCCATGATGTGACCGGCCGCATGCGCCAGATGCTGGAGGTGCTCGCGTGATCGGCGTCCGCGCGGCGCGCCTCATGGCCAAGGCGCTCGGCCTGCACGCCCTCGCCTGGAAGCTGCGCAAGCTCGATTTCGGCATCGGCGCGAACGATCTCGTCCTCGATGCCGGCGGCGGCGCGGCGCCGAATCCGTACGCGAACGTCGTGGTCGACTACGACCCGACCGGACGCGAGTCGCAGATGGGCAACGTCCGTTCGAACGGCAAGTCGCTGATCTGGGCCGACCTGCAGCGCCTGCCGTTCCGCGACCGCGTCTTCGACTACGCCCTCTGCTTCCACGTGGTGGAGCACGTCGCCGATCCGGCCGCCGCCCTGGGCGAGCTGCAGCGCGTGGCGAAGGCGGGCTACATCGAGACGCCCAACGAGCTCTTCGACATCATCGTGCCGTACCTCGACCACCGGAACCGGGTCAGCTACGACGGCGAGACGCTGCGCATCCTTCGCAAATCCAGGTGGGACGTGGAGCGCTTCGAGCCCCGCTTCGGCAAGCGCCGCGTAGGGCAGCTCTACAGCCGCCTCGTTCGCAACCCCGAGGATCTGCACGTGCAGCTCTACTGGCGCGACTCGATCCAATGGAGCGTCGGCGAGGAGATCATCGAGGACGGACAAACCGGCGACGACGGCGAGGAAGGCCGCCCGGAGCCGACCTCGGTGCCGCGCATCCACGAGCTGGCCACGCGCCTGGTGCGCCGCAAACGGCTCAGCGACGAACAGCTGCTGGCGCTGATGCGCTGCGTCTCGTGCAACGCGGAGCAGCTGGCGCTGGACGAGGGCGCCACGTGCGGGGCCTGCGGACGCCGGTACCGGAGGATCGAGGGCTTCCTCGATTTCCGCCCATGACTGAGGATGACGCCGAGCGCCAACCGATGAAGCTCTCCGTCTGCATCCCCGCCTACAACCGGGTCGAAGTGTTGCCCGAGCTGCTGGACTCCGTCCTCGCTCAGGACTACGACGACTACGAGGTCGTCATCGTCGAGGACCGCTCGCCGCAGCGCGCCGCGATCCGCGCCGTGGTCGACCAATACAAGGCGAAGACCGATCGCATCCGCTACTTCGAGAACGAGCAGAACCTCGGCTACGACGGCAACCTGCGCGAGACCATCTCCCGCTCCACCGGCGACTACTGCTTCTTCATGGGGAACGACGACCTGATGTGCCCCGGCGCGTTGCGCACCGTGGCCGAGGGGATCGCCAGGCATCCGAAGGTGGGCGTCGTGCTGCGCACCTGGGCCGCGTTCGAGGGCGACCCGAAGAACATCGTCTCCACCTCCCGCTACTTCGAAGGGGAGCGCTTCTTCCCCATGGGCGAAGACACCATCGTCACCTTCTACCGCCGCTCGGTGGTCATCCCCGGCATGGTCCTGCACCGCGGGAAATCGATGCAGTACCACACCAACCACTTCGACGGCATCACCCTCTACCAGTGCTGGCTGGTGGCGAACATCCTCGCCGAGATGAACGGCCTCTTCCTCCCCCAGGTCCTCGTCCTCTATCGCCAGGGCAACACGCCGTTCTTCGGCGCGGCGGAGGCGGAGCGCGGCAAGTTCACGCCGGAGTCGCACACCCCGGAAGGCTCTCTCTTCTTCCTCAGAGGGATGCTGGACATTGCCCGCGCCGTCGATGAGCAGCGGGGCGTCCGCGTGACCAAACGGGTCGTCAAGGACATGGGGCACTACTCGTACCCCTTCCTCTGGATGCAGGCCGACAAGCCGTTCGGCGTCTTCACCCGCTACGCGTGGCGGGTGGCGCGCGCGGGACTGTGGCGCAGCCCGATGCTCTTCCTCTACTACATCCTCCTCGTCCTCTTCGGCACCAAGCGGGTCGACCGCTGGATCCAGCTGGTCAAGCGGCGGCTCGGCAGGACGCCGGCGCTGGGCGGCGTCTATCAGGGAGTGAAACGCTCGTGACCAATCTCTTCGACCGCCTCCGGTGGCGCGATCCGATGACCGGCGCGCCGATGACGCCCATGGTGGCCACGCGCACGCCCTCCGGCGTCCCCATCCACGGCGCGCTGCGCATCGACGGCACCGACTTCGGCTACCCCATCGTCGACTGCGTGGTGCGCGCGACGCCGGAGCTCGCGCGGCGCCACGCCGACTGGCTCGCCCCGTTCGGGCTGCTCCCGCCGCCGGAGCGGGAAGGCGCGTTCCAGACGGAGGAGACGGTGGAGAGCTTCGGCTTCCAGTGGAGCTGGAACGCGGGCATGCGCTCGGAGAAGGACCTGCAGTGGCGCGTGGCGGAGCGCTTCAAGGTCGCCCCGGAGGAGTTCGAGAACCAGCTCGTGCTCGACGCCGGCGCCGGCGCCGGGGACCAGTCGCGCTGGCTCTCCGGACGCGGCGCATCCGTGGTCTCGGTCGACCTCTCCGCGGCCATCGAGGTCGTGGCCCGCAAGCTGCGCATGCAACCGCAGTGGGTCGGCGTGCAGGGGGACATCACCGTGCTGCCGTTCGCCGGCGACCAGTTCGACCTGGTCTACTGCGAGGGGGTGATCCAGCACACCCGCGACTCGGCCATGACCGTGGGCGAGCTGCTGCGCGTCTTACGCCGCGACGGCCGCCTCCTCGCCACCCACTACAGCTCCGCCACCTCCCTGCTCGGCCGGATGCGCATCGGCCTGATCATGGGCCTGCGCAAGCGCCTGAGCAGAATGGACCGCTACAAGCTGCTGTTCGTGACGGGTGTCCTCGCCGCGCTGGCCTACTTTCCGGGCCTGCGCTATCTGATGCGCCGCAGCGGCGCGGCCTCGTATTACGACCTCATGCCCGATTTCAAGAGCACCTGGACCAACACCTTCGACTCGTACGGCAACCACGCTTACCAGCGCGTGATCCCGCCCGAGACGTTCTGGGGCTATTTCGACCAGACCAAAGGCGCCGAGCGAACCCTTTCCGATCGCAGCGGCATCGTCGTGGCGCGCAAGACGCGGGACTAGCCATCATGTGCGGAATCGTCGGAGTCCTCTCCACCAGGCCGATCGCCGAGTCGCTGCCGCTCGGCACGATGCGCGACGCCATGTCCCATCGCGGGCCGGACGATGCGGGCCTCTGGTGGTCGGCCGACCGCCGGGTCGGCTTCGGCCACCGGCGCCTGGCCATCATCGACCTCTCGCCGGGCGGCCATCAGCCGATGCTCGACCCGCGGGGCGACCTCTGCATCACCTTCAACGGCGAGATCTACAACTACCTCGAGCTGAAGGCGGAACTGGAGCAGCTCGGGCACGCCTTCCATACCGCCAGCGACACGGAGGTCGTCCTCGCCGCCTACCGCCAGTGGGACATCGGGATGCTCCCCCGCCTGAACGGCATGTTCTCCATGGGCCTGCACGACCGGCGCAGCCAGACGGTGCTCCTCGCCCGCGACCGGGCCGGCGAGAAGCCGATGTACGTCCGCAACACGCCCGGCAACCTCGCCTTCGCCTCGGAGCTGAAGGCGCTGATGGCCGACCCCACCTGCCCGCGCCGCCTCCAGCCGCACGCGCTGGAGTTCTACCTCGCCTACGGCTACGTGCCGGGCGACATGTGCCTGCTGGCCGGCGTCGAGAAGCTGCCCCAGGGCCACGCCATGCTCTTCGATCTGAACAGCGGCGCGACGAAGCGGTGGGCCTACTGGACGCTCCCTCCCGCCGCGCACGGCCCGGCGGATGCCGAGGAGCTGCTCGATGAGTTGGAAGGGCTGCTGGCCGATGCGGTGAAGCGGCAGATGCTCGCCGACGTGCCGGTGGGCATCCTCCTCAGCGGCGGCCTCGACTCGTCGCTGGTGACGGCGATGGCCGCCCGCGCGCGGAGCCACGTCAAGACGTTCACCATCTCCTTCCCCGGCCACGGCAGCTACGACGAGGCGAAGCACGCCCGCCTGATCGCCAGCCACTTCGGCACCGATCACGTCGAGCTCGCCGCCTCCGATGCATCGGTCTCCCTGCTGCCCGAGCTGGCCCGGCAGTACGACGAGCCGATGGCCGACTCCTCGATGATCCCCACCTTCCTCGTCTCGCGCCTGATCCGCCAGCAGGCGACCGTCGCGCTGGGCGGCGATGGCGGCGACGAGCTGTTCGCCGGCTATCCGCACTACAACTGGATCCAGCACCAGGCGCGCTTCCGCCGCCTCTTCCCCGGCCCGGTCGGCCGCGTGACGCACGCCGCGGCGAAGCACCTCCTCCCGGTCGGCCTCAGGGGCCGCAACTTCCTGCTCGGATTGACCGCCCCCCAGCCGCTGCGCCTCGTGCAGGCCAACTCGTATTTCGACGACCGGACCCGCGCCGCCCTCCTCCGCCCCCTCGGCCTGCATCAGAACGGCGCGCTCACCCCGGAGGCCTACAAGTTCAGTCTCATCGAGAGCGGCCTCGATGTGGTGGACCAGGCCACCCGCCTCGACTTCCGCAGCTACCTCGTGGACGACATCCTGGTCAAGGTGGACCGGGCCAGCATGCTCACCTCGCTCGAAGTGCGCGCGCCGTTCCTCGACTACCGCCTGATCGACTTCGCGTACGGCCGCGTGCCGGCGCGCCTGAAAGCGACGTTCACCGAAAGGAAGATGATGCTCCGCCGCCTCGCCGCCCGCGTGCTGCCGAAGGAATTCGACGCCGTGCGCAAGCAGGGCTTCTCCATCCCCCTGCACGACTGGTTCGGCGGCGAGTGGGGAGAGGCGATGATCGCCGCGTTGCGGCAGGACGAGGCAGTGTTCGACCGCCGCACCGTCGACGCGCTCATCGAGGGGCAGCGCCGCGGCTTCTCCAACGGCAGCCGCCTTTTTGCTTTGACCATGTTCGAGCTCTGGCGGCGTGAATATGGCATTACGGCCTGACGCATCGTGAGACGCTCTCTTCTCGATCTGCTCCGGTGCCCGGACTGTGGCGGCTCGTTCGAGCTGCACGGCGAAGCCGAAGAACAGGCGCGGATCCGAAGCGGCGAGCTTCGTTGCCGGGCCTGCCCGGGCAGCTGGCCCATCGTCGACTTCATCCCCCGCTTCACCGGACGGAGCTACGCGGGCAACTTCGGGTTCCAGTGGCAGCTCTTTGCCGCCACCCAGCTGGACAGCCATTCCGGCCAGCCGATCTCGCGGGAGCGGTTCTACCGCTCCTCGGGGTGGACGGCGGAGTCGCTGGCCGGCAGATGGGTGCTCGACGCCGGCTGCGGCGCGGGACGCTTCGCCGAGGTCGCGCTCGAGGCGGGGGCGGAAGTGGTGGCCATCGACCTCTCCTCCGCCGTGGTGGCCTGCCGGCAGAACCTCGGCCATCACGAGCGGCTGCACGTGATCCAGTGCGACCTCTCCCGCATGCCGCTGGCCGACGGCGCGTTCGACAGCGTCTACTGCTTCGGCGTCCTGCAGCACACGCCCTCGCCGGCCGCGGCCTTCGCCAGCATCGCCCGCAAAGTGCGGAAGGGCGGGCGGCTGGCCGTGGCCGTCTACCATCGCTCGCTCTACTTCTTTCTGCTGCCGCAGTACTGGCTCCGCCCGCTGCTCCGGCGCCTTCCGCGCCCCATGCTCTACCGCGTCGTGCAGTGGCTCGTCCGCGTCTTCCTGCCGCTGAGCAACGCCCTGGGACGCCTGCCTTATGGGCGCAGCATCCGCCGCCTCCTGCCGGTGGCGAACTATCGCGGCATCTTCGCCCTCACCGACACCCAGCATCGCGAATGGTCGACGCTCGACACCTTTGATATGTTCTCGCCGTCTCACGACCACCCGCAGACCGCTGCCGCCGTGCGGCGGTGGTTCGCCGGCGCCGGGTTCACGGAGCACGAAGTCTTCCGCTCCGGATTCCTCGTCGGGCGGGGCGTCAAGTAAATCCATGCGAATCGGAATCAGCGCCCTCTACCGCATGAACGGCGGCTCGCTGACGCATCTGCGTCATCTGCTCAAGGTGTGGGCGGAGGACGGGATCGATCGCGAGCACGAGGTGGTGCTGTTCGTCCGCGAGTCGTCGGCGGAGGCCATCCGGCCCAGCCTCTCGCCGAACATGCGCATGCGCGTGATCGGCGGGCAGTCCTTCAACCCGGTGGTGAAGCTGCTGTGGGAGCAGTTCCGCTTCGGCAAGGTGCTGCGCGAGGAGAGAATCGACGTCCTCTTCTGCACGGCGAACATCATCCCCCTCTTCACCCGCACGCCGGTCGTGCTCGCCCTGCGCAACGCGGGCCCGTTCTGCGAGTCGATGACGGTGCACAACGTCGGCTTCTACCTCTGGGCCTACATGAAGCTGACCGGCGTGCTGATGCGCATCTCCACCGCCCGCGCCACCCGCGTCATCTTCATCTCCCAGTACTTCCGCGGCGTCTTCGAGCGGCTCGGCTTCGACGCGCGGCGGCGCAGCGACGTGATCTATCACGGCCGCGATGCCGGCAAGCTCGCCGCCGGGCACGTCCCCCCGCTGACCGGCGCGCCGAAGCGGACCATGCTCTTCGTGGGCAACCTCTATCGCTACAAGAACGTGGCGGAGCTGATCGAGGCCTATGCCGTGGAGCGCGACTACTTCACCTCGCAGGACCTCAAGCTGGTGATCGTCGGCAACCCGCTGGACGTTCATTACAACGAGCGGTTGCAGGAGACGGTGGCCAGGCACGGGCTGGAGCAGCACGTCGTCTTCACCGGCGGCGTGACGCACGAGCAGATCCTGGCCTGGATGGCCCACTGCGAGCTGTTCGTGTTCCAGTCGACCTGCGAGAACTGTCCGAACACGCTCATCGAGGCGCTCGCCGCGGGCCTCCCCATCGCCTCCTCCAACTCGGGCGTCATGCCGGAGATCGCGGGCGATGCCGCGGTCTACTACGATCCATTCGATCCGCGCGACATCGCCCGCGCCCTGCGCCAGGTAGTTTCCGATCCGCTTCTACAGGCCGACCTGCGCGCGCGCGCCGCGGTCCAGGCGCTCAAATTTCCAACCTGGCAGGATGTGGGTCGTCGTACTCTGGAAACGCTCAGACACGCGGCCGGCGAGGGTCCACGGCGGTGAGAAAAACAGTTGTCAGTTATCAGTTGTCGGTTATCAGTAGATCAACCGACAACTGACAACCGACAACTGATAACTGGAGGTCTTTTGTACGTTCTCGGCATCAACGCGTATCACGGCGGAGCATCCGCCTGCCTCATCAAAGACGGGCGGCTCATCGCCGCCGTCGAGGAGGAGCGTTTCAGCCGCATCAAGTACCAGGCCGGCTTTCCCGTCGCGGCCATCCGGCACGTGCTGGGCGAGGCGGGCATCGCGCCGCAGGACGTCGACCACATCGGCATCAGCCGCAACCCCACCGCGAACCTGATGAAGAAGGCCCTCTTCGCCTTCTCCCGCCGCCCCTCCTTCCATTACATCAAGGACCGCCTGAACAACGCGTTCAAGGTGGGCGACCTCAAGACCGTCTTCTGCGAGCGGCTCGGCGTCGAGCCGGCCTCACTGAAAGCCGAGTTCCACAACGTGGAGCACCACCGCGCCCACATGGCCAGCGCGTTCTTCGTCTCGCCCTTCAAGCGCGCCGCGGTGCTCTCCCTCGACGGCATGGGCGACTTCGTCAGCACCATGTGGGGCATCGGCGACGAAGCGAAGATGGACATCCAGGGGGAGGTCAACTTCCCCCACTCCCTCGGCATCTTCTACACCGCCGTGACGCAGTGGCTCGGCTTCCCGAAGTATGGCGACGAGGGCAAGGTCATGGGCCTCGCCCCGTACGGCGAGGCGAAGTACCTCGACCGGATGCGCAAGATCGTCCGGCTGCAGAAGGACGGCACGTTCGAGCTCGACCTGGACTACTTCGTCCATCACGCGGAAGGGGTCACCATGTCCTGGACGGAGAGCGAGCCGGTGCTGGGCAACCTCTACTCCGACCAGTTCGTGAAGGAGTTCGGCGATCCGCGCGTGCCGCGCACCGAGCTCACCAAATATCACGAGGACGTCGCCGCCTCCATGCAGGTCATGCTGGAGGAGGCGGAGTTCGCCGTCGTCCGCCGCCTGGCCCGGGAGACGGGGGAGAAGGCGCTCTGCATGGCCGGCGGCGTCGCGCTCAACTCCTCGTTCAACGGCAAGATCCTGCCGAACACCGACTTCGAGGACATCTTCATCCAGCCCGCGGCCGGCGACGCCGGCACCTCGATGGGCGTCTGCTACTACATCTACCACCAGCTCCTCGGCCAGCCGCGCGTGTTCGAGCTGACCAACGCCTACACCGGCCCGCAGTTCGACAACGCCACGATCGAGGCCACCCTGCAGGCGGGGAACATCGCATACGAGACGCTGAGCGATGACGAGATCGTGAAGCGCGCCGCGGAGCGGGTGGCGGCGGGCGACATCATCGGCTGGTTCCAGGGGCGGATGGAGTGGGGCCCCCGCGCCCTCGGCAACCGCAGCATCATCGCCGACCCCCGCCGCCCGGACATGAAGGAGATCCTCAACGCGCGCATCAAGCACCGCGAGGCGTTCCGCCCCTTCGCGCCCTCCGTGCTGATGGAGGCGACGGGCGACTACTTCGACCAGAGCTATCCCGATCCGTTCATGGTCAAGGTCTACGGCGTGCGCCCCGACAAGCAGGCCGAGATCCCCGCCGTGACGCACATCGACGGCACCGGCCGCCTGCAGACGGTGCAGCAGGAGCACACGCCCCGCTACTGGTCCCTCATCAACGCTTTCGGCCAGCTGACCGGCACGCCGGTCGTCCTCAACACCTCGTTCAACGACAACGAGCCGATCGTCTGCCGCCCCCAGGAAGCGCTGGACTGCTTCATGAGGACGAAGATGGACGCCCTGGCGATCGGGAACTTTTTCGTAGCGAAGTAAAAGCGATCGGCGATCAGCGATCGGCGATCAGGAGAACTGATCGACCTCCTCGCGCCGCCGAAGCTTCGTCCTCCCGATCGCTGATCGCCGATCGCTGATCGCCAAATGAAAGTCTGGGTCATCTCGGAGGTCTTCTACCCGGAAGACACATCGACCGGCTACTTCCTCACCCGCATCGCGGAGGAGCTGGCCCGCGCGTACAACGTCGGCGTGCTCACCGCGCAGCCGACGTATGCCGCGCGCGGCGTCCGCGCCCCGCGGCGCGAGCGGTGGCACGGCATGGACATCGTGCGCGGCTGGTCGACCCGCTTCGACAAGGACCGCCTCGCCCTCCGCGTGCTCAACCTCGTCACCCTCACCGCCTCGCTCTTCACCAGCGCCCTGCTGCGCGTGCGGCGGGGCGACGTGGTCCTCTTCGTCACCAACCCGCCCACCCTTCCCTTCGCGCTCGCCGCGGCCTGCCGCATGCGCGGCGCGACGCCCCTGCTGCTGGTGCACGACGTCTATCCGCACGCCATCGTCGCCGCCGGCATGGCCCGCCGCGGCGGCCTCCTCTGGCGCCTCGGCCTGATGTTCAACCGCCGGCTCTACGCGCGCGTGGCGAAAGTGATCGCCATCGGCCGCGACATGGCCCGCCTCGCCTCGGAGATGACGGGCGGGCGGGCGGACGTGGCGGTGATCCCGAACTGGGCCGACATCGGCGAGATCGTCCCGAAGCCGCGCGCGGAGAATCCGATCCTGCGCGAGCGCGGGCTGGCCGGTAAATTCGTGGTGCAGTACGCCGGCAACATGGGGCGGACGCACGCCGTCGAACTGCTCGCCGAAGCCGCGCGGCGCCTCCGCCACCGCCAGGACATCCACTTCCTCTTCGCCGGCTTCGGCGCGAAGCGCGCGCTCCTCGAGCGCGAGCTGCACGACGCGCCGAACGCGACGCTGCTGCCCCGCCAGGAGCGCGAGGCGCTCAATGACCTGCTCAACGCGTGCGACGTCTCCGTGATCGCGTTCGAGCCGGGGATGAGCGGCGTCTCGGTGCCGAGCCGGATGTACAACGTGCTGGCCAGCGGCCGGCCGCTGCTCGCCGTCGCGGACGCGGACTCCGAGCCGGCCATGGTCATCGCCGAGGAGGGGGTGGGGTGGCGGGTGGAGCCGGGCGATGTCTCCGGGCTGGTTGCCGCCATCGAGCTTGCCGCGGGCGACGCGGAGCTGGTGCGCGCGACCGGCGCCCGGGCGCGGAAGGTGGCGGAGGAAAAGTACACGCTGGCGAAGATCGGGGAGCAGTATCGGGCGCTGGTCGGCGCGCGGGCGTCCCGCCCCCTCACCCCCCGCAGGGCCCGCCCGTCGGCGTGATCCTCACCTCGTCCACATCGAACTCCGCGCCGCCGCGGGAGGCGGCGAGGATCACCGTGTAGTTGGCGGGGCAGGAACCGTTGCGCGCGGCGACGCGCTGCCAGGAGCCGGTTTTGGTGAGGTAGGCGTCCGGGGTGATGCCGCTGGAGTTGCCGGTGGCGATCTGCACCATGCCGCGGCGGAGGAAGATCCACGCTTCCGTCTCCACGCGGGCCGGGCCGGTGCCGGGCGGCGCCCACGACTGGACGATCCCGGTGTTCTCGCCGTTGGTGGTGACGCGCAGCATCTTGCCGCCCGTCCTCCGCGTCGACGGCACCAGCGCCGTGCTCACGCTCCCGCCCATGCCTCCGGAGATCATCCACTCCGCCGCCGCCGAGGGTCCGAGGCCGCCGGCGCCGCTGACTTCGCCGCCGCCGCGCAGCGAAGGCTCGTCGAAGCGCGGATTGCGCAGGGTGGCCTGGCGGCCGGTCGCCGCCGCGCGCGCGTACACCTCGTCGCGCAGGTCGGGGCTCACCTCCTCGATCATCCCCGGCGCGAAGACCACGGCGCGCACGAAGTCGTCCACCGCGCGCGCGCGCATCCCGCTCTCCACCCGGCTCTGCCCGATGTTGATGTAGATCTCCGGGCGGCGGTCGAAGCGCAGCGCCTGCTCGTACATCGCGATGGCGTCCGCCGGACGGCCCAGCTGGCGGAGGTTCGCCGCGGCGATCATCCGCAGCTGGATGTTCGAGGGGCAGCGGCGCAGCGCGCGCGAGGCGCGCTCCAGCGTGTCCCGCGCCAGCGGCGCGTCGTTGCGCTCCATGGCCCGGTTCGTCGCCTCCACCAGCGGCAGCTCCAGCCGCGAGCAGTCCACCGGCTCGATGGAAACGAACCAGATCAGGAGCGCGGCAACGGCGATGACGGCCAGCGAGGCGAGCACCTTGAGGATGGGCATCAGTCCAGCCTCCACGCCGTCACCGTGGCGGCGATGAAGAGCAGCACCATGCGCGCCGCGGCGATGTGCAGCGGAAAGAGAGCGAGGGCGAGGACGAACACCGTCACGGCGGCCGGCAGCGAGACGAGCCGCGCGAAATGCGAGCGCTCGTCCCCCCCGTCGCGGAACGAGACCGCGCCGAGCGCGATGAGCGCGGCGAGGAAGATCAGGTATCCCGGCAAGCCGGTCTCGGCGAGCAACTGCGCGTGATCGTTGTGCGCCTCGCCGAAGTTCTCCTGGGCCAGCCCGCGCAGCTCCGGCCAGCGGTCATCCACTTTCAGGCGGTAGGGAAAGTACTCCCAGGCGAAGCCGCCCGGCCCGACGCCGAGCAGCGGCGCGTCCTCGAACATCTCCACCGCGGTGAGGGTGGCCACCGCGCGGCCGGCGAGCGTCGGCGGGAAGTGGCCGCGCCCCACCTGCCGCCCCATCTCCCGGATGCGATAGCCGGCCGGCGTCGTCATCAGCCCCACGCCCGCCAGCACGATGAGCACGGCCAGCGCGATCGGCGCTTTTCTGCGCAGAGCCACGAGCGCCAGCGTGGCCAGGCCCGCGGCGAGGGCCGCGAAGGCGGTGAGCGTCTGGGAGATGCTGATGGCCGCGATGGCGGCGATGGCCGTCGCCGTGGCCAGCGCGCGCAGCCAGCCGCGCGCGGAGAGCAGCACCGCGACGGCGGCGATGGCGATCGGCGCAAAGTACATCCCCACGTCGTCTGGATTGCCGATGTAGCCGGTCCGCCGCAACCGCTCCGGCAGCTGCACGGTGTAGGTGAACGGCTCCCACAGATGCAGCTCCTGCAGCAGGAGCACGAGCGCGTTGAGAAGAGCGGGGATGAACAGCGCCGCGAAGACGGCCAGCGAGCGGCGGCGGGCGGTGACCACCATGAAGATGAAGATCACCGCCGCGGCGGCGACGTCGAGGAGCGAGTGCGCGCCGAGGAGGTAGTTGCGGGCGAAGGCGTACGAGAAGAGCGTCCAGGTCACGACCGCGATGGGGAAGACTAGCCAGCGGCCGCGCAGCGTCAGCCAGTGCTGCCTGCCCAGCCAGATCGTGGCCAGGGCGAGCACCGCCAGCAGCAGCACGGCAGCCGCGCGCACCACGGCTTCCTTCGGAGTGCGGAACGTGTCGCCGGCCGGGACCGCGGCAAGGGCGCTGCAGAGGAGCGTGGCGGCAATGATCCACCACGAGGCGCGCTCGGCCGCCGGCTGGCGCTCGACGGGCCGGTAAGGGGGTTGCGTCGGAATCGGCGTACCGCGGTTTGTTATCGCGCCCCTCTGGCCATCGTCACCACGGTCTTCAGACAGATCGCCAGATCGAAGGTCAGACCGTAGCGGCGGACGTAGTAGAGGTCGTAAGCGAGCTTGCGCTTCGCGTCCGCCGTGCTCGCGCCGTAGCGGTAGCGGATCTGCGCCCAGCCGGTCAGGCCCGGCGGCACCAGGTGGCGCAGCTGGTAGAACGGGATCTCCTGCTCCAGCGCGGCGATGAACTCCGGACGTTCCGGACGCGGGCCCACGAACGACATCTGCCCGCGCAGGATATTCCAGAGCTGGGGCAGCTCGTCCAGCCGCGACTTGCGCAGGAAGCGGCCCACCGGCGTGGTGCGGCCGTCGGCGGAGGCGGCCCACACCGGCCCGTCCTTCTCGGCGTCGACCTGCATCGTGCGGAACTTGTAGATGGAGAACGGCCGGCCGAAGCGGCCGACGCGCGTCTGCTTGTAGATGACCGGGCCGTCGCTGGTGAGCTTGACCAGCAGCGCGGCGAGGAGCATCAGCGGCGAGGCGAGGAGCAGGCCGAGGAGCGAGAAGGCAACGTCGAAGGCGCGCTTGAACGCCTCCGTGCTTTGCCGTCCGATGCCCCACCCTTGGCCCAGCAGGCTGCGGCAGTCGACGTTGTCGATGGGCGTCTCGTGCAGGAGGTCCTCGTGGAACGCGCTGAGCGTGCGCAGCACGCCGCCCCGGCCGATGATCGGCGCGGAGGCGTGCAGCAGCTCGACCAGCAGCTCCGAGTCATCCTCCACCACCACTTCGTTCGCCCGCATGAAGCCGAACGTCTCCAGCGTGCGCGCCACCTTCTCGTCCGCTTGGAGATGGCGGACGTCGAGGACCACCGGCGGCTCATAGAGGTTGCCGTAGCCTTTCACGATCTCGTCGGAGAGGTAGCGGTAGCGCTCCGGATCGCCCACCAGCAGTACCCGGATCTTCGTCCGGCCGGCGAAGCCCTTGGCCAGCAGGCGGACGAGCAGCGAGCAGAGGACGGTGAAGGCGAGGGTGTAGACGATGATCCAGCGGCCGACCGGGAGGTAGCGCACCCAGGTGTACCAGAGGGTGGTCGCCGCGATGGCCGCCCCGGCAGCGCCGGTGGCGCGCAGGAGCAGCTGGAACGTGGAGCTGAAGACCTGCCGGCCGTACAGGCCGAGCATATAGCTGGCCAGAAAGAAGAGCAGCCCGTGCACCGAGGCGAGGGCGCTGATGTGATAGCCGATCGCGGCGGGGATGAACGTGGGGGAGACCATGTGCGCCCAGCGAACGGCCCAGAAGGCGATGCCGGCGTCGAGGACGGCCCAGAAGTAGACCGGGGCGCCGATCACCATGTGCGCCACGTGGGAGAGGAACGACGATGCCGCCGAATGCCGCACCGGCGTGGGGCGGACCAGCGTCTCGTCGCTCACCGGCACGTGGAGCTCGGGGAGGAACGCCGGGCGAGGACGTGCGCCGTGATCCGTCGCGTGAAGACGGGCCTCAGTGCGTCCGGGCTGGTTGAAGCTGGCGCCCACGTTCTTCTTCGTCTCGTGTCGAGTCAAGGCCGTCCATCATAATAAATTTTGGCCGCGCAGGCGAGTCCTCCTGTCCGTTATCATGTGCCGCTTCAGAAAGATGCCTGGCTCAGCCGTGCTCGTCTGCCCCGTCACCAAACAGCCGCTCCGCGCCGTTCCGATGGAAGAAGCGGACGGCGACCGCCCCCTGGTTCCCCGCCGGACGACCGGCGGCGGCGCGGCCTCCCAGCACGCCGGCCGGACGCCGGCGGTGATGCTCCGCGCGGACGGCGAGGTGGCCTATCCGGTCATCGACGGCATCCCCATCCTGCTCGCCCCCGAGATGCTGGTGCGCGACCCGGAGGCGCCGCCCTATGACGTCGGCAAGCCGCCCTACGCCGAGGCCTACCAGGAGATGGCCTTCTACAACGAGTTCGCCTCGGGTGGCGAGGGTGGGGGGGAACTGGAGCGCTACGCGGACATGCTCCGCCCCGCGGTCGGCCTTTCTCCCGCCGAGCTGGCGAAGTTCCCGGAGCCGAAGGAGCTGTGGATCGATGCCGTGTATGACGCCGCGGCGCAGATGGACTGCTACGTCCACCTCGCGCCGGTGCGCGATCGCATCATCCTGCAGCTGGGCGGCAAGGGGCTGCATGCGGTGAAGTTCCTGCTGGCGGGGGCCAAAGAGGCGTGGGTGGTGACGCCGATGCTGCAGGAGGCGCGCTGGGCCGTGGCGTTCGCCGCGATGCTCGGCGTGTCGGAGCGCTTGCGCTGCGTCGTCGGGATCGCCGAGGAGCTGCCGTTCGGTGATGGGACGATCGATGGCATCTACGCCGGCGGCACGGTGCACCACGTGGTGACGCCGGTCGCGCTGCCCGAGGTGCGTCGCGCGCTGCGTCGGGGCGGCGCGTTCGCCGCGGCCGAGCCCTGGCGGACGCCGTGGTACGCCATCGGCACGCGCGTCTTCGGCAAGCGGGAGCCGAGCGTCTACTGCCGCCCTCTCGACAAGACCCGCGTCGCGCCGCTGACCACGACGTTCAGGAGCGGCCGCCGGGTCCACCACGGCGCCTTGAGCCGCTACCTCCTGCTCGTGCTCGACAAGCTCGGCCTGGAGTCGTCCCTGCGCACCGCCTGGACGCTCAACCGCATCGACGACGCCCTCTCCTCGCTCACCGGCCTGCGCCGGCTGGGCAGCAGCGTGTCGCTGCTGGCCATCAAGGAGTGAAGGTGGGCGTCAGCCGGCGACTTCGATCAGTTCGCCTTTTCTTACTTGCGCCAGAGCAGCATGAATGCGAGGCAGCAGGGGTCGGAGCTCTCGCATGCGATTCCTCACGCCTACGATCAGCACCACGCCTATGGCGATTCGCGGTAGGTTCTGTTGATGGCGCAGCGAACGATCTGCCGTTACAAGGACGTGGAAACCGGCGTCGACCGCGGCACGGAGCAGAACACCGTTCTTCAATCCGAGCCAGCGTTGGGCCCGTACGGTCGCGACATCGTAGCCGGAGAGCTCTGTAGCGAGGCCGACCGGGAGCGACTCGTCAACGAGCACTTTCAACGCCTACCACTGCCTCCCTGGCAAGTTCGAGCGCCGCAACGGCTTGCTCGCGGCTAACGGACGGAAACTGTTCGAGGAACTCGTCCAGCGAATCCCCCGCTTCGAGGTAGTCGAAGAGGTTGTAGACCGGCACACGAGTTCCGACGAAGACCAGTTCGCCGCCCATGATCTCAGGATCGCTGTGAACGATCTGTTCTTTCACCATCGCCGCTGAATTCTACTCCGCACGCATGGTCACGCTACGCCGGGGTCTGCGCCGTTAAAGGAGTGAAGGTGGGCGTCAGCGGGCCGCGGGATCACGGAATTTCCATCGCGCGGGACCCGTCATCCACGCCGGATGTCGGAGGTCATGGTCCCGTTCGGTTCGCCGAAGCGGCTCAAGGAGCTGCCCCGCGAGGCGCTCACCGAATTCGTCGCGGCGAACGTGAAGCATCTGCTCGAGGAAGAGGCGCTGGCCATCCTCGACAACCCCTACCTCTCGACCCAGATCTGCCAGCTCATCGGGCAGAACCAGCGGCTGACCGGCTTCTACTCGGTCCGGCTCAAGCTCGTTGCCCTGCGCCAGACGCCGCAGTCGCAGGCCACCAAGCTCGTCTACTATCTCTACTGGCCGGACCTGGTGCGCCTCTCCGTCGACGTCACCGTACCGTCGGCCGTCCGCCGCGCCATCGATACCCAGCTCCTCCTCCGGGTCGACAAGCTCACCCTCGGCGAGCGCATCGCCTCCGCCCGCCGCTGCAGCAACGCGCTGATCAAAGTCCTCCTCTTCGATCCCGATCCGAAAGTGTTCGCCGCGCTCCTGGTCAACCAGCGCCTGCGGGAAGAGGAAGTCCTGCTCCTGGCCACCTCGCCCCAGGCCTCGCCCGAGCAGCTGCGCATGATCGGCGAGGACCGGAAATGGTCGTATCGCTATGCCATCCGCAAGGCGCTGGTGATGAATCCCCTCACCCCGCGAGCCACCGCGGCGGCGCAGCTGCGCCACCTCCGCGCGGCCGACCTGCGCATGATCCACGGCCGTCCGGACACGTCTGTGTATTTAAGGAGGTGCATCGAGCGGTTGGGGGAGAAGGTCTGACAGCGATTACAATCCTCTCTCGCCCATGGACCAAACCCCTCCCCAGCCGCAGCCGCAGCCTTACTCCGAGCTGGCCTCGTTCGGAGAAGAGCTGCGCCGGGAGCGGGAGATCCGCGGCATCTCGCTCAAAGAGATCAGCGACGCGACGAAGATCAGCAAGCGCTTCCTGGAAGCGATCGAGCGGAACGACCACAAGACCCTCCCCGCCCCGGTCTTCACCCGCGGCTTCGTCCGCGAGTACGCCCGCGACCTCGGCCTGAACGCCGAGGAGATGGTGAACCGGTACAACTACGCCGCGGCGGGGGACGACCGCATCGAGCGGACGGCGCATCTGGACCGCCTCGTGCAGCCGCGCGCGACCGAGCTGGCGCCGACGCGCGGCTTTCCGGCGCGGCGGGACGAGCCGAAGCGGGCCATCCCGCCGCCGTATGCGCGCATCGACCGCAACGTCTACCTGCTGGTCATCATCGTGGCGGCTTTGATCAGCGTCAGCTGGTGGGCCATCAACCGCAAGCGGGAGCGCAGCGTGGCGGCCGCCGAAGAGCCGGCGCGCGTCGCCGAGACCGGGTCCGTGGCGG
>DASYMJ010000274.1:0-5401 GCA_036009105.1 Thermoanaerobaculia bacterium | reverse complement strand
GTGCAGCTCGACCACGATCGCATCGATCCGGTCGAGGATGCGCTGGGCCGCGGCCAGCGGCGCGCGCAGCGTCTGCTCTCTCGCGCCGGGCGAGCGGAAGAGGTCGTTCGCGCCGATGGAGAGGATGATCGCGTCGACCTCCGCCAGCGACTGGCGCACGTTGGCCTGCTGCAGCTTGCGGGTGAGGTCGCCGGTCTGCGCGCCGCTCACGGCCAGGTTGCGCGTCTCCACCGGCAGCTCCTTCTTCAGGTAGCCGGCGATGCCTCCGCCGCGCGTCTCGTCGCCGGTGCCGTACGCGAGCGAATCGCCCACCAGGGCCGCTTTCAACACGAGTTTTTGGATTGCGAATGGCGCGCCGGGTGAAGGAGAGTGGAGCGCGGACATTGCATGCGCTACCTCGCCCTCGGAGACAGCATCTCCATCGACCGCTACCCCGCCGCCGAGACCGGCATCGACCGCCTCGGCGCCGCCTCGCTGTTCTTCCGCAACAACGACCGCGTCTGGCCGGAGTTCCGCGGCCGCGACCTGGTCGCGCTCCGGCCCGGCATCACCATCACCAACCTGACCGAGGATGGGGCGAGGTCCGCCGATGTGCTGGAGAGGCAGCTGCCGCGGGTGCGCGGGAAGGCGGACCTCATCACGCTGACCGCCGGTGGGAACGACCTGCTGATGTCCATCGGCAGCCGCTGGTCACCGGTGGCCGCGATCCTGGAGCGCATCGGCCGCATCGTGGAGGCGCTCCCGGAAGGGCTGCTCATCATCGGCACCATTTACGATCCGAGCGACGGCACGAAGGTGCTTCATGGGGCTCGCCTGCAGAACGAGGCGCTCTGGCTCGAGCAGATCAATGACGGCATCCGCGCCCTGGCCGGCGACCGCATCCGCATCGCCGACATCCACCGCCACTTCCTCGGCCACGGCCTGACGGCCGCGGCGGAACAGCGCTGGTACTGGAGCGAGTCGATCATCGAGCCGTCCGCGCGCGGCGCTTCGGAAGTGCGGCGGTTGTGGCTCGACGCGCTGGGTTGAGCAAGATCCTTCTCCCCGCGCGGCGGGGAGAAGGTGCCCGCAGGGCGGATGAGGGCCGGCCTAACGAGCTTCTTCCCGCGGCATCGCCTTCGCGATCGCGGTCGCCTTCGCCGTCTTCACCTTCGTCGGCAGGAACTTGTGCGCCACGCTCTGGATCTTCTTCATCGGGCGGAGCAGCGGGCTGTCCCACATCGCCTCGATCGTCTCGCGGCGGGACTGCATCAGGTCGCCCAGCTCGCGCAGCTGGTCCTCGTCGAACACCTTGCGCGCGGCGGCGAACATCTCCTTCTCTTCTTCCTTGATGTGATGCTCGACCAGGTCCTTCATCACCTTCGCCTTGGCCTCGAACTCGGGCGACTTCGGGTTGGCCGCCTTGAGCGCCGGAAGGACCATGTCCACCACGTGATGCTCCTCGGCCGCCTCGTAGAACATGTCGACGTCGTCCGTCTTCTCCGTGCGGGCCTTGAAGGCGGGGTAGAAGACTTCCTCCTCGATCTGCGCGTGGGTCTTGATGGCGCGCTCGAGCTCGCCCGCGAGCCGCTCGCGCTGCTTGACGGTGGTCGCGTCGTTCAGCTCGCGGAGCAGGCGTTTGAGGACGACATGGTCGGCCTTCAACATCGTGATTGCATTGGGCATATCTGGTTTCCTCCCACCCTCCCCAATGCGCGAGAGATGCCAGACTGGGGCGGAATTCGGCCCGCGGGGGGCCCTGTTTCGCGCGGCATGAACAAGCGCACGTTTGCCCTGACGCTCGCCCTTCTCGCCATCTCGCTGGCCGCCTTCGCCGCCGAGGTCAAGCCGCCGGTCACGCAGGTGGAGTCGAAGAAAGTCTGCATGATCAACGAGCACTACATGCAGAAGGACCAGATCGCCGTGGAAGTGGAAGGCAAGACGTATTACGGCTGCTGCGACATGTGCAAGAAGGCGCTCGCCTCCGACGCCTCCAAGCGCAGCGCGGTCGATCCGGTGAGCGGCAGGAAGGTGGACAAGGCGACGGCCGTCATCGCCGCGGACGCCGAGGGGAACGTGGTGTACTTCGAGAACGCGAAGAACCTGGAGGCGTTCAACGCCAGGAAGTGAGCCCGGCCGGGATCAACACCGGTATTTTCTGACGCGGCAGCGTCGGCCTGAGCGGCGCCGCTAGAGCTGGGGCAATTTGGAAATTGCCTCCTCCGACAATTCGAAGTGCATGGAGTCGACCGTCGTGCCGGAGAACGCCGCTCCCCAGAACCACCCATGACGGTTGAAGAAGGGGAACAGCAGCAGGTTGCCGCGGTGCGTTTCGTTCTCGCCCTGATCGACGACTTCACTGCCGAAGAAGAGATCGATAGCAGTGCCCCAGCTATGGTTCGAGAACCGTTTCGGGTTCTTCCGGCGGTGGCGAACACACAACAGCCCCTCGGTCTTCACCGACGCGAAGACGTCGGGCAGTTCTTCTTTGACCTCCGCGAAGACCTGACGCAGCGACTGCACCGCGAAGTCCAGGCCGCTCACCTTGAAAGGGCCGACGTCGGCCCCGAAGGTGATCCTTTTCCTGAACTTGCCGGTGGGATCGGAGCAATCCCTGGTCAGCGCTCCCGGCTGGCCGAATGTAGCCAGCATGATCATCTCCGAGGCGGGAGACAGACCGATGTTCATCGTACTCTTCGGCGGAATGGCGATGCGATCATCAAGCGCCATGGCAACCTCCTCAGCGGCGATGGCCGCATCAGGGGAGAGGGACGAAAACTCCGATTTCTCAGCGCGAGGCGCGCCCCCCCTCACTCCCCCAGCAACTCCCCCACCCTCCCCGCCACCCGCTCCACGGCGTCCGGGTCGGTGCCGCCCTCGTACGCGCGGATGATGCCGTCCTTGTCGGCGATGGCGAATTTGCTGCTGTGCAGGAGCGGCTCGGCGGCGGTCTGGGGGGTGCCGCCGATGGCGAGCTTGAAGCCGTCCACCGAAAGGCGGGTGATCTGGCCGGGCTGGCCGGTGAGGAAGATCCAGCGCTCGTCGTTGCGGACGTGGTTGGCGTAGTCGCGCAGCTGTTGCGGGTTGTCCCGCGCCGGGTCGACGCTGATGGAGACGAAGCGGACCGGCGCATCCTTCGCGATCTTCCTGGTCAGGTTGCGCATGTTCGCGCTCATCACCGGGCAGGTGCCGGCGCAGTTGGTGAAGATGAAGTCGTAGACCGTGACGTAGCCCTTGTTCTCGGCCAGGTTCATCGGCTTGCCGGTCTCGCGGGTCAGCGTCTCCGCCGGGACGGGGAAGAGATGGGGCAGATCCGACGCGCGGTGACAGGCGGCCAGCAGGAGCAGAAAGAGAACGGAGCGGCGCATCAGGCCCGGATGCTGACCACGAGCAGGCTCATGACGGCGATGAGGTAGAGGTTCGAGGTCATGAACAGGCGCATCGCGGTGCGGTTGGAGCGGTCGAAGAAGAAGCGCACGGCCGTGGCCACGAACGCGGCGCCGAAGGCGATGGCGCCGATCAGGTAGACGCCGCCGGTGATGCCCATGATGGTGGGGAGGATGGAGACGGCGACGAGTGCGAGGCTGAAGAAGACGGCCTGGCGGGAGGTGTCGATGCCGTCCTCGTCGCGCACGGAGGTCATCACGAAACCGGCCCGGCCGTAGTCTTCGCGGTAGATCCAGCTGATGGCCATGAAGTGGGGCAGTTGCCAGAAGAAGAGGATGCTGAAGGCGATCCAGGCGCCGATGGAGAGCGTCCCCGAGGCGGCGGCCCAGCCCATCAGCGGCGGGATCGCGCCGGGCACGGCGCCGATGATGGTGCAGATGGTGGAGACGCGCTTGAGCGGCGTGTAGACGAAGATGTAGCTGGTCAGGGTCAGCGCGCCGAGGGCGGCGGTGAGCCAGTTGACGATGAGGCCGAGGTAGACCGTGCCGATGACGGCCACCGCCGCGGAGAAGAAGAGCGCCGCGCGCGGGGTGATGCGGCCGTCCGGGAGGGGGCGGAGGCGGGTGCGGCGCATCTTCGCGTCGTGCTCGCGCTCGACGTACTGGTTCAGCGCGTTCGTGCCGGCGGCGACGAGCGCGGTGCCGACCAGGACGTGCATCAGGGCCAGCGGATCGATGTGCGGCGCGGCCATGAGGTAGCCGGCCGCCGTGGTGATGAGCACCATGAGGACGATGCGCGACTTGGACAATTCCAAGTAGTCGGCGACCGGCGATCGGCGATCGGCGATCGGGAGGGTGATCTCCGTCATGCCGAGGCCTCCGCCGGGACGAGACGGCGAGCGGGCGCCGCAACGTGAGAGCGAGCGGACAAAGCGGTCAGCAGCGAGACGGCGAGGGTCAGCGCGCCGCAGGCGACGTGGAGGCTGGTCAGGATGGGGTGCTTGCCGCTCCATACCGTGAGCGCGCCGAGGGTGAGCTGCAGCATGACCACGGCAATCAGGGCCCAGCGGTAGCGCGGCGTGCGCGCCGCGACATAGAAGATGGCGAGGGTCACCAGCAGGGCGCCGAGGCGGTGGGCGAAGTTCACGGCGATGGCGACCGAGGTGAAGGCCGGCACGAGATGGCCGAAGGAGAGCGGGAAATCGGGGATGGCCAGGCCGGCCCCGAGGTGGCGCATCAGGGCGCCGATGAGGATCTGGCTGAAGACGAGGGCGACGAGGACGCGCGAGGCGAGGGCGGGGGGGGCCGGCTGGAGAGCCGGCCCTACATTGCGGCGACGCGCGAAAAAGGCGATCGACACGTTGAGGCAGAAGAAGATCTCCGCCAGCGCCGCGTGGGAGATGGAGATCGATTTGGGGAGCAGGAAGAGGACGGTCAGGCCGCCGAGCAGGCCCTGGGCGATCACGGCGCCGACCGCGGTCCAGCCGAGGCGGCGGAGGAAGCGCTTCGGCTCCCAGCGCTGGAGGAAAAGGGCCTGGAGCACGGTGAGGAAGCCGACCGTGGCGGCGATCATCCGGTGGCCGTGCTCGTAGAAGATGCCGCCCACCATGGGAGGCATCACCATCCCGTACGACAGCGGCCAGTCGGGGACGGCCAGGCCCGAGCCGGTGGAGGTCACCATGGCGCCGGCGAAGATGAGGAAGAGGGTCGACGCCGCGACGAACAGCGTGAAGCGGCGGAGTGCAACCGGTGTCGGGGCGGTCGGGATCATGTATGTGCTGTGGTCGTGGGCTCTGCCGGCGTGGCGGCCGGCACGGGGTTCGGTTCCGGCGCGGCGGTGTCTTCCGGCGCCTGCGATTTCAGCCACGCCTGGAAGTCGGCGTGGTTGTGAACGGTGAGCATACCGCGCATCCGGTAGTGGCCGAGGCCACAAAGTTGGGCGCAGGCGATCTCCCACTGGTAGGTATTGAGCTTCACCGGCTTGAAATGCACCGGCACTTCCATCCCCGGGATGGCGTCCTGCTTCACCCGCATGG
>DASYMJ010000273.1:0-5905 GCA_036009105.1 Thermoanaerobaculia bacterium | reverse complement strand
GAGGAGGCGGTGCTCGCATTCGGCGACGACGACTATCAAGTCCAGCCGGACGATCTGCACTCCGGAGAAGAGGACCGATTTATCATCGTCGGCATGTCGCCGTATGGGCATCTGCTCACGATCGCATATGCCTTGCGCGGCGAAGATACCGTGCGAATCATCAGCGCCAGGAACGCCACGTCGCGCGAAAGACGAACCTATGAAGAAAAAAAACGATCCTGACGAGGACCCGCTCGACCGCGAGATCGATTTCACCAATGCCACGCGAGGCAAGTACGCCCGTGAGTTCTACCGGTTCAAGAACATCCGCGTCCTCGCTCCCGACCTCCTCGCCGCGTTCCCCGACTCCGAGTCGATGAACGAAGCGCTGCGCACGCTGGTGACCATCGCCGCGCGCACGCAGAAGCCGCGCGTGCGCGAAAAGATCTCCGCCCGCCGCGTCTCCGCGGCGAAGCCGCGCCGGAAGGTGCGCTCGTGAAGCGGCGCGCCATCGTCATCGTCTGCGACTCCCTCGGCGTGGGCGAGCTTCCCGACGCCGCCGATTTTGGCGACGAGGGCTCCAACACACTCGGGCACATCCTCGACACGCAAAGGCCGACTCTCCCTACCCTGGCCAGACTGGGGTTGCTGCACACCCTGCCGCAGCCGGCGACGGACATGGCGCCCATCAGCGCGTTTGGACGCATGGCCGAAGTCAGCGCCGGCAAGGACACCACGACCGGGCACTGGGAGATGATGGGCCTCATCGTGGAGGACCCGTTCCGCACCTATCCGAACGGGTTTCCGGCCAACGTCATCGCGGAGTACGAGCGGCGCATCGGACGCAAGACGCTGGGCAACAAGGCGGCCTCCGGCACGGTCATCCTCGACGAGCTCGGCGAGCGGCACATGGCCACCGGCGCGCCGATCGTCTACACCTCGGCCGACTCCGTCTTCCAGGTGGCGGCGCACGAGGCAGTCATCCCGGTCGAAGAGCTGTGGCGCATCTGCGCCATCGCCCGGGAGCTGATGCGCGGCGAGCACAACATCGGGCGGATCATCGCCCGCCCCTTCGTCGGCCCGGGCAAGGGCCGCTTCAAGCGCACCGCGAACCGCAAGGACTTCACCGTGACGCCGACCGGCGAGACGGTCGTGGAGCGGGCCACGAAAGCGGGCAGACACGTCATCGGCCTGGGCAAGATCGCGGACATCTTCGACCGGGTCGGCATCGGCACCGAGCTGCGCACCGAGTCGAACTCGGATGGCATGCGCAAGACCATCGACCTGATCCGCCAGTCGGACGCCGACTTCATCTTCACCAACCTGGTCGACTTCGACTCCAAGTACGGCCACCGCAACGACGCGCCCGGCTACGCGAGGGCGCTGGAGACGTTCGACGGCGAGCTCGCCGCGCTCCTCGAGGCCATGCGCAAGGACGATCTCCTCTTCATCACCGCCGACCACGGCTGCGATCCGACTGACGTCTCCACCGACCACACGCGCGAGTACGTCCCGCTCCTCATCGCCGGGCCGCGCATCGTCGCCGGCAACGCGCTCGGCACGCGCCGCACCTTCGCCGACCTCGGCGCCACCATCAGCGACTATCTGGGCCTCGGCGGGGAAGGGCTTCCCGGCACGAGCGCCCTCGGGGAGTTGAATCTATGAAGCAGTTGCTCCTGACGCTCGCCCTGCTCGCGGCGGCGAGCGCATCCGCGCAGACCTCGCCCGCGGCGCGGGTTGCGGATGACGCGAAAGTCATCGACCGGGTGGCCCAGGCGGCGAAGAAGGATCTGCCGACGGAGCTGCTCCGGCGGATCGTGAACGAGGACGTCGACCTCCTGCGCGGCAAGCGCGGCGACGGCACGTATCAGTACGCCGGCTTCGAGCGCCTGGAGGCCTCGCGCAGCAACGAGTCGTTCTCCGTCGCGGCCAAGAAGGGGGAGGAGCTGGCCACCCTCACCGTGCGCGGCGAATTCGCCTATCGCCTCATCGTCGACTCGCCGTCGCGGCGCATGCTGGTGACGAAGAACCGCCACATCTGGATCGATCGCATCGACGTCGAATACATCCCGCTCGGCGACAAAACGACCAAGGTGCACAGCGTCAAGGTCGAGAGCTGGCTGGAGCCGGGCGACGCCAAGCCGTTCGATTTTCCCGACATTGCGCGCCAGGTCACCGCCCGGGTGTACGTGCGCGGAGACAGCGACAAAGGCTACGGCAACGTCGACCTGACCCTGGTCGCGGCCAAGGTCTTCGACGATCCGGCCAGCCCCTACGCGGATGCAGTCAGCAGCGCGAAAGCGATCCAGCGCGCGCTCGACCGCGGCGACATCCCTTCCATCCGCTCCATGGCCTCCCGCATCGCCCAGACGCTCCAGCCGGCGGCAGCTGCAACTTCAGCCGTTCCAACAGTTGCGGCACGCACGATCGAGGTGACGGCGCCGAAGGGGGAGGATGAGCAGACCTATCGCGACCTGCAGGCCATCGAGGACCTCCTCACCGGCACGGATGCCGAAAAAAGGGAAGGTCTGGACCGGCTGCACCAGCTGGTGCGGCGACTCCGGCCGCGCTCGTGAGGTGACGCCAGTCACGGCTACGGTTGAGCCCTCTTCGCTCATATCATCATAACTGGTGGTTTGACCATCCCTTGCAGGTGGCGTAAAATGCGCGTCCCTCAGTTGTTCTGGACCGAATTCCGAAAGGAGCTTCACTTGTCGTCAATCAAAATGAGTTTCAAGGTCGGCGAAAAGCTCGTGTACCCGAACCACGGTGTGACCGTGGTTGAGCAGATCGGCGAGTCGCCGATCATGGGAGCGGGCGATACGTACTACCATCTGCGGTTGCTCGCGACCAATTCGCGGCTGATGGTGCCGATCCGCAACACGGACCGCGTCGGTCTGCGCCGCCTCTACCAGCAGAAGGAGATCAAAGGTCTGATCAGCCTTCTGGAAGAGCAGACGGTCAAGTCGCACACCGACTGGAAGGGCCGCTACCGGGAGAACCTGGAGAAGATGAAAACCGGCCGCCTGGAAGACGTGGCCGCCGTGCTGAAGAACCTCAACGAGGTTTCGAAGAAGAAGAGCCTCTCCTTCCGCGAGAAGAAGATGTACGACCGGGCCAAGTACCTGATCGTCTCCGAGGTGGCCATCGTCAAGGGCATCGACGAGATGGAAGCCGAGAAGCTGATCGAGAAGTCGCTCGACAAGAGCCTCGGTATCGGGCACTGAACACACCGCCATCGCTCCGCTGACGGCCGCCTCCGGGCGGCCGTTTTGTTTGTGGTACCTTCCCCTTCAATGACCCAGCCCCGCCTCCCCCAGTGGATCCGCGAGAAGCGCCTGAACCTGCAGCAGCTGCACGAGGTGAAGTCGCTGTTGCGGGAGCGGTCGCTCCATTCCGTCTGCGAGTCGCTGGCCTGCCCCAACCGCACCGAGTGCTTCGCCCGCGGCACCGCAACGTTCATGATCCTGGGCGACGTCTGCACCCGCTCCTGCGGCTTCTGCAACGTGACGACGGGCCGCCCTTACGCGCCGCCTTCCATCGATGAGCCCCGCGCGGTGGCCGATGCGGCGAAGCGGATGGGCTTGCGGCACATCGTCGTCACTTCGGTGACGCGCGACGATCTCGAAGACGGCGGCGCGCAGCACTTTGCGGAGACGATTGGCGAGCTGCGCCAGGCACTTCCCAACGCCGCGGTCGAAGTCCTCACCCCAGACTTTCGCGGCAACCTGGACGCCGTTGCGGTCGTCGTCGACGCAAAGCCCGATTACTTCAACCACAACGTGGAGACGGTGCCGCGCCTCTACGACTTCGTCCGCCCCGGCTCCCGCTTCGAGCGCTCCCTCGGCGTGCTCGCCCATGCCAAGCGCCTCGATCCGAGCCTGATCACCAAGGCCGGCCTGATGCTCGGCCTCGGCGAGCGGCGGGACGAGGTGCTGGACGTGATGCGGCACCTCCTCGCCAGCGGCGTCGAGATCCTCACCATCGGCCAGTACCTGCAGCCGAAGCGCGAGAAGCTGGACGTCGTGGAGTACGTGCATCCGGCCGTCTTCGACGAATACCGCATGCGAGGGGAGGAGCTCGGCTTCCGGGCCGTCTTCTCCGGGCCGTTCGTCCGCAGCTCGTACATGGCCGATCTGGTGGCGCATGAAGCCAAAGCCGCGGGCGATCGATCCTGAGCGCAAGGAGGGCGGCGCGTACTTTGTCACGTACCTGCCGATCTTTCTCGACTACCTCGCTGTCGAGAAGGGGCTGGCCAGGAACTCGCTCGCCTCGTACCGCATCGACCTGCGCCACTTCGGCCACTGGCTCGGCGACCAGAAGCTGCAGCTGGAAGAGGTGCAGCGGGTGCACATCGTCCGCTACTTCCAGGCGCTGCGCACGGCGGGCATCGCGGCCCGGTCGGTGGCGCGCGCGCTCGCGGCGATCCGCGGGCTGTTCCGCTTCCTCGTCGCGGAAAGACATCTGAAGGTCGACCCGACGGAGAACCTGGAGAACCCGAAGCTCTGGACCACGCTGCCGAAGTCGCTGCAGCCGTCCGAAGTGGAGGCGCTCTTGCGCGCGCCCGATCGCGAGACGGCGGAGGGGTTGCGGGACGGGGCGATGCTCGAGCTGCTGTACGCGACCGGCCTGCGCGTGAGCGAGCTGATCCACGTGAAAATCGACGACCTGGTGATGGACGCCGGCTTCCTGCGCACCATGGGGAAGGGCTCGAAGGAGCGCATCGTGCCGTTCGGCGACGCCGCGCGCGACGCCATCGTCCGCTACGTGGAGCAGGGCCGGGCCCACTTTGCGAAGGCGCCGGACCCGCATCTTTTCCTCTCGCGCAGAGGGCGGCCGATGACGCGGCAGTCGTTCTGGATGAAGGTTCTGAAGTACGCCCGGCTGGCCGGCGTGCAGTCGCACATCTCGCCTCACGTGCTGCGGCATTCGTTCGCCACGCACCTGCTGGAGAACGGAGCGGACCTCCGAAGCGTCCAAATGATGCTTGGCCACTCGGATATCTCCACGACGCAGATCTACACCCACGTCTCCCGGGCGCGGCTGCAGAAGATTTACGAGCAGTACCACCCGCGGGCGTGAGGGCCGTGGGCAATAACCCCGCTCCCTGATTAGTTATCGCGAGTCCGCAATGAAACGTATCGCTCTGTTCGCCATCATCAGCCTCGCCGCGGCCGCTCAGGCGAGCGCGAGCATTGCCGTCTTCACCGACGGCCGGGCCATGAAGATCGCCAACTTCCAGGTGGTCGACCAGGCGACGATGCAGCTCACGCTCAAGGGAGGTGGCTCCTTCACCGTGCCGCTCGACCGCGTCGACCGCATCGTGGACGACGAAGTGGTCGAGGCCGCCGTGGTGGCCGAGGTGAAGAAGATCGTAGAAGAGCAGGGCGGCGTCTTCCCCAAGCGCTCCTGGCGCTACAGCGATGAGAGCGGGCCGCTTTTCAAATCGCGCTTCGACCAGATCATCAAAGACGCGGCAAAGAAGTTCGACGTCGACGCGGCGCTCGTCTCGGCCGTCATCAAGGCCGAGTCGGACTTCAACCCGCGCGAGATGTCCAACAAAGGGGCGCGCGGCCTGATGCAGCTCATGCCCGCCACCGCCGAGCGCTTCGGCGTCACCGACTCGTTCGACCCGGTGGCCAACATCTACGCGGGCACGCGTTACCTGCGCTGGCTCCTGGAGACCTTCCACGGCAACGCCGACCACGCCGTCGCGGCGTACAACGCCGGCGAGGGGAACGTCTGGAAGTACAAGGGCGTGCCGCCGTTCCGGGAGACCGTGACGTACATCAACCGGATCGCGAAGAACTTCGTGAAGAAGCCGAGCAGCCAGACCGCGAGCAAGTAAGAATGTAGGGCCGGCTCTCAGCCGGCCGCAGTAAGAGCATGGTTGCGGCGGGCTGAGCCCGCCGCGTCATTTTGATGA
>DASYMJ010000272.1:0-19643 GCA_036009105.1 Thermoanaerobaculia bacterium | reverse complement strand
CAGACCGCAGACTCGATCCAGGGCGCGCAGGTCTTCGACGCAATCGGATGCGCGGAGTGCCACGTCGCGACGTTGAGAACGGGATCGAGTGCGGTCGCCGCTCTCGATCATCAGACCTATCACCCCTACTCCGACTTCCTGCTCCACGATCTGGGATCGCTGGGCGACGGGCTGGAGATGGGCGGCTCCACCGGTGCGGAAGTACGGACGCAGCCGTTGTGGGGCCTGAGATTCATCACCCGGTTTCTGCACGACGGACGCGCAACCACGCTGGAACAGGCGATATCCGCACATGACGGTCAGGCGCGGGCGGCACGCGACCGTTTCTCCGCGCTGGCCGCGGATGCGAAGGCACAGCTCACGGCATTTCTGCGGACGTTGTGATGAATCGCAGGCGCGGCGAGACGTCTTCGCCGCGTCTTGACGCCCCGCGCGCGGATTCCCCTGAAACGAAAAAAGCCTCCAGGGAGGCTAGGCCAACAAAAGCAGCGGCCGGTGGCTGGGAGGCAGGGAGTCGAACCCCGATTGAGCGGTTCAGAGCCGCTTGTCCTACCATTGAACGACCTCCCAGCAAGAGGTGCCCCGGAGGGGCGAGGGCGGGGGATGCTACACGGCGCCTAACCCCTCCGTCAAGCAGTGAATTCCGCGCGCGGCGCCTCCATTCGGTGGCACAATCAAAGCAGAGGATGAGGCTGTGTTACCGGAAGTCTTTGAGTGTCCGCAGTGCGAGCGCCAGTTCGTCGTCGACCTCGTCGAGACGAGCGACGACCGCTCCATCTGGTGTCCCCAGTGCAAGCGCTACCTGGGGGAGAAGGACATCAACTTCATCCTCGTCACCGAGATCGAAGAGCTGACCGAGCGCCTCCGCTTCGAGCGCGACCGCCTCGAAAAAGACGAAGCCGTCTACGCCATGACCGATTGCGACGCCGAGCTCCATCGCTACGGCACCGAGATTCACAAGGTGGTCAACATCCTGCGCAAGACGCTGGCCGACCTCGACGCCCTCAAGCAGTCCTACCGTTGAAGTCCGACCTCCCTCTCCACGGCGTTCTCGTCGCCGACTTCACCCGAGTCCTGGCCGGCCCGCTCTGCTCCCAGCTCCTGGCCGACCACGGCGCGCGCGTGATCAAGGTGGAAGAGCCCGAAAAAGGAGATGAGACGCGCCGATGGGGCCCGCCCTTTGCCGACGGCGTGAGCGCGTACTTTTTGAGCATCAACCGGAACAAGGAGTCTCTGGCGCTCGATCTGAAGCGCGACGGCGACGTCGCGCGGCGCCTGATCGAGCGGGCGGACGTGGTCCTGGACAACTTCCTCCCCCGCCAGCGAGCCGCCCTCCTGGGCGACGTGAGAGCGATCAACCCGAAAGCGGTGCACTGCTCCATCAGCGGCTACGACGCCGACACGCCGGATGCCGACAGGCCCGGCTACGACCTGCTGGCCCAGGCGGCCGCGGGGCTGATGTGGATCACCGGAGAGCCGGACGGCGAGCCGATGAAAGTGGGCGTGGCGCTGGCCGATGTGCTCACCGCCCACCACGCGTTCGGCGCCATCTGCGCCGCCCTGGTGAGAAGAGAAGGAGCGTCCATCGAAGTCTCGCTCTTTGGCGCGACGCTCTCCTCCCTGGCCAACGTCGCGCAGAGCGTGTTGCTGACGGGGCAGGAGGCGGAGCGTTACGGCAACGCGCATCCCTCCATCGTGCCGTATCAGCTCTTCCACGGCAGCGACCGGCCGTTCGCCCTCGGCGCGGGGACGGATCGGCACTACGAGCAGCTCTGTCACCAGGTGATCGAGCGGCCGGAGCTGCTGCGCTTTCCGACGAACGAGGCGAGAGTGCGCAATCGCGAGGTGCTGGTGCCGCTGCTGGAAGCGATCTTCCGGACCCGAACCGCGGACCATTGGGTGGCCAGTTGCCGCAAGGCGGCCATCCCCGCCTCGCTCGTGCAGGGCGTGCACGAGGCGCTGCAGAGCGATGCGGGACGGGTGCTCGTCGAAGAGGTGGAGCACCAGCGCATCGGCCGCTACGAGGCGGTGCGGAATCCGGTGAGACTCAACGGCGAGAGATTGCCCATCCGGTCGGCCCCGCCGGAGCTCGGAGCGGACACCGAACGGATCCTGAAAGAGCTCGGCTTCAGTGCTCGATCGAAATCCTGAGGAAGAGCATGCAGGCGGCGAGCATGAACGCCAGCAGGAAGGCGATGAGGATCACCGAGCGCTGGGTCTGTTTCTCGAAGCCGCGGAAGGCGACGATCAGGGCGACGGTGGCCAGCAGCATGATCGTGCCGCCGACCGCGAGCACGCTGAGGAGCATCTTTTGAAACCTCGGATCCACGACCTGCCGGAAAGTATCACGGCGGCCATCTTCGACTTCGACGAGACGATGATCGATCTCGAGGCCCAGCACGGCGCCGCCTACCGCGCGCTGTGCGAAGAGCTGGGGAGCGACTACGATGCGCTGCCGCTCGCCTTCCGCACCTCCTCCGGCATGCGCATCATCGACGACATCCGGGAGATGCGCCGCTTCTTCGGCTGGAGCGCGCCGGAGGAGGAGCTCTTCGCCATGCGCCACCGGCACTTTCTCCGCGAATGCCGCACGGCGGAGCTCGAGCTGATGAAGGGCGTCGAAGCGGCCGTCCGCGCGCTCGAGCAGCGCGGCCTCACCCTCGCCATCGCTTCATCGGCAGTCGGCGACGCGATCGATGAAATCCTCAAACGGTTCCACATCCGCGAGCTGTTCCAGCTGATCGTCGACGGCAGCGAAGTGACGCATGGCAAACCCCACCCGGAGGCGTTTCTGCTGACCGCGCGCAAACTGCAACGGAAGCCCGAGCAGTGCGTCGTCTTCGAGGACTCGCGGGTGGGCGTGCTGGCGGCGAAGAGGGCGGGCATGACCTGCATCGCCGTCCGCAACGTGAACGCGAATCAATGGCAGGACCTGAGCGCGGCCGATGTGGTCGTGGAGTCGTTCGAGGAACTGCTTTAGCGCTTCCGCACCGACAAAGCGCTCAGCTCCGAAACGAGGCGGATCAAACGGCGCCCTTCCTCATCCGAGGCCTCGTAGGCGCGGCAGAGCGTCTCCAGCTCTTCCTCATCTTCATAGGCCGCCACCGTGAAGCCGTCCGGCGGCTGCTGGGGCGAAGCGGTCGGCACGCGCCACCAGGAGCCGCCCTTCAGCCGGTAGCTGACGAAGCCGCGCGAGCGCAGCCGGCGAGCCTCGCCGAGCTGGGCCAGGAGCTCGTCTCCCTTGTCCACCTGCGCGCCGGTGGCATTCGCCTTTTGCGCGGCCAGCACCTTCCCCACGAACGTGGCCATCATGTCCTGCAGCCGTTCCCGCGACTCGCCGACAGCCTCGGTGAACCGCACGCCGCTGTGCGAGACCGACGACTGCCCGTCGCCGCCCGGGCTGCGCACGATCGAGGAGCGGGCCACCTCGCAGTCGAACTCCACGTCCTGCCCCTTCCAGCGGAAGACGAGGCGGAAGCGCTCCCCGCTCTCCATCGTGCCGTAATGTTCCAGGAACGCGCCGGCGATGCCGATGTCCAGCACCAGCGCGCTCTGGCCGTTCATGAGGGCGAGGATCGGCTTCGCCAGACGGAGCCGTTGGAACTCTCTGCGATCGTCAGCCACACCGGCAGGAAGTATGGCGCACGGCCGAAACCGTGTCACTGTGGAATTCGTCAACAGACGGAGGCAAGCATATTGCTGCGATTGGCCAGCGACCTGGCGGCGAGCGGCGAGCAGGAGGACCATGGCTTCGATCGCTGATCACTGATCGCTGATCGCCGATCGCCACGTGAACAATGACCCCCAAACCACAGACCAGAGACCGCCGCAGCATCTGGCGCGTGGGGCCCGAGAGCACGTGGACGACCGTGCTGCCGGTCACGTTCATCATCGTTTCGCTCCTCTCGCTGGTCATCCTGCCGCTGGCCGTCGCGCGTCACACGGCGAAGATGCGCAACGAGATTACGCGCGTGGCGGAGCCGGCGCGGCGGAGCGCGAACCAGATCCAGATCGACCTGTCCAACGAGCTGGACAAGATCATCGCCTGGCAGGTCACCGGGCAGGCGAACTACCGCAACGACTACTACCGACTGGTCGCCGAGGAAGACGCTTTCCGCAGGCAGGTGATGGTGCTCGGGCCGAAGCTGAGCGATGAGGTCAGCCAGCAGCTCGACCTCCTCTTCGCCCAGACCGCGCGCTGGCATCAGGGCGTCCGCGAGGGCCAGCTGGTCGACCAGCCGCTGCCGAAGGAAGTCTTCCTCACCCGCCTCTACGAGCGGCACCCGGCGTACGAGAAATCGCTCCTCGCCGCCTCCGACCTGGAGATCGCGATCCAGAGCGGCATCGAAGAGCGGCTGCAGAAGATCCGCTCCGCGGAGCAGCTCAACGTCTCGCTCACCATCATCCTGACCCTGCTCGCCCTCACCTCCGCCCTCCTCGTGGCCGGCCTCGGGCGGCAGATGCGCCTCCTCGCCCGTGAGGCGATGCGCCGCCGGCAGGAGGCGGAGCGGGAGGCGGCCGACGCGAAGTCCGCCCGCGCCGCCGCGGAGCGCGAAGAGCGGCGTGCCGCCTTCCTCGCCTCCGCCGGCCAGGAGCTCGCCGCCTCGCTCGACTACGAACAGACCATCGCCATGCTGGCCAAGCTCATCGTCCCCAATCTGGCCGAGGCCGTGGTCATCGACATGGCGACGGAGGAGGGCGGGATGCGGCGCGCCGCGGCGGCGCATCACGACGCGCGGTTCCGGGAAGCGCTGGAGGAGACGATCGGGCAGCCGCTGGCCGAGATGCCGGAAGCGATCGTGCGGGTGATGCAGACGCGCGAGGCGAAGCTGGTCGGCGGCTCGGCGCTGGAGGCGTACATGAACGGCTCGGCCAACCGCGCGACCGTCGCCGTGCCGCTGGTGAGCCGCGGCCAGACGCTCGGCATCCTCATCGCGGCCTCGCCGGAAGGGAAGCCGTTCCAGACGGACGATGCCTCGCTCCTCGGCGAGCTCGGTCGCCACGGCTCGCTCGCCATCGACAACGCGCGCCTCTATCTCGAGTCGCAGCAGGCCGTGCGCGCGCGGGAGGAAGTGCTGGCCATCGTCTCTCACGACCTGCGCAATCCGCTCAGCGCCGTCATCCTCGGCTCCTCGCTGCTGGCCACCTCGCAGAATCTGACCGAGGAGGAGAAGGAGCAGCTGGAGACCATCGACATGTCGGCCCGGCGGATGAACCGGCTGATCGCCGACCTGCTGGACGTGACGCGCCTGGAAGGCGGCAAGCAGCTGCCGGTGGAGCCGGCCCGCGTCGAGGTGGAGGCGCTCTTCCGCGAGATGTACGAGCTCTTCAAGGTGCAGGCGGCGACGAACCAGATCACCTTCCAGTACCAGGTCGGCGACGGCGTCTCCGGCGTGCATGCCGACCGGCACCGCATCCTGCAGGTGCTGCAGAACCTGATCGGCAACTCGATGAAGTTCACGCCGGCAGACGGCGTGATCGCCTTCCGCGCCGATGCGCGCGAAGGCAACGAAGTGCTGTTCACCGTCTCCGACAGCGGCCCGGGCATCCCGGCCGAGAACCTGGCGGACATCTTCAATCCCTACTGGCAGGCCAAGCGCGCCGAGCGCCTCGGCGCGGGTCTGGGGCTGCCCATCGCGAAGGGCATCGTGGAGGCGCACGGCGGGCGGATCTGGGTGGACAGCCAACCCGGCGTGGGGACGAAGTTCCATTTCACGCTGCAGAGAGAGGTGGCGGAGGTGGAGGCTGCCCCCGTGTCATCCTGAAGCCGCAGACGACGAAGGATCCCCTGCCAAGCACGAGGGGGATCCATTCGCCGTCTGCGGAGCTCAGGATGACAGCTCAGGCCCGCGGCGGGATCTCCATCACCTCGCTGACGCTCAGCTCGGCGAAGAGGCGGATCAGGCGCCGCCCTTCTTCATCGGACGCCGCGTAAACGGCGCAGAGGCGCTGCATCTCCGCGCGATCTTCCGAGCTGGCCACGGTGAAACCGCTCTGCGGCTGCTCGGGCAGGAACACCGCGCGCCGCCGCCACGCCGCGTTCTCCAGCCGGTAGCAGACGAAGCCCGCCTGGGTGCCGCGCACGGTCTTGTCGCCATCCACCTGGTGGAACGTGCCGGTCGGCGTCATCGGCCGCTGTTCGAGCAGCGCCTTCACCAATTCCCCCAGCATGGAGCGGAGGTGGTCGCCCGAATCGCCGACCGCGGCGAGGAAGCGGAGGCCGGACTCGAGGCCGGTGCCGGGGTACTTCGCATGCTGGCTGTCGTAGGTGCGGATGACTTCACAGCGCAGGCCGATCTCGTTGGGGCCGTGGGAAAAGCGGAGCTCGAAGTACTGCTGCTCGAACGGCGCGGCGTGATGGACGCGCGCCCCCAGCACGCCGACGTCGAGCAACGAGACGGCGGTCGTGCCGAGGGTGGCGGGGACGGGTGGATCGAGGCGGAGGCGCTGGAACTCGCGGCGCTCGTCGCCAGGCACTGCAGGCATCCGCTGATGATAGCGGACTTAGCGGGTGGCGGTGGTGTTCGCGGTCCGCAGCCGCAGCTCGGTGACGTAGGCGCCGCGCACCGTGCTGCTGTAGCGCGCCTTCCGCTCGTCCACCTTGCGCAGGTAGGTCAGCGTCTCGGGGAAGGGCGGGATGCCGCCGAACTTTTCGACGTTCCCCTCGCCCGCGTTGTAGGCGGCGATCGCGATCCGCTCGTCCCGGAAACGGTCGACGAGATAGCGGAGGTACTTCGCGCCGGCGGCCACGTTCTCATCCGGGTTGAACAGATTCTCGGCGCCCATCAGCCGGCCGGTGCTGGGGAGGATCTGCATCAGCCCCTGCGCGTTCTTCGTCGAGACGAGCTTCTCGCGAAAGTCCGACTCCGCCTCTACCACCGCGGCCACGAGCTCCGGCGGCAGGTTGTTGCGCCTCGCCTCGCGATAGATGATCGAGCCGTACTTTACCTGCGTGCGGAAGAACTCTTCCTTCGCATGTTCGAGGGTGAAGAGCGCGGTGTGGTGCGGGTCGAGGAACTCGTCGCGCACGCGCTGGGTGATGATGGGCATGGTCGTGCCGCCGGAACGGAAGGCGCGGAGGTCCATGCGCACTTCATCGCGCAGCGCGGGCAGCGAGATGTTCATCGCCTCGGTCGGCATGTTGATCATGCAGAGGGCGACCGGCACGCCGATCAGCAGCGCGACGCCGCGGCGGCCGACGTGGCGCGCGGCCCACGACGCGGCGCGCACGGAGCGGCGGAGCAGCGTGCGCTCGCGGCGCGCGTGCAGCTGGCAATCGCAGATGACTCGCCAATCGTCGTTCCGTCGGTTCAACATCGGACCGCCTGAAGGGCAAAAGACGGACCACATCGCCCCGCCGCCGGATCAAGTGCCTGATGGCAAGTCACATCGAGTTGCGCTCGGCGCAAGTCCCGATACCACGATTTCGGAAACGAAGCGCGGCCCGGCGTACACTGCCGTTCATGATCAGCCGCCGCACCTTCGTCGCCGCCGCGGCGGCGTTCCCGGTCCTCGCCCGCGCCGCCGGAAAACACATGCTGCAGATGAACGGCTACGCCCAGAACGCGGAGACGCCGCTGGAACTGCTGACCGATTACCTCACGCCGAACGACCTCTTCTTCGTGCGCAGCCACTGGATCCCTCATCCGCCGCGGCTTGCCACCTGGCGTCTCGTCGTGGACGGCGAAGTGGAGAAGCCGCTGCAGCTCACCCTCGCCCAGCTGAAGAAGATGCCGGCCGCGGAGAGAACGTGCGTGCTGCAGTGCGCCGGCAACGGCCGCGCGCTGCATGCGCCGGTGGTTCCCGGCGTGCAGTGGGGCTACGGCGCGGTGGGCAACGCGCACTGGCGCGGCGTGCGGGTGCAGGACGTCCTGCAGCGAGCCGGAGTGAAAGCGACGGCGAAGCATCTGCACATTTTCGGCAGCGACGATCCGCCCGGCAAGGTGCCGCCGTTCCATCGCTCGCTGGAGCTGGGCAAGGCGATGGACGATGCGATCCTGGCGTACGAGATGAACGGCGCGCCGCTGCCGGCGGCGCATGGCGCACCGCTGCGCCTGGTGGTTCCCGGCTGGGCCGGCGATCACTGGATGAAGTGGCTGGTGCATCTCAGCCCGCGGGCCGAGGCGCAGAAGGGCTTCTACATGGATACCGCATATCGCTGGCCGAATGAAGCGGGCACGCCGGGCGTCGCGGTGAAGCCGGAGGAGATGCATCCGGTGACGGAGCTCTCCGTGAAGTCGAACATCACCACCGCGCCGAAGCGGGCGAAGGTGGGACGCGCCGCGACGATCGCCGGCTTCGCCTTCTCCGGCGCGCCGGACATCGGCAAGGTCGAAGTGAGCGATGACGGCGGGGCCACGTGGTCCAAGGCAAAGCTCGACGCGCGTCACTCGCCGTATGCGTGGCGCCTCTGGTCCTATGCCTGGACGCCGAAAAAGGCTGGAAACATGCGGGTTCTGGCCCGCGCGACGGACAGCCGCGGCGTCGTGCAGCCGCGCGATGCGCAGTGGAACCAGAGCGGCTATCTGTACAACTCGTGGCACGGTGTGGACGTAGAGGTGGTCGCGTGAAGCGCCTCGCTGCACTCCTGGTGATGTTTACGCTGCTCGCGGCCGCTGCGTCGTCCGCGCCGAAGAAGAAGCGCGTCCCCTTCGACCCCGCGCTCCCCCTGCTCGGCACGAAGTTCCATGCGCTGCCCGACGGCAGCGGCAAGGAGCTCGCGGAAGGAAGCTGCCTCCCCTGCCACTCCGCCGACATCCTGGCCCAGCAGCGCCTCACCGAGAAGCAATGGACGGCGAGCGTGGACAAGATGATCCGCTGGGGCGCGGTGGTGGATGAGAAGCGAAAAACGGAGCTCATCGCCTACCTGGCCGGGCACTTCGGCCCCGACAACAAGTTCACGCCGCGCAAGGTGCGGATGTAGCCCGGCACATCGTTTGCGAATTTGCGGCGACGTGAAACGCCTCGCCGCCATCCTGCTCTTCGCCACCGCCGCCCTCGCCGCCGACAACCGCGCCGTTTACGAGAAAGAGCCGAACGGCCCGCACGGCGACTGCGCCGTCGACTGGCTGCGCATCGACTCCGGGCTCGACTACCGCGCCATCCGCTGCCTCGGCGACCGGGACGATCTCGACATGCACGTGGTGCGCATCGATGCCGCCGCCTGGACCTTCGATACGGCGGTGGTCTCCGGCGGCAGCACCGCCAGCGCGGTCGCCGCGCAGCAGCGCGCGCCGTTCAGCATCAATGCAAACTTCTTCGATGCGGCGCGCCGGCCGCTCGGCACGGTGGTGCGGAGCGGCGAGGTGGTGAACGAGCCGCGCACCTCCTCCTGGCAGTCGATCTTCCTGGTCACGAACGACGGCAAGCCGCGCATCATCGTGCCCGACGCATGGCCGTCGTATCGCCGGAAGGCGGCCATGGCGGTGCAGGCGGGGCCGCGGCTGGTGATCAAAGGCAAGCGCGCGGACATCAAGAACAACTACGCCGCGGCGCGCTGCGGCGTTTGCATCAGACGCAACGGCGAGCTCCTCTTTTTCGCCATGCCGCAGGACCGCAAGTTCAGCATGTTCGAGATCGGCCGGGTGGTGCGCCGCGGCGAGGCGGACGGCGGCCTGGGATGCTGGGACGCGATGCTCTTCGACGGCGGCCACTCGGTGAACTTCCACGCCGCGGGCGCCAGCCAGCGGGCCGACGTTACGGGAGACCCGGTCCCGGTATTTCTGTTTGCGACGCGAAGAGCCGCGCTGCCTCCGGATTGAGCAGGACCCAGAAGGCGTAGATGCCCACCGCGGTGCCGAGGGGGAAGCTGAGCAGGTGCAGCGCGGCGAGGATGAGGGCGAAAACGCGCGCCCATTCCCGGCGCCGGCGCAGCCCGATGCCGACGATGATGCTCGGCGCGGAGAGGACGATGACGATGGCGGCCACGAACGTGCCGACCGCGCCGGTGACGAGGGCCGCGTCGCGCTCGCCGGAGATCGCCCCCGCGCCGAAGATCACGACGAAGAGACAGACCCCAACCGCCACCCCGAGGATGCCAAGGATGATGTAGAGGATGCCGAGGATGTCGACGTGTGAGCTCATGGAAGGAGTATACGGACGGGAAGAGCAGGAGTTTGGCGGGGAAATGTAGGGCCGGCCGGGCTATTCCTGAAGCCGCGCCGACGGCGAGGGTACCGATCTCGCGCGGCGCGCCTGAAGGTACCGATCCATTCGTCCTCCGCGGGACTCGGGATGACACTGTTCACGTAGACGACGGTGGCGCCGTCCCACGTGTTTCCGTCTGCGGAGGCTCCGTCGTCGTTTCCGTCGCTGGCGGCTCGGTCGTCGTCTCGGTGGCGGGTGGCGGCGGCGTGAGGTCCGTATCCGTCGCGGGCGGCGTGACGGTTTCCGTCGTCGCCGTGGTCTCCGTTGCAGGCGGCTCCGCGGCGGCCGGCTTCTTCTCGGTCAGCACTTCCTTTTCGAACAGGTAGCCCCATCGGCGCATGCGGGAGAGGATCATCCGCTGGCGGAATCGCAGGCGCTTGTTCGGTGCGGCCGGGCTCATGATGCGCGGATTGGGCAGACAGCCGGCGAGCAGCGCCGCCTGTGGCGCGGAGAGCCCCGAAGCGGCGGTCCGGAAGTAGTGCCGCGACGCGGCCTCGGCGCCGTAGACGCGCTCCCCCATCTCCACCACGTTCAGGTACAGCTCCAGGATCCGCTTCTTGGTCAGGTGCTTTTCCAGCGAGCGGGCCAGGAGGTACTCCTTCACCTTCCGCAGCGGATTGCGCGAGGGCGACAGGTAGAGGTTCTTGGCCAGCTGCTGCGTGATGGTGGAGCCGCCGTGGGAGAGCTTCTTTGTTTTCCAGTCGCGCTCGAACGCCTCCTTCATCGCGTCCACATCCACCCCCTCGTGCTCGTAGAACTGATCATCCTCGGCCACCAGGACGGCGCGGCGGAGGAAGGGGGAGATGCGGCCGTAGGGGACGAACTGGTAGGAGACCGTGTCGCTCTTGCCCGCCGCGCGCAGCTCCTTGCGCCGCCGTTCCATGAAGGCGGTGGTCTTTGGCGCTTCCTTCGCCAGCAAGGCGACGTCGGGGAAGGTCAGCCACTCGAAGCCGAGCCAGAGGATCAGCACCGCGAACAGGATGAGGAAGATCCGCTTGAGCACGCCCGGCGATTCTACCCGCTCCCGAAAAGCTGGTTGGACGTTTGCACGCACGCCGGGGTAATGGCCCTATGTCGAGCAGGAAAGGTGGTGAGCCCGATGACGTGAATGATGTCCGCCTCTTCCATACGCTGACGTTCTCCCGTCCTCACCGATAGGCCCCGGATCACCCCGCTCGGGTCCGCGGTCGGAAGGCACAGGAACCGATGAGTCTCGCTAGCACTCACGCTCCCGACGTGTGTCTCGGACTCCGCCGCGCCGAAGCCCGGCGCCACGGCGCCTCTCGGTATCTCTCAACCGCGCACGCTCCGCGCGTGCCTCAACCTCGAGGAGAGAACCCTTTCATGTCCCACACGGTGAAGTTTCTCCTTGGTCTCGCGTTCGTGGCGCTGCTCTGCGCCGCGGCGCCCACCGCGCAGGCCCAGATCGCCTGTAGTGAATGCGACCCGCAGTACAGCGACTGCGACGAGTCATGCTGGTATTGCTTCGGCTTCACCCAGGACGGCGGCTGCATCCAGACCCGCTATTCGACCTGCGGACAGCGCGGCGGCAACGGCTGCCTGAACTGCGCCCCCACCTGGAGCGAGACGTCCCGCCAGTACCGCGGCTCCTACGGCAACGGCGACTTCCACTGGACGTACTGGGAGTGCACGCATCACGTGGTCGAGTGGGTGACGCTCACCGACACGAGCCACTGCAACGAGAACTCGGCGTACTGGACCTCGTCCTATTGCGACGACACCATCGACCACTCCGAGAGCGGAAGCGGATACCAGGACTGCTGCGACGGCGGCTGGTACTGCGACGGCCACCACAGTTGCTGAACGGTCTGACGGAAGGCGCGGCGACGCGCCTTCCGGATTCGAAGGAGGACGAGATGAAACCGATTCGCATCACTCTCGCCGCATCGCTGCTCCTCATTGCCGCCGCCTCGCTCTTCGCCGCGGACAAGGGCGTGGCCATCATCGGCAAACAGACCCTCTCCCAGGCGGAGCTCGACCAGGCGGTCGGCACGCGCCTCATGCGCCTGCGCACCGAGGAGTACAACATCAGGAAGACGGCGCTCGATGACCTGATCGCCGAGCGGCTGCTGGCCACCGAAGCGGCCAGGCGCAACATCACGGTCGAGGAGCTGCTGAAGACGGAAGTGGGCGGCAAGATCGAAGTGCCCACCGCCGCGGAAGTGGAGCCGTTCTACGACGGCACGAAGGAGCGCTTCGGCGGCTCGAAGGAAGAAGCCATCGCCCAGATCATCGAGGGGATGAAGCGGCAGCGCATCGCCGCCCGCACCGCCGAATTCGTGAAGTCGCTCCGCGAGGCGGCGGGGGTGAAGGTGCTGCTCGCGCCGCCCCGCGCGAAGGTGGACGCGGCCGGCCCGACCCGCGGCAGCGAGGTAGCGCCGGTCACCATCGTCGAGTTCTCCGACTTCGAGTGCCCCTTCTGCAGCCGCGCCAACGCCACGATGAAGAAGATCGAGCAGAAGTACGGGGAGAACGTGAAGTTCGTGTTCCTCGACTATCCGCTGCCCATCCATCGCACCGCGCCGCGCGCCGCGGCCGCCGCGCGATGCGCCGCCGATCAGGGGAAGTTCTGGGAGATGCACGACCGCTTCTTCTCCAAGAACGGCGGCCCCGTACAGGATGCGGACATCCGCAAGTACGCCACCGAGTCCGGCGTCGACATGACGCGGTTCAGCACCTGCCTCGACTCCGGCAAGTACGCCGACACGTGGAAGGAAGGGCAGGCCGCCGGCTCGAAGGTGGGAGTGCAGAGCACGCCGACGTTCTTCGTGAACGGGCGGATGGTGGTGGGAGCCGCGCCGCTGGAGAGCTTCACCAGCGTGATCGACGAGGAGCTGGCCCGCACCAAGAAGACCGCGGCTGCCGCCGCAACGGGGCGGTGAGGCTCGACAAGTTCAGCAGTGCAACATATACATAAACCCGGAAGGGTGGTGAGTCCAATGGACTAGCATCCCGGTTCCCTTTGCCGCTCGGCATCCCGCAACCAGCCTTACCGCACGCGCGCGACCGCGGCGCGTGAAAGAGGTTCCCATGCCGAAACTGCTCAAGGTCCTCCTCCTCTGTACGTTCGCGGCGGCGCTGATCGCTGCCGCGCCGTCCGCCCAAGCCCAGCTGGGAGAGTGCTGGGACACCTGCGATCCCTACAGCTCCTCCTGCGACCAGTACTGCCAGAATTGCGAGGTATACACCATCGATGGCGGCTGCCTCTCCTGGGTCTCCTCGACCTGCGGCGAGAGCTCCGGCGGCTGCATCCCGGACAACTGCACGCCGAGCTGGTACGAGAGCTCCCGCGCGTACCGCGGCTCGTACGGCAACGGCGACTTCCACTGGACCTACTGGGAGTGCACCCACCACGTGGTGGAGCTGGTCACCATGACGGACGCCAACAGCTGCAACACCAGCTCGTACTACCGGAGCTACACCTGGTGCGACGACTCGATCGACCACTCGGAGAGCGGCAGCGGCTACCAGGACTGCTGCGACGGCGGCTGGTACTGCGACGGCCACCACAGTTGCTGATCACCTGACGGGAAGGCGCGGCGACGCGTCTTCCCGATTCGAAGGGAGTGACCGATGAGATCGACCCGAATCCTCGCCGCCGCCCTGCTGCTCGCCCTTGCCGCGCCGGCGCTGCCGGCGCCGAACGACGGCGTGGCCACCATCGGCAAACAGAGCATCACCCAGGAAGAGCTGGACCGCGCCGTGGGCAGCCGCCTGATGCGCCTGCGCACGGAGGAGTACTCCATCAAGAAGACGGCGCTGGACGACCTCATCGCGGAGCGCCTCCTGGCGGCCGAGGCGGCGAAGCGCGGCATCACTGTGGAGGAGCTGCTCAAGACCGAGGTGGGCGGCCGGATCAGCGTGCCGACCCGGGAGGAGGTGGAGCCGTTCTACGAGGGGACGAAGGAGCGCTTCGGCGGCTCGAAGGAAGAAGCCATCGCCCAGATCATCGAGGGGATGAAGCGCCAGCGCATCGCCACCCGCACGGCGGAGTACGTGAAGTCGCTGCGCGAGGCCGCGGGGGTGAAGATCCTGCTCGAGCCGCCCCGCGCGAAGATCGATCTGGCGGGCCCGACCAGGGGGAACGCGAAGGCGCCGGTGACCATCGTCGAGTTCTCCGACTTCGAATGCCCCTTCTGCAGCCGGGCGCACCAGACCATGCAGAAGATCGAAGACAAGTACGGCGAGAACGTGAAGTTCGTGTTCCTCGACTATCCGCTGGCCATCCACCGCACCGCGCCGCGCGCCGCGGCCGCCGCCCGCTGCGCCGCCGATCAGGACAAGTTCTGGGAGATGCATGACCGCTTCTTCTCCAAGAGCGGCGGCCCGGTGCAGGACGCGGACATCCGCAAGTACGCCACCGAGTCCGGCGTGGACATGGCGAAGTTCAACACGTGCCTCGACTCCGGCAAGTACGCCGACAGCTGGAAGGAAGGGCAGGCCGCCGGCGCGAAGCTCGGCGTGCAGAGCACCCCCACGTTCTTCGTGAACGGGCGGATGGTGGTGGGGGCCGCGCCGCTGGAGTCGTTCGCTTCGGTGATCGACGAGGAGCTGGCACGCGCGCGGCCGGCGGGAAGCGCGCAGGCGGCGAAATGAAGCAGCAACTCGCTCCTCAGGCGTAAGATCCCATCACCATGCGCCGCGTCCTCATCACCGCCCTCCTCCTGCTCGCCTGGGCCTCCGCGGCTCCGGCCTTCCACGAGGACGGCCGGCTCCGGATCGGCATCCTCGCCATGCGCGGCCAGCTCGCGCCGGAGGATGCCGATCTCGCTTCGCTCGTCGGCCGCAACCTGCGCGCGGAGCTGCGCAGGAAGGGCTTCGACGCGTTCGTCACCGACCGCACCATGGAGAACGCGCGACCGGAGGACGCCGACTATTACGTCGAGCTCATGCCCTCCAGCGGCACGGGCGACTACCCGATCGGCGACGTCGAGATCGGCTCGCGCAATGTCGCGGGCGGCGTGACCGTGGTGCTGTCTCGCGTCGCCGCGGAAGTGCGCCTCTACGACGGCCGCACCCTGGAGCAGGTCGCCTCGTATGACCTGCGGCAGACGAAGGTGATGCCGGTGCCGTCCTGGATCAGCGTCGGCGGCCGCAACTTCTACACGGTCCTCGGGCTGCCCTTCGTGCAGTACGCGCAGTACCGCCGCGCGGCCGGCGCCGTGGCTCGCGACGCCGCGGCGCGCATCGCCGGGGACGCGCGGCGTTGACGCCGCTGCTCGTCCTCACCACCGTCGGCGCCGACTTCGATGCCGTCTCCTTCGCGCGCTCCCTCGTGGAGGCCCGCCTGGCCGCGTGCGTGAACATTCTCCCGGCCGTGGAATCAATCTACAGGTGGGAGAACCGCGTGACGCAGGACGGCGAGAAGCTGCTCCTCATCAAGACGACCGCGGAGCGGCTGCCGGAGCTGCGCGCGGCGCTGCTCGAGCGCCACCCGTACGATCTGCCGGAGCTGGTGGTCATCCGGCCGGAGCAGGTGGAGGAGCGTTATGCCGCCTGGATTGCCGAATCCACCACAGCGCCAACAGCAGCGCGGTGATCCCACTGACCCACGCCCCGCTCACGAACGCTTTCGGCAGGTAGCGCAGCTCGATGCGGTGCCGCCCGCCCGGCACGCGCACGGCGAGCAGCGTCGCATCCGCCTTGCGGACGTTGGCCGGCTTGCCGTCGATGGTGGCCCGCCACCCTTTCCACGCCGATTGGGAGATGAAGAGCCAGCCGTCGCGATCGAGCGTCGCGTCGATGCGGAACGCGTTGTAGCCGCGCGGCCGGATCGAGACCGTGCCGCTCGCGTTCTCCTCCTCCATGTGCTGGCTCCTCGGGACCTCGACCCAGCCGCGTTGCGCAAAGTCGGTCTCCGCGGCCAGCTCGCCGAACAGCGGCCCATCGAAAACGATCACCCGCCGCGGCAGCCACGCGCGCGGCAGCACCCGCAGGTTCTCGAACACCTCCACGCCCGGCTGCGCATCGACATGCCGCCATCCTTCGGGCGCGGGCGTGCCCGCGGGCGCGAGCGCGAAACGGACGTTCAGCGCGGAGAGGAACGGCCGGGTGAGGTCGTCGACGCGGTTGAACCACACCGGCTGCGCGACGGAGAAAAAGTCCTGCGCCACGCGCATCCGCTCCAGCGTCATGGCCTGGTAGCCGCGCACGTCTTCCACCTCGTACATCGTGGCGATGTTCGGCACGAAGACGTGCCCCAGCGCCGTGATGCGGTACGGCGCGCCGCCTTTGGGCAACCGGTCCAGCACCGCGATGCGCGGATAAAAGATGCGAGCCGGCAGCGTCGGATAAAACCGCGCCGCCTCGGCCGTGCGCTGCGCAAGCAGTAGCAGCAGGATGGCGGCCGGCGCGTATTTGCGCGGCGTAATGGTCAGGAGGACGAGCGGCACGAGCAACAGCGCCGATTGCGCGCGCAGGAACTCGGGCTCGAGCCCCCAGGCGAGCATCGCCTGCCACTCCATGGCGACGAGCGCCGCCAGCGCGATGGTCGTTGCGCCGCTCACGATGACGAAATCACGTGGATGCGTCGCCACCTCATCGATGCCGAGCGCCGCGAGCGTCGCCACCATGAAGGAGACCGCGAAGATCAATCGTGCATTCAACGAGAGATCGAAGAGCGGCAGCTTCGCGATCCAGTTGGCGAACGGCGCCGCCTCGATGCCGATCAGCAGTCCGACGATGCCGATGGCGAGCACCACCAACTTCTCCGGCCGCTTGGAGCGCCACAGTCCGAGGAGGGCGAGAGGCAGCAATACGCTGCCCGCGTAGGCCGCCTCGGTGTAGTTGTACGGAGGGCTCTTCGGCCACGCCACCACGCGCCGCGACGGGTCGCCGAAGCGGAACGGGATGACCTGCGACTCGAGATGTCCGAGCACCGCCTCGCGCGGCATGGAGCGCTTCATGTGCACCCACACCGCGCGCCGGAAGTTCCCCTCCATCGTCTGCGGGATGGCATCGATGATGGGGAAAAGGTAGATCGCGCAGAGGCCGAGGGCGAGGATGCCCGCACCGAGGCCAGGAACGATTGCGCGCAGCGCAATGTAGGGCCGGCTCTCAGCCGGCCCATCGTCAACCGATAGCTGGGCCGGCTGAGAGCCGGCCCTGCATTTCCCGAACAGCTCGAACGCCGCCCACACCATGCCGATGGCCACGATGTGCACCGCGCTCTCCGGATGCCCGTTGAGCAGCATCATCGTGAACGCCACCACCAGCACGGCAGCCGAGTGCCGCCGCACCACCCGCCGCACGCCGAGGAGGACCAGGGGGAGCCAGAGCGTGGAGGGGCCGATGACCCAGCCCAGCCAGATCACCAGGAACGATGAGAACGCCCAGCCGGCGGCGCCGATCAGCGACGCCACCTCGCTGCATTCGAGGTCGCGCAGGAAGACGAACATGCAGAGCGCGGCGAGGAAGAACGTCATCGCGGCAAGGAAGGTCAGGCTGTTCGCCGCCGGCAGGAGCAGGCTCAGCAGCGTCATCGGCTCGTAGGGCGTCGGCTGGGCGGAGGCGGCCAGGATGTCGCCCGCGAAATTGAACGGATTCCAGAGCGGCCAGTTGCCGTGCGACCAGGCCAGGCGCGTGGCGTACTTCCACGGCATGTTCAGGCAGTAGACGTCGGAGAGCAGCCCGTTGTGCGGCGGCGGGACTCCCAGCGCCTCGCGCATGGAGCGCAAAGGTTCCCAGCGGTACGGCAGCTCGATCGGCGCGTAGACCCCGCCGGTGAAGAGAGCGCGGCCGGTGAAACAGAGAGGGAGCAGGACGAGCGCGACGCGTGCGCTCCGGGAGATCCTGACCACGCGGCGGTGCGCGAGACACGCGACGCCGGCTGCCGTCAGGAAGTACATCAGGAAGGTTGCGATCACAGCAATTCTACGCGGAGTAGAAGGAAGACGTTGGCCGCGCGGAGGGTTAGCATCCGCGCACATGGACTCGATCATCATTCGCGGCGCCCGCGAGCACAACCTCAAGAACATCGACGTCGTCGTCCCCCGCAACAAATTCGTGGTCATCACCGGCGTGTCCGGCAGCGGCAAATCGTCGCTCGCCTTCGACACGATCTTCGCGGAGGGGCAGCGCCGCTACGTGGAGTCGCTCTCCGCCTACGCCCGGCAGTTCCTGGAGCAGATGGAGAAGCCGGACGTCGACTCGATCGAGGGCCTCTCCCCAGCCATCTCCATCGAGCAGCGCACGACCTCGCGCAATCCGCGCTCCACGGTCGGCACCGTGACGGAGATCTACGACTACCTGCGCCTGCTCTACGCATCGGTCGGCACGCCGCACTGCACCAGCTGCGGCCGCGAGATCCGCCCCCAGACCATCCAGCAGATGGTCGACCGGCTGATGAAGCTGCCGAACGGCACCAAGTTCACCGTTCTGGCGCCGTACGTCCGCGGCAAGAAGGGCGAGTACCGCAAGCAGATGCTGCAGATGGTGAAGGAAGGCTTCACTCACGCCATCGTCAACGGCCAGGAAGTGGAGCTCGCCGACCCGCCCACCCTGGACAAGCAGAAGAAGCACACCATCGACGTGCGCATCGACCGCATCGTGGTGAAGGAAGGCATCCAGCAGCGGCTGGCCGACTCGCTGGAGACGGCCACGCGCGTGGCCAAGGGCCTGGTCAAAATCCTCTACCAGGAGGACAAGCGCGAGGAATTGCTCTCCCAGAATTACGCCTGCCCCGACTGCGGCGTCTCCATCGGCGAGATCGCGCCGCGCCTCTTCTCCTTCAACTCCCCCTACGGCGCCTGCCCCCGCTGCAGCGGCCTCGGCGTCCTGCTGGAGATGGACGAAGAGAAGATCGTCCCCGATCCGAAAAAGTCGGTCGCCGACGGCGCGATCGCCATCTGGAAGGAAGGGGCCGAGAACTGGCGCGTGCGGCAGATCCACACCCTGGCCCGCCACTACAAGTTCTCCATCGACACGCCGTGGCACAAGCTGCCGGAGAAGGCGCGCAACTGCATCCTTTACGGCTCCGAGGACAAGATCAAATTCGAGTTCAACGGGTCGGAGAGCGCGTACACCTACACCGGCACCTACGAGGGCATCATCCCGATGCTCAAGCGCCGCTACCACGAGTCGGACTCGGAGGACATCCGCGAAGAGCTGGAGCGCTTCATGACGCCGACCAAATGCCCCGACTGCAACGGCCGGCGCCTCAAGCCGGAGGCGCTCGCGGTGACGGTGGCCGGCCAGCCGATCGACAGCGTGGTCGCGCAGTCGCTCAAGGCGGCGGAAGGCTTCTTCCACACCATCTCCCTCACCGACCGCGAGGAGCAGATCGCCGGGAAGATCCTGAAGGAAGTGCGCGACCGGCTCGGCTTTCTCAACGCGGTCGGCGTCGGCTATCTCACCCTCGACCGCAACGCGGCGTCGCTCTCCGGCGGCGAAGGGCAGCGCATCCGCCTGGCCACGCAGATCGGCTCGAAGCTGATGGGCGTGCTGTACGTGCTCGATGAGCCGTCCATCGGCCTGCA
>DASYMJ010000271.1:0-3631 GCA_036009105.1 Thermoanaerobaculia bacterium | reverse complement strand
CATCCACCACGCCGCCGTGCCCACGGGCGAGGTGGGCTACGACGACGCCTCCGCCGCCATCACCGTGCTCACCCACGACCTCCCCGGCATGCCGCGCCGCGAGACCGCCGACTGCGTGCTCGACTGCCTGGGCCGCGGCTACGACGCCACCGGCCGGGCGCGGCCCCGCTGGGTCGCCGAGCTCCGCGACGAGCTGGAGCGCAAGGCGGGCTGAGCCCGGGCGAGGGCCGCACGCCGGGCGCGATCGCCCTCGGACCGCCGGCCCCTCACCCGAGCTCCCGTGCCCTCGTGTTCTCCGCATCCGCCGAGCTGTACGACCTGATCTACTCGGGCTTCAAGGACTACCCGGCCGAAACGCGGCAGCTCGCCGCGATCATCGGCCGGGCCCATCCCCGTGCGCACCGCCTGCTGGACGTCGCCTGCGGCACCGCCGAGCACGCGCGCCTGCTCACGGAGGAGCACGGCTACCACGTCGACGGGCTGGACCTGGAGCCGGGGTTCGTCCGCATCGCACAGGGCAAGCTCCCGCGCGGCCACGTCCACGCCGGGGACATGCGCGACTTCGAGCTGCCCGGCCGCTACGACGCCATCCTCTGCCTCTTCAGCTCCATCGGCTACGCGCGCACGCTGGAGAACGTGCGGCGCACCTTCGCGCGCTTCCGCGCGCACCTGGCCGAGGGCGGGGTCGTGCTCGTGGAGCCGTGGTTCCCGCCCGAGGCCATGCAGCCCGGCCGGGTGTTGGTCAACACCTCCGAAGCCGAAGGGCTCACCGTATGCCGCATGAGCCACCTGGAGGTGGAGGGCCGTCTCTCCCGCCTTCACTTCCACTACCTCGTCGGCCGTCCGGAGGGAATCGAGCACCTGTCCGAGGTCCACGAGCTCGGCCTCTTCACCGTCGAAGAGATGCTGGAGGCGTTCGAGCGCGCCGGGCTGCGCGCCGAGCACGATCCCCAAGGCCCCTCCGGCCGCGGGCTCTACGTCGCCCGCGCGGCGTGACGCTCCGTCTCCGCATCTGTCTCGCCGGGTCGCCGGGTCGCCGGGGACAATCCGGTACGGCCGGGGACTGGCGAATCCGCGTGGATACGGCGATTTTGGTGTGCGACTGACAGATGTTTCCCCGGCTTCGACTCCCATGCGCCACGCCCTCTTCGCTCTCGCGCTCGCCGCCGGCGGGCTCACGCTCGCGCCCGCCGCCTCCGCGCAGGAGACGGCCGACGCCCTGCCCACCTGCGCCTCGCAGGGGCTGCAGCGCGTCGCGGTGATGGTGCCGCCGGGTCTGACCGCGGAGCAACTCCGGGAGACGCTGCGTAGCGGCTCCCTCTTCCCCGCGGGGACGCAGGTGCAGGTGCTGCAGCCCGGGCAGCTCATGCCGCTGCGCAACCAGGAGCAGTTCTCCGCCCGGATGGGCACCACGCTGACGATGCTCCTGGACAACGGGATGCACGTGCAGGGCACCGCGCCCATGCTGGTGGAGGTCGACGAAGACGGCAACGTGACGAACGTGCACCCCAACAGCGGCAACCCCGAGCTCAATCGGATCCTGGTGCGCACCTGGCGGGTAGCCCGATTCGAGCCCTACGTCGTAGACGGGTGCCGCGTGAAGGCGTGGCTGCAGGTGCCGCAGACCTTCAGCTCCGACGAATCGGGCGAGCGCCGCGAGATGCAGGTCAGGACCACGCCGGCGCCTTGAGTGGAGGTTTCGGAATGCAGCCTCCACGGTTCCCGGAGACGTCATCCTGAGGGCGACCACGCCTCGCCTGAGTCCGCGAAGATGGCCGCAGCCCGAAGGATCTATCACCGCAGACGCGCTACGGCCGGTGTGTCGCATCGACCGGCGATAGATCCTTGATAGCATAGCGTTTCGTTGACACGGGACGAAAAAGACAGAGCATGAGGCACCACACCCATCGACAAGAAAGGGAGGTGCCCCATGCTCTCGCTGGAAACAAGGATCCAGCAGTTGGTGAAGGTAGAGCTGGAGACGTTCAGGATCAATGACCTGGCGAGCGGACTTCCAGAGCTCGGGCGAGTGCTCGCGCTGCGCGTGGGTGCTCAACTGCTCGATCAGGTACAGGAGTTTCTGTTCGAAGAAGTGGAGGCAAAGCATCGGGAGATCGTATGCGAGCGTTGCGGCGTGGTGCACCTCGGCGGTGGCGGGACGCTGCTGCGCCGCGGCAGCCGGACTCGCAGTCTCAAGACCAGCAGTGGGATGCTCGTCTTCCAGCTGCGCCAGATCACCTGTCGTGACTGTAGGCGGACGTGGAGCCCGTTCGCGGGCTGGCTTGGCCTGAAGCCGCGGCAGCGGGTTTCCGAGGAACTGGAGCGGAAGCTGATCGAGTGGGTGACCGATCTCTCGTACGCGAAGACCTGCGGGATCGCCGGCGAGTGGCTGGGGGCGACACTCTCGCCGAAGACGCTTCACCGCTTCGTGCAGCAGCGCGGCAAGGCCGTGCGCTTCACGCCGGCGCCGGCATGCGCGGTGGCGCTCGCTGACGGAACGAAGGTGCCGGCCGGCACGGGTGAGCGCGGATGCGAGGTCCGCTTCTCGCTGCAGATCCTTGGACGCGACGAGCTGCACGGGCGCAATCGGGTGCTGAAGCGGATCGCCGGCTGGAGCGTGGGGCCTGGGCCCTGGAGCCGCGCGATCCCCGTCGGGGTCGCTACGGATGCGATCGTCACGGATCGGGAGCAGGGCTTGGCGGAGCTGATGCAGAAGGAGCATCCCGGTGTCTTCCACGGGATGTGCGAGTGGCACCTGGGCCACACGCTCGACCATCTGCTGCTGCTGGACCATGTGAAGAATCAGGAGCGCAAGCAGCGGGTCGCGGAGCTCAGCCGCATCGTCTGGGGACCGGCCTCGCGACGCGCGGCACGCTACCGTGTATTGAGTGAGGCGCTCCAGCACTGCCCCCAGGCGAGCACGATGTTGCGCAACGTCTCGGCGTACGTGCTCTCGGCAAAGCGGCCGTCGGAGCGCACCACCAGCGTGATCGAACGGGAAATGCGCGAGATCAACCGCAGGACCGACGTGGGCGCGCGCTGGTCGATCCCGGGCATCGATCACCTCCTCCGCCTCCGGCACTCGCAACGCATCAACCCCGATGACTTTGATCGCGTTTGGCATGTAGTCAGGAAACCCGCTTTTCACACGGTGCCTCTGAACTGATGTCAACGGAAGGTATTGCTATCAAGGATCTATGAGAAAAGGACCGGGCCCCTCAGGGCCCGGTCCTCATCGGCAGTTCCTTCATTAGCAACGTTGCGAGGTGCTGTACCTTGTCCGGTGGTTTCACGGGTTCGAATCGGTCGCCGCCTCGCAGCTTCTCGAGAAGCACGCGCGCGCGAGCCTGATCGTTCAGCTCACCTCGCTCACCGGCAAACCGAAGTGCGCGTTCGGTTATCTCAATCGCTTGGCTCATCAGCCGTAGCGCAAATGCGCCCTCCGCCACCGAGATAAGCGCCGACGCAGCTTTGGGAACCGCCTTCGTTGTTTCCAACGCTACTTCGTCCCATGCGGCCTCAAACTGATCGCGATCCCCATCTAATCCTGCAGCGCCAGCGATGTTACCCGCAATCTCCATGTCATGGCCCACGATCATCGAACGAGCCTCGATGAGCAGCGGAAGCGCTA
>DASYMJ010000270.1:0-10661 GCA_036009105.1 Thermoanaerobaculia bacterium | reverse complement strand
CCGTCCAGTGGAACGGCAACGCGACCGGGATGCGCATCACAAAAATGTAGGGCCGGCTCTCCAGCCGGCCCATCGTGGCTTTCCTGCGGGCCGGTTGAGAACCGGCCCTACATTTCCTTCACTCCACCGTCACGCTCTTGGCCAGGGTCCGCGGCTGGTCCACGTCGCAACCGCGGCGAAGCGCTACGTAGTACGCCAGCAGTTGCATCGGAACCACCGCCAAAATGGGCTGCAGCGGCTCCACCGTCCAGGGGATCTCGATCACGTCGTCGGCGAACTTCTTCATCGCGTCGTCGTGCTCGTCGCAGATCACGATCAGCTTGCCGTCGCGCGCCTTCACCTCCTGCAGGTTCGACACGACCTTGTCGTATACCGGCGTGTGCGTGGCTACCGAAACGACCGGCAGGTTCTCATCGATCAGCGCAATGGGCCCGTGCTTCATCTCCCCCGCCGGATACCCCTCGGCGTGAATGTACGAGATCTCCTTCAGCTTCAGCGCCCCCTCCAGCGCGATGGGGTAATGCACGCCGCGCCCGAGGAAGAGAAAGTCGTTTGCCTTGTAATACTTGTGGGCCAGCGCCTCGATGTGCTTCTCCTGCTTCTTGAGGATGTCCTCGATCTTGTGCGGGATCACCCGCATCTCGTGCATCGCGTAGCGCAGGTCGTCCCGATCGTCGCCGCGCAGCTGGCGGATGTAGAGCGCGAGCAGGTAGAACGCGGTGAGCTGCGTGGTGAACGCCTTGGTCGAGGCGACGCCGATCTCCGGGCCGGCGTTCGTGTAGATCACGCCGTCCGCCATGCGCGTCGCGGCCGCGCCGATCACGTTGCAGATCGTGATCAGCTTGGCCCCCTTCGCCTTCGCCTCCTGCATGCCGGCGATGGTGTCCGCCGTCTCGCCGGACTGCGTCACGCCGATGACCAGCGTCGACTCATCGACGATCGGATTGCGGTAGCGGTACTCCGAGCCGTAGTCGACCTCGATCGGAATGCGCGCCGCGTCCTCCAGCAGGAACTTGCCGACCAGCCCCGCGTGCCACGATGTGCCGCAGGCGATCACATGGACTTTTTTGATCCTGGCCCACTCCTCGCCGGTCAGCTGCAGGTCGTTGAAGAAGACCTCGCCCGACTCCTCGAACATCCGGCCGGTGAACGTGTCGCGCACCGCGCGCGGCTGCTCGTGGATCTCCTTCAGCATGTAGTGGCGGTAGCCTTCCTTCTCGGCCATCACCGCGTCCCAGGTGATGCGCTTCGGCTCGCGGGTGACCGGCTGGTCCTTCGCATCGAACACGCGGACCTGCTGCTGATCGACGATGGTGTACTCGCCGTCCTCGAGATAGATGATGTTGCGCGTGTAGGCCAGCAGCGGCGCGACGTCCGAGGCGATGATGTTCTCGTTTTCGCCGAGGCCGATGACGAGGGGCGGGCCGCTCTTGGCGGCGATGATGGTGCCGGGCGCGCTGCCGTCGATCATCACCAGCGCGTAATGCCCCTCCAGCTCCTTGAGCGTCTTGCGCGCGGCCTCGGTGAACCCGGTGCCGTCCTTCATCTTTTCTTCGATGAGGTGGGCCACGACTTCCGTATCCGTCTCCGTCTTGAACTCGTGGCCCTTGGCCTGGAGCTGCTGCTTGAGGGGGAGGAAGTTCTCGATGATGCCGTTGTGGATGACCACCACCTTGCCGCTGCAGTCGCGATGAGGGTGGGCGTTGTTCTCGTTCGGCTTGCCGTGCGTGGCCCAGCGGGTGTGGCCCATGCCGAAGCTGCCGGCCAGCGGCTTGTCATTCAGCTTTGCCTCGAGGTTGCTCAGCTTCCCCTCGGCGCGCACCACTTCCACGCCGTTGCCGTCCACCACGGCGATGCCGGCGCTGTCGTAGCCGCGGTATTCGAGCTTGCGCAGGCCGCCGATGATGACCGGCACCACGTCACGCGTGCCGACGTATCCGATGATTCCGCACATAGGTCTCCTTAGAAAGATGAACTATGAAAGATGAAAGATGAACACCGGACTCTTTGTTCATCGTTCATCTTTCATCGTTCATCGTTTGATCTAGAATTCGCGCCGGTGAAAAAACTCTGGGCGCTGTGTTTCGTGGCTCTCGTCGCCTGTGGTAAACGCGGCGACCCGCGGCCGCCGGTCCCGGTGATCCCGAAGGCGACGAGCGACCTCGTTGTAACACAGCGTGGAAACCGCGTCATGCTGGCCTGGAGCTACCCCTCGCTCACTACCTCCGGGAAGAGTCTGGCGGATGTCCGCCGCGTGGTCGTTTACCGTTACTCCGAGGAGTTGCCGGTGGCGCCGACGGGGCGCGATCCGAATGCCATCCTGCCGGGCGACATCGATCCCACCCTGCCGCCGCAGATCTACCAGTTCGCCCGGATTCCTTCTCTCGCGCCGCCTCAGTTCGCCAAGCTCCGGGAACGGATCGACAGCATAGAAGGCGCCAACTTGCCGGCCGCCACGAGCGGCGCGCGGCTGGTCTTCGACGACAAGCCGCCGTTCCGCTCGAAGGACGGCCGCCCGGTTCGCCTGACCTATGCCGTTGTCACGGAAACGGTTGGCGCTCACGGCGATCTGTCCAATCTCGCCACGATCGTGCCGCTCGAGGTGCCGGTTGCGCCTCCTGGCCTCGCCGCTTCCGCGAAACCGGAGGGAGTGGTGTTGACGTGGACCAAGCCCGAGACGGCCGCCACCGGCGAGGCCAAACCGTGGCTGGCCGGCTACGACGTGTATCGCACGTCCGACACTTTCGACGAGCTGGCCACGCCCATCAACACCTCGCCCGTTTCGGGCACGACGTACACCGATACGCCGCCTTACGGCACCTACCAGTACCGGGTGACCGCGGTGGCCACGCCGGGCATGCCGCGCATCGAGAGCGAGCCGTCCGCGCCGGTGAGCGCGACGTACAAGGACCTGCTGCCGCCGCCCGCCCCCGCGTCGGTGAACGCGCTGGTGGAGACCAAGTCGGTGCGCCTGGTGTGGGAGCCGTCGACCGCTCCCGATCTGGCCGGCTACCTCGTGTTCCGCACGGAAGGCAAATACAAGATCAAGCTGACGCCGGGCCCGGTGACGGCCGAGCACTTCAGCGACATCTCCGTCGATCCGGGCATCAGTTACTTCTACTCGGTGACCGCGGTGGACAAGAGCGGCAACGAGAGCGTGCCGACGAACAGCGAGACGGTGCTGGTGCCGAAGACGCCGTAGGGAAAATGTGGGGCCGGCTCTCAGCCGGCCCGCGGTCAGAGAATAGCTGGGCCGGCTGAGAGCCGGCCCTACATTTCAAAGCCCGAGCAGCTCCCGCAACCGCTCCGGCTCATTCGTCGGCTCCGCGCACATGTAGGCCTCGCACACATAGGCGAGCGTGCGCTCGAAAGGGCGGTCCTTCATCAGCGGCAGATCGGCGGAGCCCAAACCCGCCACGAGCACGCGGTGGGGCAGGAACTCCTCCCCCACCACCCGCCGCAAGGCGCGGAACGTTTCGTCCGCGCCGGTGAGGGCGATCTCCTTCGGCTGGCCGGCGCGCCACTCGGCCACGCCGAGGAGGAAGCCGAAGCCGGAGGGATAGCGCTCGGCCAGGGGAAAGGTGGCGTAAAGCGCATCGGTGGCTTCCTGCGCATAGTCCTCGCGACCGAAGAGCAGCGCGAGGCGGAGCAGCACGTCGCAGGCGACGGAGTTGCCGGAGGGCGTCGCGTTGTCGAAGAGGTCCTTCGGCCGGATGATGAGCTGCTCGTGATCGGTCGGCGTGTCGTAGAAGCCGCCGTGCTCCTCGTCCTTGAAGCGGGCCAGGATGTCGTCCGTCAACGCGCGCGCGGCGTCGAGGTAGCGGCGGTCGTGCGTCGCCTCGTAGGCCAGGGTGAGGCCCCAGGCGACGCCGCTGTAGTCTTCCAGGAGTGCCGGAATCTTGGCGTGCCGCAAAAGGCGCGGCGTGCAGCGCGCGAGCAAAAAGTCGGCGTTGCGGCGGACCACCTCGCGATACGAATCGTGGTCGAAGGCGACGGCGGCATCGGCGAACGCGGCGAGCATCCAGCCGTTCCAGCCGGAGAGGATCTTCTCGTCCCGCCCCGGCCGGATGCGCTTCTCACGCGCCTCGTACAGCTTGCGCCGCGCGTCGGCGGTGCGGTCGTCCGGAGCGCCCTCGAGGTTCGGAATGTTGTGCCCTTCCCAGTTGCCGCCTTCGGCGATGTCGTACTGCTCGCAGAACGCGCGGCCGTCTTCTTCACCGAGCACGTCCAGCACTTCGCCGCGCGTCCAGACGTAGAACTTCCCCTCCACCCCTTCGCTGTCCGCATCGAGCGTCGAATAGAAGCCGCCCGCGGGCGACATCAGCTCCCGCTCCACGAAGCCGAGCGTCTCGTGGGCGATCTGCGCAAAGTACGGATCCTTCGTGAACTGCCAGGCGCGGGTGTAGAGGCGGGCCAGCAGCGCGTTGTCGTACAGCATCTTCTCGAAGTGCGGCACGAGCCAGTGCGCATCGGTGGAGTAGCGGTGGAAGCCGCCGCCGATCTGGTCGTACATCCCGCCGCGGGCCATCATGGTGAGCGTGTGCGTCACGATGCCGCGCAGCGCGCGGTCGCCCGTGCGCCAGGCGACCTGCATCAGGAAGTCGAGCGACATCGACGGCGGGAACTTCGGCGCGCCGCCGAAGCCGCCGTGCACGGCGTCGTAGCCCTGGGCGATGCGCGCCGCCGCCCGCTCCAGCTGCTGGTGGCTGATCACGTCCGCCGGCTGCACCGCCGGCAGCGAGCCGGCGATCGCCTTGCGGATCTCCGTCCCCGCCTCCTCCACCTCGCTCCGCCGCGCGCGATACGCCTCCGCCACATGCGCCAGGACGCGGCGGAAGCCGGGCAGGCCGTGCCGGTCGTCCGGCGGGAAGTAGGTGCCGGCGTAGAACGGGCGGCCGTCCGGCGTGAGGAAGACCGACATCGGCCAGCCGCCGTGGCCGGTCATCACCTGCACGGCCGTCATGTAGATCGAGTCGACGTCCGGCCGCTCCTCGCGGTCGACCTTGATGGCCACGAAGTCGCGATTGAGGAGCTCCGCGATGGCCTCGCTCTCGAACGACTCCCGCTCCATCACGTGGCACCAGTGGCAGGCCGAGTAGCCGATGGAGAGAAAGACCGGCTTGTCCTCCGCGCGCGCCTTGCCGAACGCCTCGTCGCCCCACGGGTACCAGTCGACGGGGTTGTGCGCGTGCTGCAGCAGGTAGGGGGAGGTTTCGTTGGCGAGGCGGTTGGTCATGGCGGATGTCAGTTATCGGTTGTCGGTTGTCAGTAGATCCGTTCTACCAGCAACCAGCAACCAGTAACCAGCAACTAACGAGCCTCCGGCCTTTGCAGCCTCTCCAGCAGTTGCGGCGGAAACGCGCGCAGCTCGAAGTACTCCGACTCCAGATCCTCGATCTGGAAGCGGTCGAGGCCGGAGTTGCTGAGGAAGTCGTTGCGCAGCTTCGTGTCCTGCTCGTCGATGATTCGCGGCAGCAGCTGGTTGATGTAGAACGCCTCCAGGCGGATCTTGGTGATCACCTCTTCCAGCAGCGCGTCGGTGATCGCGTCCTGCAGCGGCCGCAGCGCCTCGTCATGCCCGATCTCCGCCCGGATCTCGCGCCGGAACGTCTCCCGCCCCTCGGCCGTGTTCAGCTCGAGATAGAAGTTCGCCATCCGCCGCCGGGAGAGGTTGTAGACCGCGACGAACGCCCGCTCCGTGCCGTTGATCGCAATGATCGATTGCGCCACGTCTCCGATGGACGCCTCGTTGTTCTCGATGGCCAGCAGGCCCAGGGTCAGCGAGTAGAGCTTCTTCTTGCCGTACGCCAGCGCGTAGTCGTTGTTCACGATGGGATCGATGAAGAGCTGCTGGAACAGGCCGCGGCGCAGCGACTCGAAGACCTGCATGTTGCCCAGGAGCGAGCGGACCTGCTCCGGCGAGAGCTCCACGTCATCCATGAAGGCGAGCTTGTTGAGGAGCGTCGTGGTGTGGTCGATGCGGTCGAAGAGCGTGACCAGCTCGCCGAAGGACTCGAGGCGCTCGTAGTCCTCCTCCTCCCGGCCGATCTCGTCGATGAGGCGGCCGGTATCGAGCAGCAGCTCTTCGAACGTCTGATCGCGGTTCGCTGCGGCGCGCTGCTTGTTTTCCATCAGCTGGACGAGGTCGAGCGAGGAGAGCTTGCGCGTGATGTTTTTGCCGAGGAGGAAGCCGCCGAGGATCTCGCGGGTGGATTGGATGTAGTCCGGCTCGTCTTCCTTCGCCACCGCGGCGCTCGGCTCCTGCAGGACGATCTCCTCCAGGGTATCGAAGATGGAGAGCGGCACTTCGTTGCGCAGGGAGAGGGTGCGCAGGCGCATCAGGCGGGCGCGGGCCGAGGGGTTGATGGTGGAGCCCATGCAGGAGGCGAGGATCCGTTTGTACTCGTCGATCAGCTCCTGGTTGTCGGGATGGTGATAGATGACGTCGATCTGGATGCGCTCGCGCTGGTACGGCTCCAGCTCGCTCGCGGCCGGCACGTCGGCCAGCGAGCGGTTCGAGGCGTACGCCTCACGGCAGACCTCCGCGAACCGCTGATTCGGGCGATGCACGAGGCGCAGCAGCACGACGGTCGTCTCCGGCTCGCCGAGAGCGTCGCGGAGCTCGTGGGAGAGGGCGAGGAAGTTGCCGGCGCCGACGCGGCGGGAGCGCTTGAGCAGGCGCCCCGCGGCTTTGAGCGTCCGCTCCTGGCGGTCGGCCACGTCGTGGAAACGCTTCCGGTCATCGACGAAGAAGATGTAGTTCGCGACGGCGTTCCCTTGCAGGAAAAGGTTGTCCCACTGCTCGAAGCCGTCCGTGTTCTGGGAGAAGCGGATCTCGTGGGTGTGCGGATTCGTGGTGGCGCCGAAGAGGACGAGGCGATTGACCACGTCGTCGTTGAGAAGGTCGCCTACCGGCAGGTGGCCGCCGAACATGTATTCGCCGAAGATGCCGCCGTTGCCGCGGAAACGGATGCCTTCCGGATTGAGCACGACCTCCGAGTTGCCGCCGAAGTAGCGGACCACGTCCCCCCGGTTGGTGGCGATCTGCTCGAAGAAAAAGCGGCGGTCCACGTCGGGGCCGGCCACGGCCGCGAAGTACTCGATGGTCTCGCCGACGAAGCCCTGGTGGACGATGGCGCGGATCAAGGTCCGGGGATTCTAGCCGCCGGCTACCAAGAATGTAGGGCCGGCTCTCAGCCGGCCCCATGGATCCGTGATTGCTGGGCCGGCCGAGAGCCGGCCCTACCTTTTCCGCGCTAGGCTCGGGGATGCGCTTTCTTGTAGACCGCGATCAGCTGCCAGTCATTGAGGTGCGTGTACTTTTGGGTGGTCGAAAGCGATGCGTGACCGAGCAGCTCCTGGATGCCGCGCAGGTCGGCGCCGGCATTGAGCAGGTGGGTGGCGAAGGAGTGGCGCATGGTATGGGGCGAGATGCCGGCGCGCAGCGAGGCGCCGCGCACGTAGCGGTCGAAGTGGCGGCGGACGCTGCGGGCGGTGATCCGCTCGCCGCGGTAGTTGACGAACAGCGCCTGTTCCTCATCCACCAGCTCGCCGCGATGGGGCAGCCAGGCGCGGATCGCTTCTTCCGCCTTCGCCCCGAACGGCACGATCCGCTCCTTGGAGCCCTTGCCGCGCACCTTCACCAGGCGCGCGCGCAGCTCGATGTCATCCAGGTCGATGCCCACCAGCTCGCTGATGCGCAGCCCCGAGGCGTACAGCAGCTCGAGGAACGCGCGGTCGCGGACGCCGAGCGGCGTGTCGAGGTCGGGCTGTTCGAGGAGGAGCGCAACCTCCGGCACCTGCATCACGGAAGGGAGCGTCTTCTCCTTCTTCGGCGTGGCCACCGTGCGCGCCGGGTTCTGCTCCACGAGGCCCTCGCGCATCAGGTACTTGAAGAAGGAGCGGAGGGCGGAGAGGTGGCGCGCCATGGAAGAGCGGCTCAGCGAGCGCCGCGAGAGGTGCCCGAGGTAGGAGCGGATGGCGAGGTGGTCGACCCGGCGCAGCTCGAGGTCCTCGCGCTGCTGGGTGAAGTAGTCGTTGCAGAGGAAGCCGATGAAGGACTCGATGTCGTTGCGGTAGGCGCCGACGGTATTGACCGAGACGTTGCGCTCGTAGGTGAGGTAATCGAGGAAGTCGCCGATCTCGCTTTGCACGCCCGCCCTCCCGGTCCGCCAGGCAGCGTAGCACTTCAGGATGACCGGGCGCACGGCCTCGAATGTGCTAGCTTTCGCCGGCCATGAAGAAAACCCCCCTCAATGCCCTGGAAAAAGAGCTCGGCGGCAGGATGGTGGACTTTGGCGGCTGGGAGCTGCCCGTCCAGTTCACCGGCATCCTCGAAGAGCACGAAGCGGTCCGCACCGGCGCCGGCCTCTTTGACGTTTCCCACATGGGCGAGCTCACCGTCCGCGGCCCCGAGGCGCTCGCGCTGCTGCAGCGCGCCACGTGCAACGACGTCTCGAAACTCGAGGACGGCCGCGCGCAATACAACGGCCTCCTCTACCAAAACGCCGGCTTCGTGGACGACATCCTCATCTACCGCATCGCGGCGGACGATTACTTCATCGTCGTCAACGCCTCGAACAGCGACAAGGACTTCGACTGGCTGCGCGACCTTGCCAAAGGGGCGGACGCGGAGGTGCAGAACGTCAGCGAGAATTACGCGCAGCTCGCCCTCCAGGGCCCTCGCGCCGAGGCGCTGCTGCAGCCGCTGACGGACATCGCGCTGGCGCCCATCAAGTACTACCGCTTCGCCACCGGCAAAGTGGACGGCGCGGAGGCCATCATCTCCCGCACCGGCTACACCGGCGAGGACGGCTTCGAGGTCTACGTCGCGCCGGAGCATGGGCCGCGCATCATGAAGAAGCTGATCGACGCCGGCGCCAGGCCCTGCGGCCTCGGCGCGCGCGACACGTTGCGGCTCGAAGCGAAGATGGCGCTGTACGGCAATGACATCGACAACACCACCACGCCGCTGGAAGCCGACCTCGGCTGGATCGTGAAGCTCGACAAGGGCGACTTCATGGGGCGCGACGTCCTGCAGCGGGAGAAGAGCGAAGGGCCGCCGCGCAAGCTGGTCGGATTCGAGATGGTCGACCGCGGCATCGCCCGCCACGGATACCCGGTGGTGGACGGCACGGAAGAGATCGGCGTCGTCACCAGCGGCACGCATTCGCCGACATTGAAAAAAGCGATCGGCCTCGCGTATCTTCCGTCCGGCAAAACGACTCCCGGCACCGAGTTCATGGTCCTGATCCGCGGAAAAGAAACCCGCGCCCGGGTCGTCCCCACCCCTTTCTACAAGCGCGCGAAGTGAAGGAGCCACCCAGCCATGACCACCCCTGAAGACAGCAGATACGCCAAGAGCCACGAGTACGTGCACGTGGAGGGCGACGTCGGGACCATCGGCATCACGGACTACGCGCAGAAAGAGCTGGGCGATGTGGTCTTCGTCGAGCTCCCCTCCGTCGGCACGCTGCTCGACGCGGTCGACGAGCTGGGGAGCATCGAGTCGGTCAAGGCGGTCTCCGAGCTCTTCACCCCGATCTCCGGCGAGGTGGTCGAAGTCAACGAACGCCTGCGCGAGAAGCCGGAGCTGGTCAATACCGACCCGTACGGAGACGGCTGGATGGTGCGCATCCGCATGACGGACCCCACCGAAGTGGACGAGCTGATGAACGCCGAGGAGTACGAGGAGTACATCGAGGCGGAGGGCGGCCACTAGTTCAATGACCAACCTCCCCGATCCGCAGCACGACTCCAACGTCCACCAGTACATCCCCAACGCGTCGCAGGACGTCCGCGAGATGCTCCAGACCATCGGCGTCGAGTCGATCAACCGTCTCTTCGACACCATTCCGGACGACGTGAAGCTCAATCGCCTGCTGGCCATCCCCGGCCCCTGGTCGGAGATCGAGTCGCGGCGCTGGTTCCGCGGCCTCGCCGCGCGCAACCGCACCGCCGTCGACCACCTCTCCTTCCTCGGCGGCGGCGCCTACGCGCACTGGTCGCCCTCCATGATCGACCAGCTGCTCCTGCGCGCCGAGTTCCTCACCTCGTACACGCCTTATCAGCCCGAGGTCTCGCAGGGGACGCTGCAGTCGATCTTCGAGTACCAGACCCACCAGTGCCTGCTCACCGGCCTCGACGTCGCGAACGCCTCTTTGTACGACGCCTCGACCGCGCTGTGCGAGGCGGTGCTGCTCGCCGAGCGGGTGGTGAAGAACAAGCACAAGGTGGTGATCGCCAAGTCGGTGCATCCCCACTACACGGCCACGGTGCGCACCTACATCCAGAACCTCGGCCTGGAGATCGTGGAAGTCGGCTGGAAGGATGATGGTCGCGTCGATCTCGATGCCATCCGTTCCGCGGTTGCCGGCGGCGAAGTCTTCGCCGTCGCCGTGCAGTCGCCGAACTTCCTCGGCGTGATCGAGGACTACGACGCGGTCGCCGCGGCGGCCGAGGGTGTTGCGAAGATTGCGGTGGTGGCGGAGGCGACGTCGTTCGGCATCCTCTCCCCGCCGGGCGAGCACGGCTTCGACATCTGCGTCGGCGAAGGGCAGGCCTGGGGCATCCCCACCCAGTTCGGCGGCCCTTACGTCGGCTTCATGGTCGTGCGCGACGCGCTCAAGCGGCACATGCCGGGACGTCTCGTCGGCGAGACG
>DASYMJ010000269.1:0-2057 GCA_036009105.1 Thermoanaerobaculia bacterium | reverse complement strand
CCTCGCAACCGATGTTCGCGCCGGAGCCCGTGCTGATTCAGCCGCGCATGGAGGTCACGCCCCTCTTCCAGCAGCAACGCGCGCTGGTGCAACCGCCGTTGATGGTGCAGCCGCCCCTCCCCTCCCACACCACCGCCACGCTGGTCGAAGAGCCGGCGCCGATCAACTTGGGCGACCTGCAGGGACGCGTGATCGGCCAGTACCGGATGAGCTACATCCTGCTCGACACGCCGGGCGGGCTGCGCCTGGTCGATCAACACGTCGCGCACGAGCGGGTGCTGTACGACCGCTACTGGAAGCAGCTCGAGGCGCGCGCGCCGGCGAGCCAGCAGCTGCTGACGCCGATCCTCTACCAGGCCGGCGCGGCGGAGGTGGCGGTGCTGGAGTCGCATCTCGACGAGCTGCGCGCGGTCGGCTTCGAGATCGAGCGCTTCTCCGGCAACGCGTTCGCCATCGCCTCGGTGCCGCAGGACCTGGTGCGGCAGGACGTCGATGCCTTCCTGCACAAGCTCATCGACGCCTCGATCGAGGAGCGCGCCTCGCACGTGACGCACGTGCGCGAGCGGATCTGCGCCTCGCTGGCCTGCCAGGCGGCCATCAAGGTGCATCGGCCGCTGGGGGGCGAAGAGATGGCGCGCCTCGTGGCGGAGCTGCTCGTCTCGTCGAATCCGTTCGCCTGTCCGCACGGGCGGCCGATCGTGGTCGACATCAAGCACCTCGACATCGAGCGCCACTTCCACCGCAAATGAAGAAGATGACGGCACAGCAGCTCGGCCGCCGCGGCGAGCGCCGCGCCGCCTGGTTCTATCGCCTGCGCGGCTTCCGCATCGTGGCGCGGAACCTCCGCTTCCAGGGGGGCGAGCTCGATCTGATCGCGCGGCGGGGGCGCCTGCTCGTGATCGCCGAGGTGAAGACGCGGCAGAGTCTGCGCGCGGGGGAAGGGTTCGAGGCGGTGGGGCGGGAGAAGCAGCTGCAGCTCATCCGCCTCGCCGACGCCTATCTCGCCCGCGAACAGCCGCGCGGGATCACCATGCGCTACGACGTGCTCTCCCTTTTCTGGACCGGCCGCCGCTTCGTGGTGACCCACTTTCCGGATGCCTTCCGGCCGGTGGCGGACCCGACGCGGCCGTGGAAATGGACGGTGTGAAACGGATGGCGCCTTTCCGTCACTAATGAGGAAAGGAGACCGCGCCATGGCATTCCAGTACACCGTCCTCGCCGGGAAGGCCGTCGACCGCCGCTTCGCGACGGCGAAGAAGAACCATTACGAGATCCAGATCCGCGCCGCGGGCGAGGATTACCGCATCGCCGTGAACGTGCAGAGCGTCGACAAGTCGGAGGTGCTCTACTTCGTCGAGCCGAACTTCTCGCACCCGCTGCTGGCGCAGCTCGTGGCCGTGCCGGAAGGGCATCAGGCGGTGCCGCAAGTGAGCAGCGGCATTGCTCTCGACTTCGTGCGGGGCGGCTACGTGAAGCAGTCGCAGATGCTGCCGCTGCCGATCAGCGTGCCGGGCGACGACAACGATCTGAACGACAAGATCGACGCCCTCGTGCAGCGCGCCATGAACACGGAGGGCGCGGTGGTGTACGCCTTCGGCAGCTTCTTCAAGGACGGGCCGAATGTGAAGGACGAGTACTTCGGCTTCAAGCCGTCCCAGGGCATCCACGACGTGCACATGAATCAGGGCAATGACCCCGGCCACTCCGGCGACGACGGCGTCTTTCACGACGGCGCGCTGCTCTTCCACTACCCGAGCCGCAATCAGTGGGCCGCGGTCTTCCTTGCCTTCCAGAACCAGTCGTGGATCACGGACGACGTGACCGGCCACGCGGCGGCGGCTCCGCCGAAAAAGAAGGACGACACGCCGAAGCTGCCGGTCGACCGTCCCGCCGGCGCGCTGCGCATCGTGGCCGCGGTGGCGAACTCGATCGAGGACCCGGAAGTCGAGACGGTGACGCTGCTCAACGCCTCGCCGGCGAACGTCAATCTGGCCGGCTGGGTGCTGGCCGACAAGAACCAGAACCGCTTCGCCCTGAACGGCTCGGTCGGCGCCGGC
>DASYMJ010000268.1:0-9411 GCA_036009105.1 Thermoanaerobaculia bacterium | reverse complement strand
CCCGAGATCAAGGAGCTGGGCTACTCCCCGCTCGCGCTGCGCTACGCACTCCTATGCGTGCCGCATCGCACGAAGCTGAACTTCACCACCCAGTCCGTCGAGGATGCGAAGCAGGCCCTGGCCCGCATCGAGCTGTTCCTGCTCCGCCTGGAGGAGCTCTCCCGCTCCGCGCCGCACGATGCGAAGCACTCGGACGGCCATGCCGACGGGTTGATCGGCCGCTTCCTCAACGATTTCCGGGAGGCCATGGACGACGACCTGAACACCGCCGGCGCCCTCGGCGCGCTCTTCACCCTCATCCGCGACGGCAACATCGCCATCGACGCCGGCCGCATCACCGCCGGCGACGCCGAGGGGCTGCGGACGGCGCTGAAGCAGATCGATCCGGTGCTCGACATCTTCCCCAGCCGCGAGAAGAACCTGGAGGCCGAGATCGAGCAGCGGATCGCCGCCCGCCAGGCCGCCCGCAAAGCGCGCAACTTCGCCGAAAGCGACCGCATCCGCGACGAGCTCCTCGCGCAGGGCATCATTTTGGAGGACACGCCCGGCGGCGTTCGCTGGCGGCGGCGGTGAATGCGAATTGAAAATTGAAAATTGAAAAAACCAAGCCTCGCAAAGCGCAGCCATTTTTTCAATTTTCAATTTTCAATTTTCAATTCAGAAAGCGCGCCTGAGGAGTTCCTTTGAAAACGCTCATCTTCTTCGTCCACGGCTTCTCCGGCGGCATCGACACCTGGGGCAACTTCAAGGCGCTGCTGGAGAGCGATCCGGAGCTGGAGGGGTGCACGGTCTGCGAGTGGTCCTACCCCACCACGCTCAATCCCGGCTTTCTGATCACCAAGTGGTTCTGGAGTGACGATCCGAACATCCCGATGATCGGCAGCGCGTTGCGCACGAAGCTGCGCATCGAAGCGGCCAACGCGCAGCGCGTCGTTCTCGTCGCGCACAGCATGGGCGGGCTGGTCGTGCAGGCATTCGTCATCGAGGAGCTGGAGCGGCAATCGACCGAGTTCCTCGGCCACATCACGGACGTCATCCTGTGCGGCACGCCGAGCGCCGGCCTGGGGAAAGGCGACTGGGGCGCGTTCCTCAAGAACCAGATCTCCGACATGGCCGCGCAGGGCGAGTTCGTGAAGAAGCTGCGCGCGGCGTGGAAGACGCTCGTCGACGACAAGCGGGCCGATGAGCGCCGCCTCGCCGCGTTCCGCCTCACCCTGGTGGCCGGCCTGCGCGACCGCTTCGTGCCGCCCGAGACCTCGGTCGGGCCGTTTCCGCTCGATGCGAAGGAGTTCGTGCCGGGCGATCACGTGGAGATGGTCAAGCCGCGGTCGCGGGAGGACACGATTTACGCCGTGCTCAAACAGCGCCTCCTCAATTCGCCCGGCACGGAGCGGGAGCACAGCGCCGTGGCCGCGGCCGAGCTGGAGCTCATGGGGCAGGTGCGGGCGGCGCGGGAGCTGGAGAACGCCGGGAAGCTGCGCAAGCTGGCCGATGAGGTGCGCAACCGCGCTCCGCGACTGCCGCGCGTGGAGCGCGAGCTGGGCCTGGCCCTGCTCGGCCAGCAGGACTACGCCCTCGCCGTCGACCTCCTCCGCGCCTACCTCGCCTCGGCCAACAACGTCCAGCGCCGCGAGCCGGACGTGCAGGCCGTGCAGCAGCTGGCCATCGCCCTCTCCGGCACCGGCGACCACACCGCCGCGGTGGCGGAGTTGCAGAAGCTCGGCGACCAGTGGCGCTCCGATCCCGAGACCCTCGGCATCATCGGCGGCCGCATCAAGCGCGAGTGGCTGCTCGATCCCTCCAACCTCCGCCTGGCCTTCCGCGCCCGCAACTCCTACCTGGCCGGACTCACCGCGGCCATGGCGTCGAACGACACCGGCCAGATCGTCTACAACGGCATCAACGCCGCGTACCTGAGCTTCGTCCTCGAGGATCCGATCTACACCGCCCAGGCGCAGCAGGTGCTGGCCGCGGCCGGCGATCCGCCGCCCGACTACTGGACGCTCGCCTCCAGGGCCGAGGCCCATCTGCTGCTCGGCGACATGAGTGCGGCGGAGAAGGCGTACCGCGCGGCGAAGCAGCAGGCGGCCGAGCAACGCCATTGGGACACCACGCGCCAGCAGGCCCTGAACATCGGCAGGCAGCGCGAGCTCTCCCCGGCCCTCGTGCAGATCCTCGGCTGACAGTAAACTGCGCCGCATGATCGGTTACCTCCAGGGCACTCTCAAGCGCCTCGAAGCGACGAGCGCGTTGATCCTCACCAGCGGCGTCGGCTACGAGGTGCACATCTCGCTGCAGACGTACTACCGGCTGGAGGGGACGCGCGAGGTGGCGCTGGAGATCTACACCCACGTGCGGGAAGACGCGCTCTCGCTCTACGGCTTCGCCACGGCGGAGGAGAAGTTCGCGTTCGAGAAGTTGATCGGCATCTCCGGCATCGGGCCGACGCTGGCCCAGAAGATCCTCTCCGGCATCGATGCGCCCGACCTCGCCGACGCCGTGGCCCGCGGCGATGCGCGCAAGCTCTCCTCCATCCCCGGGGTGGGCAAGAAGACCGCGGAACGGATGTGCCTCGAGCTGCGGGACAAGCTCCTGCTCACCGACGCCCAGCGCGCCGCGGCTCCCGTGGTGCCGCGCGCGACGAGCGTGGACGACGACGTGCAATCGGCGCTGGTGAACCTCGGCTACAGGCCGGCATCGGCGGAGAGCGCGGTCGATGCCGCGCGCAAACAGCTCGGCGCCGAGGCGGAGTTCTCCGCGCTGCTCAAGGCCGCTCTGCGGCAGCTGACCAAGTGAGAGAGACAGTTGTCGGTTGTCAGTAGAACCGGCCTACCGACAACTGACAACCGACAACTGCTTTTCTACCGGCGCCGTCCCCGTGCGAAGAGGCTGTCCAGGCTCCAGATGCCCGAGCCGCGCGCGAACACGTAGAGGAAGACGAAGCAGTAGAGCACCGCCGCTTCGCCCTGGTTCGCCACCGGGTTCCAGCCGTGCGGCCAATGCTTCCAGAAGAACGCGACCGCCATCTCGCCGGAGGCGATGAACGCCGGCCAGCGGGCGAAGAGGCCGAGCGCGATCAGCAGGCCGGCCACGAGCTCGATGATGCCCGATACCCCACCGGCCGAGGCGAGCGGCGGATGCATCTCCGACGGGGGCCAGCCCAGGATTTTCTGAGAGCCGTGGATGGCGAACATCAGGCCCGCCATGATGCGGAGGAGGGCGAACGCGTAGGGCTCGAATTTACTGATCATGCAGACGGGTGCGTACACGACCCTTGCCAGATGCCGCTGCTACCGAATTCAGCAATGTTCCTGGAACTCGATTTGCGTAGGAGGTAAATCGGAGCGATGGAAACGCTCCTTGGGAGGATAAAAAACATGAGAGACAAACGTCACCTTCTTGCAGTCCTGGCGGTATGCATCATGTCGCTCGGTCTGGGCGCCTGCGCGCATCATGACACCGCGACGACGGCTCAGGCCGTTCCGGGCGCCACCACCATCGGCAACGATCCGTACAACGGCTCGGCCACCGTGAATTCGGCCGCGGGCTACTCGTCGACCATCGGCGTGGCCGACCCGAATGCGAACAACGGCAGCGGCAGCGGCGCGAACGCCAACTCGCCCTCCAGCGCCACCCTGGGCGGCAGCAACAGCAATACGAGCAGCGGCAGCGGCAGCATGGCCAGTGGCAACACCAGCAGCGGCAGCATGGGCAGCGGCAGCATGGGCAACAGCAACACCGGCAGCGGCAGCATGAGCAGCGGCTCCACCATGAACAACACCGGCAGCATGGCCAGCACGAACAGCAACTACGGCACCACGGCCAACGGCACCACGAACAACAACAGCAACTTCAGCACGAACACGGCCGGCAGCACCACCAGCGTCAGCGGCACGAGCGGCACCAGCGCGTCGAACACGGCGGACACCACCGCCATGACCAGCTCCTCGCTGAACACGAACAACAACGCGAACAACGGCAGCAACAGCGGCTCGATGACGAGCTCCAGCAACCCGAGCGATCAGTCGGATACGACCTCCACCTCGAGCTCGACCGACACCACCACCACCCATCGCCGCATGCGGAAGGACTAGGACCCCTCATCCGCGTGGACACCTTCTCCCCGCTCCCGTGGCGGGGAGAAGGCCGAGACCATGAAACGTTCCCTCGCCATCGCCGTCCTGCTCCTCGCCGCCGCCGCCGCGGCCACGGCGCAGGTGCCCTCGCAGGTGCTGCTGGCCAACGCCTGGCCGGAGGACGCGAACGCGCCGCTGGCCGACCTCGGGCGCGGCATCGGCGTGGTCTTCAGCCCCGACCTCAGCGTCCCCGGCAACTGCCGCTTCTACCAGGCCCTCGGCTTCGCCTGCTTCGACGACGCCGACTGGAGCCGCGTGCTGGACGGCATCCACGCTTTCAACCAGCAGAACCCGGACCGCCCCATCACCACGCTCATCCTGGAGACGCACGGCACGAACGGCAACGGTCTCAAGCTGCAGCGCAGCTACGACCCGAAGGCCGACCGCTCGTACATCTCGGTGGGCGGCCTGCAGGAGCGGCTCGATCCGGACGGCATCCGTTTCCTCATCCTCAGCGCCTGCAATTCCGGGCGCCTGCTGCGGCCGTCCATCATCGCCACGCTCGATCCGCGGAACGGCGACAAGCTCTTCCTGCCGCCGACGCGCGGCATCGTCAACGCCAGCAGCAGCTGGCGGCCCGGCCAGAGCCGCAGCACCATCCTCACTCCCGGCGCGAGCCACATCGAGACCAGCCTCGCCGCGCACGTGCGCGAGCTTGGTCCCGCCACGCGCAAGGCGATCGCCGCCGCGGCGAAGGCGCACGGCATCCGCATGCCGGACGAATTCGCGGTCTCGGACATGCTCATGCAGATGGTCCTGCGCGACGCCGAGGTCGATCTCCAGCTCGGGCGCCACGTGGAGCAGCTCTCCGGCGTGGTGCAACCGCAGGAGCGCAGCGAGGAGCTCTTCCGCCGCTTCACGGCCCGCCTGGACAGCGTGGCTTCGCGCGCCAGCGCAACCTCCGCCGCCAGCTCCGCCCGCTGACGTTGTACGCTTCGCCTCATGCGCGCACTGGTCGCCCACTCGCAGAATGATGTCCGCCTCGACGACGATGTCGAGCTTCCCGCCGAGGGCGACGTCGTCATCGACGTCGCCTACTCCTCGCTCAACTACAAGGACGCGCTCGCGGTCACCGGCCGCGGACGCATCGTCCGCCGCTTCCCCATGGTCCTCGGCATCGACCTGGCCGGCACCGTCGTCTCCTCTTCTTCAGCGGAGTTCGCCCCCGGCGACCGCGTGGTCGGCATCGCGCACGGCCTGGGCGAGCTCGATGGGGGAGGCTACGCCCAGCAGCAGCGCGTGAAGGCGGACGCCATCGTGCCGTTGCCGGCCGGGCTCGATCCGGAGCAGTCGATGGCCATCGGCACCGCCGGCTTCACGGCGATGCTGTGCGTGCTCGCGCTGGAGCAGGCCGGCGTGGCGCCCTCCGATCGCGAAGTGGTGGTGACCGGCGCCGCCGGCGGCGTCGGCTCGCTGGCCGTGATGCTCCTGGCCCGCCGCGGCTACCGCGTCGCCGCCTCCACCGGCCGCCCGGAGCTGGAGCCGTACCTGCGCGGCCTCGGCGCCACCTCGATCGTCCCGCGCGACGAGCTGGCGAAGAAGGGCGGCCCGATGCAGAGCGAGCGCTGGGCCGGCGCGGTCGACACGGTGGGCGGCGAGACGCTGGCGAATCTCATCGCCCAGACGGTCTACGAGGGCGCTGTCGCCGCCTGCGGCATGGCCGGCGGCCACGAGCTCCACACCGCCGTCTGGCCGTTCATCCTCCGCAACGTGAGCCTGCTCGGCGTCAGCTCCCTCCTCACCCCGAAGCCGAAGCGCCTCGCCGCCTGGTCCCGCCTGGCCACGGACGTCGACTTCGACAAGTTGCGCGAGCTGCGCCGCATCGAGCCGCTATCGAACATCCGCGCGCTGTCCGAGGAGATCCTCGCCGGGCAGACCAAGGGGCGGGTGGTGATCGACGTTGCGCGTTGAGGTGCTTTACGAGCAGAGTCCGAAACAGGCGTCCGTACCGAAGATCCCGCAGCCCTCCGGCATCGCGCGGCAGACACCGGTCACGCACTCGCCGCCGCAATCGCCGCTGTTCGGAACACAGTCGCAGTACGGGATTCGCGGCGTCGCTCCACCGGGAAGTTCCGCCCGCAACGAAACTGACGGCCGCTCCAGCCTCACGAACGCCTCTCGGTAAAGCTCCTTCGAGAACGAGCTGGCCGCGCGAGCCTTGAACGAGGCGAGCGCGCTCTTTGCTTCGGGCACCGCCGAACGTACCTTCTGCAGCAGGCCGCCGGCGAGAAGACGCGTTCCATCCGCCACCACGGCGCGCTGCTCCTCGGTCAACTCGGGATGCGCCGCCACGAAGCGTTCGAGGTGCGTGATCCAGAGCTCCGTCGGAGCCGCCGGTCGCTGGAGCGGCCGGTCCCCGCCGTTCGCCGCGCTTGCCGAGAGCCCGAACATCAACGCGAGCAGACATCCGACGTATCGCATGATTCCTCCGTTATGGCATATTGCCATGCAGCCGGAAATACGCCAAGGAGCAAGAATGGCAAGCAGAGGCTTCTGCTAAGGCGCCGCTGAGAACGAGTAGTCCCGCTCCACCTTCGCGATGCGCGTCACGTACTGCGAGTACCAACGTTCCCGCCCCGTCTCCTGGGCGATGCGGTGCTCGGCGTTCGCCTTCCAGTTGCGGAACGACTCCTCGTCCCGCCAGTAGCTCACGGTGATGCCGACGCCGTCCTCGCCGCGGGCGCTTTCCACGCCGAGGAAGCCCGGCTGGGCGCGGGCCAGCTCCTCCATGCGGGCGGTGGTGGGGGCGTAACCCTCGTCGGCATGTTTGTGCGAAGTGAAGATGACGGCCCAGTAGGGCGGGGGCGGCGTGCTGGCAAACATGCGATCAGGATACGATCCCCCCATGATCGAGCGCAGTGACAACAACGGCATCGCCACCATCCGCCTCGCCCACGGCAAGGCCTCCGCCATGGACCTCGAGCTCTGCCAGGCCGTGACCAAGGCCGTCGAAGACGCCAAGGACGCGCGGGCCATCATCCTCACCGGCAGCGGCTCCATCTTCTCCGCCGGCGTCGACCTCTTCCGCCTGGTCAACGAAGGCGAGCCTTACGCGCGCCGCTTCTCGCCGGCGCTGATCGACCTGCTCACCGGCCTCTTCACCATCCCCATCCCGGTGGTCGCCGCGTGCAACGGCCACGCGATCGCCGGCGGCTGCATCATGGTGGCGGCGTGCGACTACCGGCTGATGGCGGCCGGCAACGGGCGCATCGGCGTCCCCGAGCTGCTGGTCGGCGTCGCCTTCCCCCCCATCGCGCTGGAGATCGCCCGCTTCGGCATGGCGCCGCAGTTCGTGCAGGAGATGGTCTACACCGGCCGCACCGTCGGGCCGGACGAGGCGCTGCGCCGCGGCATGGTGGACGAGGTGGTCGAGCCGGCGCAGCTCGAGGAGCGCGCCCTCGCCGTCGCCTCCCAGCTGGCCGCCATCCCGAAGGACGTCTTCCGCCTGACCAAGATGCAGCTCCGCCGCGATGCGGTCGAACGGGCCAAGGCGGTGGGCGACGTGGTCAGCGAGGTGGAGGCCATCTGGGCCGCGCCGGAGGCGCACGCGCGGATCCGGGAGTACCTGGCCCGCACCATCAAGAAATGACTTCGTGTATTTTCCTGCCGGAGAACCGGCGTCAGTCGCCGTCTTCGACCAGCATCTGCACGCGCAGCGTCGGCGCGGGAGGCAGCCGCAGATCCGCCTCGGGCACGAGGATGGAGGCCGTGATCGGATCGTCCGTCCCTCCCCCCGCGGCGAAGCCGGTGGAGATGCGCGCCGAGATCTCGCGCTCCTTCTCCTCGCCGTCGAGGAGCACGATCGAGATCCGGAACTGCGTCTTCTTCGCCACCGCCGACTCGTTCGTCACCGTGAAGGCGAACGTCACCCGGACGCGCGCGTGGCCGGCCGTTTCGGCGGAGGTGACGAAGTCGTCGATCCAGACCCCTTCGCAGCCGAGGTCGCGGATCGCGAGCTCCGGCGCTTTGCGGATCAGCCCTTTGCCCCACAGCTCGTGGTCGGCCACGCTGAGCGGCAGGTTCAGCGTCTTCGGGCGGCAGGGCTCATTGGCCAAGAGGGGAACGGCAAGCAGCAGCGCGACGAGAAGCTTCATAGTCACCCCACCCGAACAACCACGAACGTGATGTCATCATTCGGCGCGAAGTCGCCGTGCCACCGCCTGGCCGCCTCGGCCAGCGCGTCGATCACCCCCTGCGCGTCGGCGGCGCGCGCGGCGCGGGCGAACTCCTCGACCGTGGCCGTATAACCGATCTGCTGGCCGGTGGCCGACTGCAGCTCCGGGAAGCCGTCCGTCATCAGCAGCACGGTGTCGCCCCTGGCCAGGTCGATCACCCAGTCCGAATACTCCGTGCCGAGGGTGCCGAGCGGCGTCGCGGCCTGGGCCACTTCCTCCACCTCGCCCGATGCGGCGCGGTGGATGAGCACCGGCGGCATGCCGGCCGCGGCGAGCGTCGCGCGCGTGGCCTCGAAGCGCGCCAGGAGGAGCGACATGGCCATCCGCCCCAGCTCCATCCGCTTGATCTTCTCCGCCGCGTCGCGCAGGAACGCCGCGGGCGACTGCGATCCGTCGTAGCCGGAGAAGAGGGTCTTGATGACGGTCACCATCGTGCCCGCCTTGGCGCCGTGGCCGGTGGCATCGCCGACGGTGGCGGAGAGGAGGCCGTCCGCGCCGACGCGGAAGTCGTAGTAGTCGCCGCCCACTTCCGTCGCGGTGCGGGTGAAGACCGCCACCTCGAAGCCCTCCACGCGCGGCAATTCCTTCGGCAGCATGGAGAGCTGGAACCGGCGCGCCTCTTCCAGCTCCACCGACTTCCGCTCGTACTCCACCGACTTGCGCTCCTGCTCCACGATCTGCTGCTGTTGCAGGCTCAGGTCCTCGGCCATGCGGTTGAAGGCGGCGGCGAGCTGCCCGAACTCGCTCCGCTTGGAACGGACCGGCAGGCGCGTCATCAGGTCGCCGTGCGCGATGCGCTCCGCGCCGGCCGTGACCAGCTGCACGTCCCGCGTGATGTGATTCGCGATGGGGACGATGCCGATCAGGGCGACGAACAGCAGCGCGATGCCCGCGCCGAAGTTCCACGCCGCGGTGCGCCGCAGCTCCTCCAGGTTCTCCCCCACCGGCCGGGCGACGCCGACGCGCAGACCGCTCTGCCTGTCGAACGAGGTGGCGATCACCCAGTTCTCCAGCCGGGGCAGCGGGCGGTGCTCCTCGAACGCGCGGATGAGGCCAAGGCGGTCGAGCTTCCCCCGTTCGTCCGGGGTGCGGGTGTAGAC
>DASYMJ010000267.1:0-3982 GCA_036009105.1 Thermoanaerobaculia bacterium | reverse complement strand
CCAGCTGCACTGCGCAGTTAGTCCTGGCCGCGGATCAGTTTCTGATCCGTCCCGGGACGCGCACCGCTGATGCGGCGAGGCTCGCCGCCTCTGGCGACGAGCCGCACACAGTCATCGCCGGCTATCACTGGTTCACCGACTGGGGACGGGACACGATGATCAGCCTGGAAGGGCTGACGCTCGTCACCGGGCGGTATCGCGAAGCGGGGAACATCCTGCGCACGTTCGCCTCGTACATCCGCGACGGCCTGATCCCGAATCTCTTTCCCGAAGGCGAGCAGGACGGCCTGTATCACACGGCCGACGCGACCATGTGGTTCTTCCACGCGCTGTCGCGTTACGTGCGGCGCACCGGCGACCGCGGCACGCTGCGCGAGATCCTCCCCAGGCTGGTCGACATCGTCGATCACCACGTGCGCGGCACGCGCTTCAACATCCACGTCGACCCGGCCGACGGCCTCCTCGTGCAGGGGGCGGAGGGCTACCAGCTCACCTGGATGGACGCGAAGGTGGACGGCTGGGTGGTCACGCCCCGCCGCGGCAAAGCGGTGGAGATCAACGCGCTCTGGTACAACGCGCTCCGCCTGCTGCAGGGCTTTCTGGAAGAGGAGGGCGACGGCGCCACGGCGGCCCGCGTGCAGTCGCTGGCCGACCGCGCCTACACGTCCTTCAACGAGCGCTTCTGGTACGAGGACGGTCAACATCTTTACGACGTGGTCGACCCGAACGATCCCGCCCTCCGTCCCAACCAGATTTTCGCCCTGGCCCTGGAGCATCCCGTGCTCGCCCGCTCGCGCTGGGAGGCGGTCGTCCAAACCGTGGAGCGCGAGCTCCTCACCCCCTTCGGCCTGCGCTCCCTCGGCCGCGGACACGCCGACTACAAGCCACGCTACGACGGCGACCTCCGCGCCCGCGACGCGGCATACCACCAGGGCACCGTCTGGGCCTGGCTGATCGGCCCCTTCATCGACGCCTGGCTCAAGGTGCATCCCGACGCGCACCCCCACGCCCGCGCTTTCCTATCCGGCTTCACCGCCCACCTCGGCGAGGCCTGCATCGGCACGATCAGTGAGGTCTTCGACGCGGAGGAGCCCTACCACCCCCGCGGCTGCGCCGCGCAGGCCTGGAGCGTGGCGGAGGTGCTGCGCTGCCTGGTCGGGTTGGGGCAGGGCGATCAGCGCCGGACCTTGTAGCGCAGCCAGACGATGTCGCCGGCGCGCTTCTCCATCGAGATCAGCTTCAGCTTGCGCGCCGGCGCGCGGCGGCCCTCAACGTCGAAGAGCGAGGGCGTGCCGACGCTCCCATCCGCGACCGGTCCGACCAGGATGCTCAACTCGTCGATCAGGTCCGCCGCCAGGAAGGAGCCGTTGATTTTTCCGCCACCCTCCAGCAGCAGCTTGCGGATGCCGAAATGCGAGCGCATTTTCTGCAGCACCTTCGCCAGATCGATGCGCGACTTCCCGCCGAAGAGGTACGACACCCCTTTCGACTGCAGGAACGCGAGGTAGTCATCCGTCACGGATTCGGTGAGCACCGTGATCACGTGCTCGCCGTCGATGTCGCTCGCGCGCCACGTCAGCTTGCCGGACGGGTCGATGGCGACCGCGTAGGAGGAGGCGTCGTGCGCGGCGATGAAATCCTCGCGCGCGATGCGCTCAACGTTCTTTCGCTTCGGCACGCGAGCCTTGCCCGCGTACGGCTCCATGGAGATGCGGCCGATGATCCACGCGTCCGCATCGAACGTCGCGGCCGTCCGCTCGTACTCGCGCGTCGCGTTGTCCAGTTTCCAGTCGCGGATCACGATCCGCCCGTCGATGGACGGCAGCATGTGGCAGATGACGTATGGCCGCTTCGTGTTGCGCATAGGACGCCATCATACGGACCAAAGACATCGCGGCGGCTCGGCTCGCCGGCGTTGCCTCGGCGCCGTCTTCGCCATTGCCGCTTCCGGCACGCTTCATGGACGCGAAGCTGCCCGTGCGGTCCGAAGGGGACCTGATGCAGAAGCGTAAGTTGGGCAACAGCAACCTCGAAGTCTCCGCCCTCGGCCTCCGCTGCATGGGCATGAGCCACGGCTACGGTCCGCCCGCAGACAGGCAGGAGATGATCTCGCTGCTCCGCGCGGCGGTCGAGCACGGAGTCACCTTCTTCGACACCGCCCAGATCTACGGTCCGTTCTCGAATGAGGAGCTGGTGGGCGAAGCACTCGCGCCGTTCCGCGGGCAGGTGGTCATCGCCACGAAGTTCGGGTTCACCAACGATCCCGCGCAGCAGGTCGTGAACAGCCGGCCCGAGCACATCAAACAGTCGGCCGAGGGGTCGCTCCAACGGCTCAGGGTCGATTCGATCGATCTTCTACCAGCACCGCGTCGATCCGGACGTGCCGATCGAAGAGTCTCTGAAAGGAAATTGGCTGTGGCGGCAGGACTCGAACCTGCGACCACCGGATTAACAATCCGGCGCTCTACCAACTGAGCTACACCACAGAATTGGGCGAAAGGTTGCGGATTCTAGCATGGACGGCGCGGAGGCGCGGGAGGGCGTCGGCCATGTCGGCGTGGATGCAGAGCGTGTCGAAGGCGATGGGGATGCGGGTGCCGTCGCGGGCGATTACGACGCCGTCGGTTACGAGGAGGGCGGCTTGGGCGGCGGCCTCTTCGACCGTGAGCAGGGAAGCGGGGATCTTGCGCGGCGTCAGGGAGCCGTCCGGCTCGTAGCGGCGGTCGGCGAAGGCCTCGCGGATCACCGGCACGGTGGCGGCGCGGGCGGCGGCGGCCATCTGGGAGTGATCGGGGCAAACGACGGCCAGGCCCTGCAAAGAGCTGATCACCACCTCGGCCAGGGCGCGGTCGCGATGGGCGTCGTTGTAGAGGGCGCCGTGGGGCTTTACGTGGTGCAGAGGGCCGAAGGCGCGCAGAGACTCGATCTGGGAGATGAGTGAGGCACGGAGGGCGGCGGGAGCGATGGACATGGACACGCGGCCGAAGTTCGCGCGGTCGGGGTAGGAGGGGTGGGCGCCGAGCTTCACTCCCAGCGCGAGGGCGCGGGCGGCGGCGTGCTGCATCGAGGCGGCGTCGCCGATGTGGCCGCCGCAGGCGACGTTGGCGGAGGTGATGAGCGGCCAGATGGCGTCTTCGTCGGGGGCGGACTCGCCGAGGTCGGCGCTGAGGTCGATGGTGGTCACAGCTCCGTTCCTTTCGTTTCGGGGAGCAGCCAGACCAGCGCCGCGCCGAGGAGGAAGAAGAGCGACGAGGCGGCGATGACGGCGCCGAGGCCGAAACGGGCGGCGGCGGCGCCGATGGCGAGTGGGGCGAAGGCGGACGCGAAGCGGCCGCCGTTGTAGCAGAAGCCCTGCGCCGTGGCGCGGATCCGCGTCGGGAAGAGCTCCGCCAGGAGCGCCCCGAACGCGGAGAAGTAGCCGTGCGCGAAGTAGCCGACCAGCGGGCCGAGGACGAGCAGCGCGAGGGTGTGCCGCGCGCCGAAGGCGAAGAGCGGCACCACGAGCGTCGCGGCGATCATGAACAGCGTGAAGGCCGGGCGGCGGCCGATGCGGTCCGCGATGTAGCCGAACGTCGTGTAGCCGAAGAACGCGCCGATCTGCAGCGGGATGAGCCAGCGCGCGCCGGTGGTGAGGGTCAGGCCCGCGCCCCCTTTCGCCACCGGCGAGGCAAGGAACGACGGGAGCCAGGAGGTCAGGCCCCAGTAGGCGATGAGCACGCTGCTGGAGAGCATCGTGGCGATGGCCGTGCGGCGGAGGAAGGGCGGCGAGAAGATCTCGCCGAAATGCGATTCCTCGCGCGGGCGGTCGCGCCAGATCGGTGGCTCCTCCACCGTGCGGCGGATGAAGAACGCGGCGAGCGTGCTCGTGGCGTTCTGGGGCGTGACGTCGTGGCTGCCCGCGTTTCTGGCGACGCCGCTCGCGGAAGGCGGCGCGGGGCTGACGGTGACCAAGTCGGCGGCCTGGCTGATCGTGCTGCAGCTC
>DASYMJ010000266.1:0-50501 GCA_036009105.1 Thermoanaerobaculia bacterium | reverse complement strand
CTCGCTCTGGAACGCCATCCGCGCGCTGGAGGAGCGGGTCATGCTGGTGCGGCAGGCGGCCGAGCACCTGCGGCAGACGCATGATGCGGAGAGCGGCGGGCTCTTGACGGAGGCGGAGGAGACGCAGCGGCGGGCCGATCTGGTCCGTCAGGCCGTGCTCGCGGCGGACCAGCCGAAGCTCAGCGCCGCCGGCCGCTGAGCGCTCAACGCTTCGCCACGAAGAAAAACGAGCCGCCCTCGTCGCCCACGTCCGCCATCACGGCGAGCTCGGGCTGCTGCTCCCGGCCGGTGCGCCGCGCCGAGTCGATGACGCGCTCCCGCACCCGCTCGAAGAGCTGCTGCACGTCCAGCGGCTTGCGCGGCGGATCGTTCAGGACGGCCAGCAGGGCGCCGGTGAAGAGGGAGTGCTTCCCGTCGCCGGAGTCGATGACCGGCGCGTTGCCGCCGGAGCTGATCACGATGCGCGCGCGCTTCTCGCGCCGGCCGGCTTCGGTGGTGGCGGGCAGCGTGCCGCGGGCCAGGGCGCCGCTGTAGCAGGAGTCGGCGATGATGAGGGTGCGGCGGGCGGGGTGGTCGAGCAGCACGTCGCGTATGAGGGCCGGCGAGATCCAGTTCGTCATGTCGAAGTCGGCATCGACCGGCTTCCAGTAACCCTTGTCTTCCAGCAGCGCGCCGTGGCCGGCATAGTAGACGAGGAGGTTGTCCTGCCTGGTCAGCTGCTTGCGGCTCGCTCTGAGCGCGTCGAGGATCTGCCGGCTGGTGGCGTTCTCCAGGAGCGTGACGTCATAGCCATACTTCGTCTTCAGCACCTGCGCCACGTCGCGCGCGTCGTTGGCCGCCATCTCCAGCCGCTCCCACTTGCGATAGTCGCTCTCCCCGATGACCACCGCCCGGAACTTGCCGTAAGCGGCGAGCTGCGCGGTTTGCATGCGCTGCCACATGAGGTATCCGGCGACGGCCAGCAGTACGACCACGGCGGCCACGATGGGCAAGAGGAGGCGCCCCTTACCCGCCTTCGGCACCCTCTCCCCGGGCGCGGGGAAAGCGCCGGGGTGAGGGGCCACATCGACCATGGTCGTTGCCGCCATCGTGGCGGGAGCCAGCGGCGGCGTGGTCACCAGCGTCGTGTCCAGGCGCGTGATTGCCGGCCGGGTGGCGACCGTGATCGGCCTGATGTCGTCGAGATCGAAGGCTTCCTGTACCGCGGCGCGGAACTCCGCCGCGTTCGCGTAGCGCTTGTCGCGATCCTTCTCCAGCGCGCGGAAGATCACCTGCTGCACCGCCTCCGGCACGTGCACGCCGGGCGCGGCCTCCTCGAACGGCCGCGGCGGCAGTTGGAGATGCGCGGCCATGATCTGGAAGTGGTTCTCGCCCGTGAACGGATCGGCATTGGTCAGTAGCTTGTAGAGCACGATGCCAAAGGAATAAAGGTCGCTGCGGCCGTCGAGGTCGCCGCCGAACTGCTCGGGCGAGGCGTAGAGCACTTTGCCGAGGAAGAGGCCGGTGGCGGTCTTGTTCATCGGCCCGGCCTCCAGCGACTTGGAGATACCGAGGTCGATGAGCTTCACGAAGGGGCGGCCGTCCGGCATGGTGGCCAGCATCAGGTTGTCCGGCGAGATGTCGCGGTGCACGAACTTCTCGTCGTGCAGATAAGCGAGCGCATCGAGGGTCTGCACCGCGATCTCGCCGACCGTGGCCAGCGGCAGCGGCCCGCGCATGTTGAGCATGTCGCGCAGGTTGAGGCCGTGCACGTACTCCATCACGATGAAGCCGGTGCCGTCCGAGCAGATCTGGAAGTCGTGCACGCCGGCGATGTGCGGATGGCGCAGGCGCATGCCGCGCCGGGCCTCGTTGATGAAGCGGTTGCGCAGCTCCTCGTTCCCGCTGAGGTGCGCCTGCAGCGTCTTGACGATCTGCACCTCGTCCAGGTCGCGGTGCCGCACTTTGTAGACACAGCCCATCCCCCCCTCGCCCAGCTTCGCCAGCACGTCGAAGCGGCTCTCGATCTCGGGGAGGACGGTCATTTGCGCTCGAAGAGGAAGTCGACGCCGTCATGGAAGGCGGACTGCAGCGGCGCATACGTCGGCACCGCGCTGACGTGCTCGTCGCCGGTCAGCGCGTTGACGACGTCTCGATGGAGGCGGGAGGCGGGGAAGACGCCCTGCTGCCGCATCAGCGCCTCGATCAGCGAGGCGGTGAAGGGCGAGGTCCCGTTCGCGCCGGCCGCCGGCTCGTCGGCGCCCGAGGAGAGGGCGAGCCGCGCCCGGCGGCGCCTGGTGGCGTCGACGTACTTCGCCCATTGCGCGGCAGAGAGGTTCTGCGGCTCCGGCTGCGGCGCGCCGCGCGTGATGTCGCCGACGTACGAGGCGTCGGCCAGCACCAGGATGTGCCGCGCCGGGATGAGCGAGAGGCGGTCGCTCACCTCCTGATTCGGGATCCAGTTCGTGCGCGCCTCCGCGTCCGCGGCTGCATCGGCGGCCAGCCACCAGCCGCGCCGGTTGCGCAGGTCGCGCTTGCCGTGGCCGGCGTAGAAGACGATGAGGTTGTCGTTCTCGGCCAGCGACTGGCTCAGCTCATACAACGTGGAGAGAATCTTCGCGCTCTTCGCGTTGAGGAGCAGCGTCACGTCGAAGCCGTACTGCTCCCGCAGCACCGCCGCCATCGCTTTCGCATCGCGCTCGGCGGAGGGCACCGGCGCGAGGCGCTCGTACTGGCTGTTGCCGATGACCAGCGCATAGAACTTGCCGAGGGTGCCCTTTGCGGTCGCTGGAGTCGCGGCAGGTCTGGCGGCGGCCGTCGCGGCGAGGGAGCGCACCTGGCCGCGCAGCTTCGCCAGGTCCGCCTTCTGCGCGTCGGCCTTGCGCTTCTGCTCGTCGAGTTGTTTCTGCAGCTCGCCTTTGCGCTTCTCGTCCTGCGTCTGCTGCTTGCGCAACTCGTCGAGCTGGCGCTGCAGCTCATCAATCTCCTGCACGCGTAGAGCGAGATCCTCGGCGGCCTGTTCGAGAGCCTCGTACTTGCCGCTCTCCACGATGATGTAGTTGTCGGGCAGGCCCGCCGCCTGGCGATAGAGCTTGAACGCCTTCGCGCCGTCTTCCGGCACGCCGAGGCCTTTCTCGTACAGCGAGCCGAGGGCGAACTGCGAGGCGCTGTGGTTCGCGTCGGCGGCCTTCTGGTACCAGAGCGCGGCGGACTTGTAATCGGGCGGCGTGCCGAGGACGCCTTCGTAGATCTTGCCGACGTAGTACTCCGCGTCGTGGTCGCCTTTCTCCGCTGCGGCGAGCCACACCTTCAGCGAATTCGCGTAGTTGCCGCGGTCGTACGCGGTGTAGTCGCCGCCGCGGATGCGGCAGTCGACCGCGGTCGTGCGCACGGCCTTGCCCGCGACGGTGTACGTCCTGCCGCCGATGCGCCGCTGCTTCGGCGGCAGGCGGCAGTCGACCAGCGCGAGGTCGTCCGCGCTGAGGTTCGTTTGCGCGGTGGCGGGCAACGCGAGCAGGAGCAACAGCGGGATGGCCAGGGAGCGCATGGTCAGAACGATTTGGAGATGTTCAATTGTACGGTCCGGAAGTGGAGGTCCGAGCGCGAGACGTCCTGCGTGTATTCGAGGTGCGCGGAGAAGCCGCGCTCGAACACCGCCTGCAGGCCGGCGCCGAGCTTGCCGTACGTCGGGTCGGGCTGGTCGAGCGGGATGGTGAAGGAGGTGCCGAGGCGGTCGCGCAGGAAGCGCGCCGTGACCAGCCGCGCGCCGCTCTTGAACTCGTGCACCAGCTCGGCGCGGACGCTCGGCTGCAGGATGCCGAACGGCACCGGCCATGCGGTGCGCACGTTGAAGCCGCCCGTGGCGGTGAGCGACTCCACGTCGTGCCCTTCCACGAAGAGGATGAGCGGGCCGCTGCCGGTCTCGGTGAGGTCGTCGATCTGCGCCTTCGACCAGGTGCCGCCGAGGGTGAGGTCGAAGTCGGTCTTGCCGCTGTGCGCGTCGATGCCGGTCACGCCGGAGAGCGCGAAAACGTTCGCGTCGTTGCTGCTGCGGGCGCGGGAGCTCGGCAGCAGCGGGATGTCCACAACGTGCTCGGCGTCGTAGCGGTTGCGGCCGAAGGTGAGGCTGCCGTCGAGATGCACACCGTCGTAGCGCATGCCGCTGCCGGCGGTGGCCGGGGCGGCGGTGCCGGCGAAGAGGTCGCCGCGGCTGGCGTAGAGGGTCAGCGCATAGCCCTTCGTATCGAGCGAGCCGGCGGAGTCGCTCAGCGTGGAGTCGAGCTTCATCACGTTGGCGGAGACGCCCACCACGGTGTCGCGCACCAGGCGGTCGACGCCGAACATCAGCCCGCGCGTCTTCAGGTCGAAGCCGAGCTGGCCGTCCCGCGCGATGCGCTTGCCCGAGCCGAGGTCGCCGCTGAGGAAGGCCGACCAGCCGTTGAAGTCTGCCTCCGGCTCGTCCGCGGCGCTGGTCATGCCTTTTGTAAGGGGCAGCAGCGCGTTCGCCAGCGCGGCGACCGGCACCGGCCGGCCGTCGATGGTCAGGGAGAGGCGGTTGACGGAGAAACGCTCCGCGCCGCTGCGCAAAGCGGCGAGGCGCGAGCCGACGCCGGCGGCGACGACCGAGACCACCTCGCTGGCCACCTTCGACTGCGCGCCCGACTGCTGCGGCGCCACGTGCTCCAGCACCGAGGTGAGCTGCCCGTCGCCTACCTGCGAGAGCGCGTTGCAGACCGGCGCGAAACCGTCGTTCTCGTTGCGCGCGCAGATCTGGTCCAGCACGCGCGCGATCGGCACCGCCACCGGACCGGTGGCCCGATCGGCGAAGGAGGTGGTGGCGTTGATGGTGAAGATGGCCGCCGCGAGGTTGCCGACCACGGCCTGCACCTCGATCGTGCCGACGCTGGTCGGCGTCACGGTGATGCTGGCCCGCCCCTGCGCATTCGTCGTGCTCGTGCTCGGGTTGAGCGTGGCCGCCCCTTTCGTGACCCGCCACTGCACGACGTCGCCCACGGACGGCGCGCCGTTCGCGTTCAGCACCTCGATCACCAGCGGCTGGGCCAGCGGCTGCCCCAGGCGCGCGCCCTGGCCGTTGCCGCTGACGATGCGCACCGTGGCCGCGGGGACGCGGTCGTCGTTCGTGATGGTGCCCGTCGCGGTGACCCGCGCGCCGCCGTTGCTCGGCGTTGCGTTGAGGGTCAGCGTCTCGTTGGCCTCGAAGAGGGTGTCGCCCAGGACGTCGACCGTGATCGTCTTCTGCGTTTCGCCCGGCGCGAAGGTGAGCGTGCTGTCGACGCTCTGGTAGTCCTGCCCCGCCGTCGCCGTTCCGGGCGTGGTGGAGTACGCCACCTGCACGGGGATCGCGGCCGGGGTCACCAGCGTGACGGTGAAGGTCAGCGGCGTCGTCCCGGCGTCGCCTTCCTTCGCCGTCGCGTCGCTCACCCGGATCACCGGCGCGTCATCGTTGAGGATGGTGAACGTGTACGGGCCGGGATCGATGAGCTGCGTGCCCTGCACGTTGCTCACGGCGAGGGTGAACGACTCGTCGTTCTCGACTTTCGTGTCGCCGATGATCTCGATGGGGATGGGGTTGCTCGTGGTCTGGAAAGCGGGGATGGTGAACGTGCCGCTCACCGGCTTGTAGTCGTTGTCCGCCACGGTGGCGGTGCCGTCGATGGTCTGGTAGTCGCCCGTGGCCGCGGTCTGATCGGCGTTGGTGCGCTGGAAGGTGAGGGTGAGCACCGTACTGCCGCTGTTCCCCTCCGGCCCCTGAAACGTGGCCAGCACGCGGACGCCGGAGGGCCGCCGCGGCGCGGCCTCGCCGCGCGCGCCGGGGGCAGTGAGTGCAAGAAAGACCAATGCCGCTACAGTGAGGAATGATCGGTACACAGAATCCTCCCGGCGATTAGACGGACGCGATCCTTAATGATACCCCTCTCTGAAGGCGGGCAGCGCCGCTCGCTGCTCGCTGCCCGCCGCCCGCCACCCGCTGAACTCCGGGTAGGGGATTTTCGGCGCCCGACACTCCTGAATTGAGTCCTTCTCAAAAATGCCATTTCCGATGCTGATGGCGGCGTTTGCCGAGGCGCTTCCCCCGGCCGCCGGCGCGGTCGAAGTCCGCGAGCCGGTCGACCGCTCCCGCCTGGGCGACCGCCTGGTCGTCTTCTCCTGCCAGGAGCGCGGCCCTTCCCGACGGCGGATGCTGATCGAGGCCGCGAAGCTTTGCGACCTCGTGACGCTGGAGCTGGCGGACTGCGATGCCCGCGTCCTGCGCGGGATCCCTGCCTCCCAGCGCCTGGTCACGTTGCGGCGCGGCGCGGCCACGGCCGAGGAGCTGACGCGCGAGTTGGAGCGGATGCGCCACGTACCGGCGCGCTTCTATCGCATCGAGGTCGAGGCCCGCCGGTCGGGCGAGGAGCTCGCGCCGCTGCAACTGCTGCGCGACTGCGGCCGCGACGACGTGATCGCCTATGCGCTGGGCGAGATCGGCTTCTGGACACGCGTCCTCGCCGCGTGGCTCGGCGCGCCGCTCATCGCCGGCGATGTGGCGCGCTACGCGAGCGACTACGGCCTGCCGCATCTGCGCGAGGTGGACCGCATCTTCGGCATCGTCGGCAGCCCGGTCCTGCAATCGCTCTCCCCCCGCTTCCACAATGCCGGCTTCGCCTCGCTGGGCGACCGTTCGCTCTACCTGCCGTTCCACGTCGATGAGTTCCAGCCGTTCTGGGAGCACGTGGTGGAAAGCCGCGCCATCGAATCCCTCGGCTTCTCCATCGGTGCGTTCTGCGTCGTCTCGCCGCACAAGGAGACGGCGCTCGCCGCGGCTACGTCGAAGACGCCGATGGTGGCCCGCGCCCGCTCCACGAACTTCTTCGTGAAGGACGGCGACCGCTGGACCGCGGCGACGACCGATCCGGACGGCGTGCTGGACACGCTCTCCGCGCGCGGCATCGATCCGGCCGGGCACGGACGCATCGCCGTGATCGGCTGCGGCGGCTCCGGCCGCGCCGTCGCCGCCGCCCTGCAGCAGGCCGGCGCCGACGTCACCCTGGTCAACCGCGGCTTCGACCGCGGCTCCTTCGCCGTCCGTTTGCTGCGCCTGCCGTTCCTCCCCCTGGCCGGTTTCTCCGCCGATGCGTACTCCGTGGTGATCAACGCGACGCCGGTCGGCCGCGACGGCGCCGGCTCGCCGTTCGACGTGGACAGCCTGCGCCCCGACGCGGTGGTCATCGACTTTGCCTACAACGACGGGCAGACCCCGCTCGCCCGCTCCGCCCGCCGCCGCGGCCAGACCACGATCGACGGCCGCGACGTGCTGATGGCGCAGGCGCGCAGCCAGTTCCGCTTGATGACGGGGCAGGACATGCCGCACGAGCTCGCGCACCAGATCGTGCACGTGTCATCCTGAGCCCCGCAGAGGGCGAATGGATCCGTACCGATCTCGCGCCGCGCCTGAAGGTACGGATCCTTCGGCCGTCTTCGCGGCCCAGGATGACACGCGGCGCCACTGAATATTGACGCCCCCTACCCGGTTCACTACACTCGCTCCCCCGCTGCCTGGAACTGGCAATGAGGCGACGTAGCCAAGTGGTAAGGCAGAGGTCTGCAAAACCTTCATCCGCCGGTTCGATTCCGGCCGTCGCCTCCATCATTCCCACCCCGCCCGGCTTCTCCTTCGTGGCCACTGTCGAGTCGCACGGCTGGCGCCGGCTCGCACCGTTCCGCTGGTCGCCCGAGGAGCGCGTGCTGCGCCGCAACGACATGGCCATCACCCACGACGGCAAAGCGCTGCACGTCGAAGGCAACGCCGACCGCAAGCAGCTCGCGCGCATGTTCCAGCTGGACATCGACATCACCGAGTTCATCGCCCTGACCCGCGACTCGCAGCCGCACGCGTGGGTCGAGCGGCAGGGTTTCGGCCGCCTCCTCTGCGCGCCGACGCTCTTCGAGGACGTGGTCAAGGTCATCCTCACCACGAACGTGCAGTGGTCGCAGACGGTCAAGATGGCCGAGCTGCTGGTCGCCGTCTGCGGACGCAACGGCGGCTTCCCCACGCCGAAGGACATCGCCCGATTCACCCCGGACGAGCTGAAGGAACGCTGCCGCCTGGGCTACCGCGCGACGTCCATTCACAGGCTCGCTGCCGGCATCCTCGCCGGCTCCCTCGATCTCGACGCGATCAGCGATCCGGGGCAGTCCACGGAAGAGCTGTTCGCGAGCTATCTCGCGCTGCCCGGCATCGGTCCGTACGGTGCCGCACACTTGCTGGCCATGGACGGGCGGCATGACTTCATCGCGGTCGATACGGAGTTCCGGCGCTTCGTCCGTCAGACCTATCACGGCGGGCGGGCGGTGAGCGACAAGACGATGCTGCGAGGTTACGCGAAGTGGGGACGCTGGAAATATCTGGCGTACTGGGCCGAGCTGCACGGCGAGAGGTAGACGACCGTGGCCGAACGTTTGCAGCCGCGGGATTTGACCCGATCGCCGCGCCTGTTTACTGTGGTCACCAACCGTGGACGACAAAATCAAACAGCTGCTCCGGGAGCTCGGCACGGCGATCAACGAATCGATCTCCGGCTCCGACGACGTGAACCGCCAGATTCAGAAAATCAGAGACGAGGGCTACAACCTGTACGTGGTCCTCGACGCCACCATCGGTCTGAACCGCCAGGATGAAGAACAGCCCGAGGCTCCGCCCGCGGAGCTGGTGGTGAAGAACGACCGGGAAGTGCAGTTCCGCATCAACGTCAACGACCTCGCTCTCCTCCGCGCCCTCGGCATCGACCCGACGCGAAAGGTGCGGACGGCGCGCCGCGTCGAGCCGCTCGCCGCCAGTGAAGACGAATGAGAACCTTTACGACCTCCCCCCGCCGCGCCTCGAGCAGGCGCTGGCCGAGGTCGTGTCGCCCGCCTTCCGGGTGAAGCAGATCGAGGAGTGGATGCACGTCCACGGCGTCGATTCGTTCGACGCCATGACGAACATCCCGAAGGAGCTCCGCTCGCGCCTGGCCGAGCGCTACACGCTCGACTTTCCGCAGGTCGTGGAGCGCACCACGCCCGCCGCGGACGGCAGCCAGAAGTATCTGTTCACGCTCGTGGACGGCAACCGCATCGAGGCGGTCTACATGCCGATGGGCGAGCGGACGAGCATCTGCCTTTCCTCGCAGGCGGGCTGTGCGGTGGGCTGCACGTTCTGCGTCACCGGCTTCTTCGGCGCGGGCCGCAACCTCACGCCGGCGGAGATGCTCGGCCAGTTCTTCACCATCCGGCACGAGCACGCCGTACCGATGGAGCAGCTGAACGTGGTGTTCATGGGCATGGGCGAGCCGCTGCTGAACATGGAACATCTCGTGACCACGCTCGAGGTGCTCTATCGCAACCTGGCGCCGAAGCGCATCACCGTTTCCACCTCCGGCATCCTTCCCGGCCTCGACGAGCTGGCCAGGCTTCCCCGCCATCCGAATCTGGCCATCTCCATCAACGCGCCCGATCAGCGGCGGCGCGAAGAGATCATGCCCATCACCAAAAAGTATCCGCTGGAGCGGCTGATGGCGTCCCTGCGCCGCTTCCCGCTGGAGAAGGGGCGCGAGCTCACCATCGAGTACGTGCTGCTGGCCGGCTACAACGATTCGCGATCCGACGCGATCGCGCTGGCGCACCTCATCCGCGGCCTCCGTGCGAAGGTGAACGCCATCCCCTTCAACGCCGATCCGAACCTGCCGGGGTGGATGAAGCGCCCCAGCGAATCGGCCATCGACAAGTTCGTCGACACGCTGGTCAATCACGGCGTGCGGGTCACGGTGCGCCGGTCGAAGGGGCGGGAGATCGCGGCGGCCTGCGGACAGTTGCGCGGCAAGGCGGAGCCGCGCAGCCGCGCGTCACGTGAGCGGGAACTGGCGGACGGGCGTGTGCACGGCGCCGCTCGGGTTGAGCCGGCTGGAGAAGAGCGTCACGGCGTCGACCTTGAACGGCGCTGAATCGACCTCCCGCATCGTCTTCTGAAAGAGGTCGATGGAGGCCGGCGGCCACGGATCGCGGATGCGCATCATGGTCAGATGCGGCCGGAAGTCCGCGCGATCGAGCTCCACGCCGGCCGTCTTCACCGCCGCCCGCACCGCCGCGGCCAGGTCGCAGAAGCGCTCCTCCGGCTGCACGCCCACCCAGCCCACCCGCGCGTGCCGCGGGTTGGGGAAGAAGCCGGCGCCCTGCAGGCGCGCCTCGAAGCGGCGCATGCCGTCCAGCTCCGCCTCCACCAGGGGAGCGAGCGTGTCGATCACCTGCTCCTTCTGCTCGCCGAGGAAGGCGAAGGTGAGGTGCTGCGTGTCGGGACGGACCCAGGAGGCCGCCGGCAGCCGCGGCTTGAGCGCGGTGAGGCGCTCATTGAGCGGACCGATCACGGAATCGGGGAAAGTGGCAGCCAGGAAGAGACGCATTCGGAGTGCAGCATTATGCCCCCTCGTCGCTCCGGTCGGCCTGCCCGGCGAGGAACTCGGGCGTGAAAATCTCGCGGATCTTCTCCTCCGGCAGCAGATTGCGCTCCCGGATCAGGTCGGGGATGGGCCGGCCGCTCCTGGCCGACTCCTTCGCGATCTCCGCCGCCGCCGCATAGCCGATGACCGGGTTCAGCGCCGTGGCCAGCGAGGGTGAGCTGATGTAGTACGCCTCGCTCCGCTCCCGATCCGCCTTGATGCCGCGGATGCATTTCTCGGTGAAGACCGGCAGGTAGTTCTTCAGGATCTCGATGGAGAAGGTCAGCTCGAACGCCATCAGCGGCATCATCACGTTCAGTTCGAGCTGGCCGGCTTGCGATGCGTAATCGATGGCCGTCGCGCTGCCGATGACGTGGAAGAGCAGCTGGTTCATGCACTCCAGCATGGAAGGGTTGACCTTGCCGGGCATGATGGAGGAGCCGGGCTGCACGGAAGGAAGGATGATCTCCGCCAGGCCGGTCTGGGGGCCTGAGGCGAGTAGGCGGAGGTCGTTCGTGATGCGCGTCAGCTCCAGCGCCAGGTTCCGCAGCGCGCTGGAGAGGGCCACGATGGGCAGCTGCGATTGCATCGCCTCGCGCAGGTCGTGCTGGGGCCGGAACTCCATCGCCGTCAGCGCGTTGAGGTGGCGGATCACCACGTGGCGGTAGCGCGGCGGCGCGTTCATCCCCGTGCCGGCGGCGGTGCCTCCGATGCCGAGCACGTAGACGTCATGGGAAGCATCCAGCAGGTGCCGCGTAGCCCGCTTCAACGCCTCGGCATACGCTTTCATCTCCTGCCCCAGCGTGACCGGCACGGCGTCCTGCAGGTGGGTGCGGCCGGACTTGATCACGTCCCCGAACTCCTGCCCCTTCTCATCGAAGGCGATGCCGAGGCGGGTCAGCTCCGGCATCAGCAACGAGAGCATCATCACGGCGCAGACGCGCATGGCGGTGGGGAAGACGTCGTTCGTCGACTGCGACATGTTGACGTGATCGTTCGGATGCACCGGTTTGTACTCGCCGAGCGTCCCGCCGCGGGAGACGTTGGCCAGGTTCGCCAGCACCTCGTTCACGTTCATGTTGAAGGAGGTGCCGGCGCCGGCCTGGAAGACATCGACCGGAAACTGCGGCCGGTACTGCTCGAAGTTGCCGAGCACCGCGTCGCATGCCTCGATGACGGCCGCGGCGCGGTCCTCATCGAGCGCGCCGAGCTCCCGGTTCGCCATTGCGGCGGCTTTCTTCAGCAGGACGAAGGCGCGGATGAAGAGCGGATGCTCGCGCAGCCCGCTGATGGGGTAGTTCTCCACGGCCCGCTGGGTCTGCCCGCCGTAGAGGGCATCATCAGGGACCGCTACTTCGCCGACGGTGTCGCGTTCGATTCGCATGACACCTCTCCGAGCAACCTTCAGGCCTTCAATGCCGCCAGGCGCTGCTTCGACTCCTCGAACACCTGCTGGTGGAGGGAGCGGCCATGGGCGTCCATGGTCACGATGGCCATGAAGTCTTCCACCCAGAGGTGCCAGATCGCCTCGGGCGAGCCGAGGTCGAGCCAGTCGACTCCGTCCACCTGCTTGATGGAGGCGGCGCAGACCTGGGCGGCCCCGCCGATGGCGTGCAGGTAGACCGCGCCGTACTGCTTGCAGGCGGCGAGCGTCTTCTCGCCCATTCCGCCCTTGCCGATCACGCCGCGAATTTTGTAGTCGCGGATCACCTCGTGCTCGTACGGCTCTTCGCGCGAGGAGGTGGTGGGGCCGGCGGCCTTGCAGACCCACTGGTCGCCCTCCTTCACCATCACCGGACCGCAGTGATAGATGATCTGCCCTTCCAGGTCGACCGGCGGCTTGGTTCCTTCGTGGATGCGGTGATGCACCGCGTCGCGGCCGGTGTAGAGGCGGCCGCTGATGGAGACGCTGTCGCCAACCTGCAACGAGCGGATGGTCTCTTCGTCGATGGGTGTGGTCAGCTTGACGACGGCCATCAGTACAGCCACTCCGTGGGGGCGCCGCTCAGGTCGAGGTTCACGCCACGCCGCCGGTACGCCCAGCACATGTAGGCGACGGAGACGAAGAACGAGGCCGGCAGCCGGTTCTGCTTACCGATCTTGCAGGCGAGGAGCGTCGTCTTGCCGCCGAAGCCCATCGGCCCGATGCCCGATTGATTCGCCTTCTCCACCACTCGCTGCTCCAGCTCGGCGAGCACGGGATCGTCGTTCGTGTCGTCGAGGGTGCGCAGGAGCTGCTCTTTGGCGAAGCCGTAGCCGGTGCCGCGATCGCCGCCGATGCAAACGCCGAGGATGCCCGGCCCGCAGCCCTGGCCCTGAGCCTGGAGGACGCAGTCGAGGATGGCGTTCTCCACGCCCTTGAGATCGCGGCCGCCAAGGTCGGGGTGGGGGAGGGAGTATTGGGCGTTCATGTTCTCGCAGCCGCCGCCCTTGAGCATCAGCTTTACCTCGACGTGGGCCTCACGCCACTGATGAAAGTGGAAGACGGGCGAGCCGGGCCCGGTGTTGTCGCCCGTGTTCTTCCCCGTGATGCTGTCGACGCTGTTCTGCCGCAGGTAGCCCTTCTTCGTCGCCGCCCGCACCGCCTCCACCGCCGTCTCCTCGAAGTCGAGCTGGTCATACCCCACCGGCGTGTGGACGTAGAAGAGGATGGTGCCCGTATCCTGGCAAAGCGGCAGCGAGCTCTCCCTGGCCAACCCGATGTTGCATCCGATCACGTTCAGCGCGACGTCCGCATTCGACCCTTCCACCTCCTGCGTCCTCGCCCCGGTGACCGCCCTCACGACATCATCCGGCAGGATGGTGGAGGTGCGCCGGATCAACTCCAGCAGACTCTCGTACAGCGCGGATTGGGGGTGGGGAAGCAGCTCGGCGGCAGCGGTCATGGCGCGGGGAACTCTATCGCCGGCGAGAACGCGTCACAAGACGGTAGGAATCCCTACCAGCTCAGCACGCGAAGTTTCGGCACGAGATGGAAGCCGTAATCCTTTGTCAGCAGATCAACGTCGTACTGGAGACAGAGGGCAGCAATCCACAGATCGTTGCGCAGGCTCTTGCCGATTGCCTGTTCGAGTTTACGGTCGCCGCGGATGGCGCCGTAGATTCGCGCTGTCTCCAGGTCGGAGCAATGACCAGCCACTTTGCAGTCAGCGACTCAATGGTCGCGGCTTCTGCCTGCACGTTCCGGGCGAGGGCAGCGCCAGCGAAAAGCTCGCCGACGACCGGCAAAGGCAGCAGGATGGACCTCGCGGTGAGAATCTGCGGAGGTGTCGTTCGTTCCGGTCGCAGGTAGTCGACGACCGCATTCGTGTCAACGGCGACGGTTTGTATCAACGCGATCCGGCATCCCACATCGGAAACAGCTCATTGATGTTTCGTGCGAGCTCCTCTCCCGCCTCTCTCGACAGGCTGCCCTCCAGGGCGAGCCACGGCCTCTCCACCTCATCTCCCGGCACCTTCGCCTCCGCCGCCGTCTCCACCGTCACCTCCACATCCGCGTCGTTCGCGAAGCCTTCCAGCGGCTCGACGAGCCTCAAAACGTTGTGCTCGGCGTCGTAGCGGGCTTTCAAAGTCTTGGTCATGGTCCCCCCAATCTAGCCGCCGGCAGGAACACGCGCAAGCTCCGGGACCATCCGTTGCACCGCCTCCTCTCCCGGAATGCGCGGTAAGAATTGCCGGTTTAGTGACTTGAGTCTATCGGACTCAATGTGAGGCAAGGTCATGAATTTCAACAAGCTAACCGTCAAGGCGCAGGAAGCGATCTCCGAAGCGCAGAATCTGGCCCGGGGGGCGGGAAATCCCGAGCTCACCCCGGAGCACCTCCTGCTCGCCCTGCTGCGGCAGGAGGGGGGAATCGTCACCCCCATCCTCAATAAGCTGGGCCTGAATCCGGCCACGATCGAGGCCGAAGTCGCGGCGGAGGTCGCCAGGTACTCCAAGGTGGGAGGCGCCTCGGCGGACCCGCAGGTCTCCAATACCCTGCGCCGCATTTTCGACGCCGCGTTCAAGGCGGCGGACGATTTCAAGGACGAGTACGTCTCGACCGAGCATTTCCTCCTCGCCATCGCCAAGTCCGACTCGACGGCGGCGAAGATTCTCAAGCGCCACGGCGTCGCCTCGGATGCGCTGCTCAAGGCGCTGCAGGCCGTCCGCGGCACGCAACGGGTGACGGACCAGAACCCGGAAGACAAATACCAGGCGCTCCAGCGTTACGGCCGCGACCTCACCGAGCTCGCCCGCCGCGGCAAGCTCGACCCGGTCATCGGCCGCGACGAGGAGATCCGCCGCGTGATCCAGGTCCTCTCCCGCCGCACCAAGAACAACCCGGTCCTGATCGGCGAGCCGGGCGTCGGCAAGACGGCCATTGTGGAAGGTCTGGCCCGCCGCATCGTGGAAGGCGACGTCCCCGAGGGGCTGAAGAACAAGCGCGTGGTCGTTCTCGACCTCGGCGCGCTCATCGCCGGCGCGAAATACCGCGGCGAGTTCGAAGACCGCCTGAAGGCCGTGATCAAAGAGGTGGAGGAGAGCGAAGGCGACGTCATTCTTTTCATCGACGAGCTCCACACCCTCGTCGGCGCCGGCGCATCGGAAGGGGCGATGGATGCCTCGAACCTGCTCAAGCCGGCCCTCGCGCGCGGCGAGCTGCGCACCGTGGGCGCCACGACGCTCGCCGAATACCAGAAGCACATCGAGAAGGACGCGGCGCTGGAGCGGCGCTTCCAGCCGGTCTACGTCGGCGAGCCGACGGTGGAAGACACGATCGCCATCCTGCGCGGCCTGAAGGAGCGCTACGAGGTGCATCACGGCGTGAAGATCACTGACTCGGCCATCGTCGCGGCGGCGACGCTCTCCCACCGCTACATCACCGACCGCTTCCTCCCCGACAAGGCCATCGATCTGATCGACGAAGCCGCGTCGAAGCTGCGCATCGAGCTGACCTCGATGCCGCAGGAGATCGACGAACTGACCCGCCGCATGACCCAGCTGCAGATCGAGAAGCAGGCGCTGGCGAAGGAAGACGCGCCGATCGCGAAGGAGCGGCTGCGCGTGATCGAAGCGGAGATCGCGGAGCTGCAGGAGAAGGTCTCCGGCCTCAAGGCGCAGTGGGAGAGCGAGAAGGCGGTGATCGGCAAATTGAACGAGACGAAGAAGCAACTGGAGGAGACGCGCGAGGACGCCAACCGCGCGGAGCGCGACGGCGATTTGAGCCGGGCCGCGGAGCTGCGCTACGGCGGCGTGCCGCAGCTGCAGCGCGACCTCGACGAGCTCTCCCGCAAACTGGCCGAGATGCAGCAGCACGGCGCCCTGCTGCGCGAAGAGGTGACGGACGAGGACATCGCCGAGATCGTGTCGAAGTGGACCGGCGTGCCGGTGACCAGGATGCTCGAGTCGGAGATCCAGAAGCTGGTCAAGATGGAGGACCGGCTCGGGCAGCGCGTGATCGGACAGGAGGAGGCGATCACCGCGGTCGCCAACGCCGTCCGCCGCTCGCGCGCCGGCCTGAAGGATCCGAACCGCCCCATCGGCTCCTTCATCTTCATGGGCCCGACCGGCGTCGGCAAGACGGAGCTGGCCCGCGCCCTGGCCGAGTTCCTCTTCGACGACGAGCACGCCATGATCCGCATCGACATGTCCGAGTACATGGAGCGCCACGCCGTGGCCCGGCTCATCGGCGCGCCGCCGGGCTACGTCGGCTATGAGGAAGGGGGCCAGCTGACGGAAGCGGTGCGCCGCCGGCCGTACTCCGTGGTGCTCTTCGACGAGATCGAGAAGGCGCACCCGGAAGTGTTCAACATCATGCTGCAGGTCCTGGACGACGGCCGCCTGACCGACTCGAAGGGGCGGATGGTCGACTTCAAGAACACGGTCATCATCATGACCTCGAACGTCGGCTCGCAGTTCATCCACGAGTACGCGCGCGGCATGCAGTCGCCCGATCAGGAAGCGGAGATGCGGCGCAAGGTGGAGGAGGAGCTGCACCGCAGCTTCCGCCCCGAGTTCCTCAACCGCATCGACGACGTGATCATCTTCCACTCGCTCGACCTGTCGCACATCAAGCGGATCATCGAGATCCAGTTGCGGCAGCTGGCCAGACGGATCGGCGAGCGCGGCCTGCAGCTGGAGATCAGCGACGCGGCGAAAGAGCACCTGGCGCGGGAGGGCTACGACCCGGCGTTCGGCGCGCGGCCGCTCAAGCGCGCGCTGCAGAAGGAGATCGTCGACCCGCTGGCCATCCGCCTGCTGGAGGGGAAGTTCCACGAAGGCGACACCGTGTTCGTGAACAGGGCGCCGCAAGGCATCGAGCTCGCGCTGGAGCCGGAGCCGGTGAACGTCAATTAGCGAGCGGCGAGCAGCGAGCAGAAGAACGCCCGCTGCTCGCTGTCTGCTGCCCCGCTCACTCGATGTGATACAGGCGGATCGATTTCCCGACCTGCCGAACCGGCTTGTACGCATCGAGCCAGCGATAGCCGCCGTAACGCGCCTGGTCGCCCAGCTTGAGCGAGGTCTCGCTCACCGCCACCCAGCCGTGCACCGGCGTGAAGGGGATCAGGCCGTCGGCCGGCAGCTTGTGGCGCGCGAGGTCGGCGTTGCCGTTGTAGAGGATCCAAAGGTGGTTGATGTCGTGCTGCCCGACGACGCGCGCCAGGCGCAGCACGTCCTGCCCCCAATCGAGGTTGCTGTCGACGACGATCTCCTCCGGATGCTCGCCCGCCGCCTCGTTGAACCAGGCCAGATAGTCAGGATGCGCCGCCGCGGTGCCGATGAAAAACCAGCCCAGCAGAGCAAGCAGCGCGGCTCGCCCGAAGAGATCGCGCGACTGCTGCCAGATCGTCACCACCGCATACCCGGCGGCGATGCACAACGGCGGATAGATCGGCAGGAGGTGACGGATGCCGATGTTGATCGAGCTCGGCATCACGCAGAGCATCAGCGCGAGCGGAATCAGCGCAACCTCGGGGCGCCGGCGCAGCAACAAAGCCATGCCCCATGAGGCGAGGATCAGGAACGGCAGCGGCGTCTTGAAGAAGAAGACGACCGGGAAGTAGTACCACCAGCCGTGCTTGCTGTAGCGGCCGAGGAGGTAGGTGAGGTGGCCGTCCAGATCGTGCATCTTCACGGCGCCGATGCCGACGAAGAGCTCCGGCATCGGCAGGGGGACGTTTTCCGCCACCCACTTCGCGAGCGGCCGCAGCGGCGCGGGCGCGGGCGTCTCCAGATAGAACTTGCCGTTCGGGATGGCGTCCGCGCGGCCGAAGCTGAAGCGATAGCCGGCCCAGATCACCAGGAACGCGACGAGGCACGCCAGCCCGAACGACTTCACGGAGAAAGCCGCGTTGCGTCGCGCGAGGCGGACGAGCAACAGCACGATTGCCGTCACCGGGAAGAAGAGCAGGAACGAGAACTTGGAGAGCACACCGAGCGCGAGGGCCAGGCCGAGGAGCGCGCCGCGGCGGAGGGTGGGGGCGTCGAGCCAGAGGTCGAGCGCGACGAGGGCGATGGTGAGGGTGGTGGCGACAGCGAGATCGGTGGTGGCGACGCCGGCGTGGCCGAGGATGGGCGGGAGGGCGGCGAAGAACGCGGTAGCGAGGAGGCCGACCAGGGGGCCGAAGAGGCGATGGGCCCAGAATGCCACGGCCATCATCCCGATGACGAAGAGCAGCAGGTTCCCCATCCGCGCCCGGGCGAGGTTCTTCTCGTAGCGGTCGTTCGCGTACAGGAGGTCATTCCCCTTGCCGACGAAATCGAGCTGCTCGCGCGGCGGCGGCACGTGCTCCAGCACGGCGGGCAACGCGCTCAGCACGCGCTCCAATGGCGGATGCGTCGGGTCGGTGAGATAGCCGCGCCCGGTGAGCCACTCGTATCCGCACGCTACGTGCACCGGCTCGTCGAGCGTCTCGGAGAAGACGCGGTGCGTCAGCGCCACGCGCCAGGCACCCATCGCGATGATGAGCGCGTAGGCGGCGATCCAGAGCTTCCGCATGCGCAGCGCACTATAAACGTGGGCCCGCCTTTTGCCTGCTCTCCAAGCCGGGAGTATCGATGCGCAAAGTCCTGATCACAGCCGCCTTGCTGCTCGCTTTGGGCGCGTGCCGCGCGGAATCGGAAGACGAGTCGCAGAACACGCCGCCCCGGAACACGACGAACAGGCAGGCGCCGAACGCGCAGGAGCGGAATGCGCGGGCCATGAACCCGCCGGCGCCGATCCAGAAGGAGATCCCCTCCTCCACCATCGGCGGCGCCGCGCCGCCGGAGATCCAGATCGAGCTGACGGAGTACGCCATCCGCATCCCGCCGCAGATCCCGGCCGGGCATCAGACCCTGACCGTGGTCAACAGCGGCAAGGAGCGCCACAGCCTCATCCTCGAAGCGGATGGGCATCAATACAAGCTGCCCGAGCCTATGGCGCGGGGCGACCGCGGGTCGCTCAACCTCGAGCTGACGCCGGGGACCTACACCGTCTGGTGTCCGGTCGACGGGCACAGGGGCAAAGGGATGTCCACCACGGTCGTCGTCAAGTGACGCGTCACCAGTAGCCGTTCCCGTCCCCGAACATGACCTGGTAGACCTTGCGCGCCCAGGCGCGTTTGCCGGCTTCTTTCTGGCCCAGCCACTCCTTGATGGGGAGGGTGAAGCCGGTTTTCCTGCGCTTGCGCACCGCATCCGGGAGCGGCGGGCGGGGGGCTTCGGCGAGCAGCTGTTTGCCGCGCTCGCGGCGCGTGACGAGCGCCGGCGCGATGCGCTCGAGCAGGTGCGCATCGACCAGCGGCACCCGGACTTCGAGGGAGTGCGCCATCGAGGCCCAGTCCATGTCCCGGAGCAGCTGGTTGCGCAGGTAGAGCGATGACTCCAGCGCCGCGACGCGGGCGAACGGCTGGCCGGGATCGGGCGTGACCGCCTCTTCGATCAGCCCGAGCACGTTCAGCCGGCGCAGGCCTTCTGCCGCGACTTCCTGGCCGAGGAGCGCGGGGAGCTCGGAGGCGAGGAAGCGGCCGCGCTTCACCAGATACGCGCCGGCGTACGAGGAGCCGTAGCGGAGGATCTCGCCCATTTTCGGGCTGACGTGGCGGCTGCGGCGGGCCAGTGCAGCGTTGAGGCGGTACACCCCTTCGCCGAGGTGAGGGACGCGGGAGAGCACGCGGGTGAGGGGCATCCAGCGGGGAATGTCGCGGAAGGAGGTGTAGCCGCCGAACAGCTCGTCGCCGCCGGTGCCGGACATCGCCACTTTGAGGCCGAAGTCCGCCGCGGCCTTGCTGATGAAATACGAGTTGAGGCCGTCGACGGTCGGCTGGTCCATCGCCTGGAAAATGCGCGGCAGCTCGTTGCGGAATTCGGCGAGGGTGAGGTCGCGGATGGCGTGGCGGACGCCGTACTGTTTCGCCACCATTGCCGCGAGCGGCGCCTCGTCGTTGTCGCGGCCGCGGTACTCCTCGAAGCGCAACGTCAGCGTCTGCAGGTCGGTCGCGCCGCTTTCCTTCGCCAGCGCGACGATGGCCGTCGAGTCGATGCCGGCGGAGAGGAATGCGCCGACCGGGACGTCGGCCACCAGGTGATAGCGGACCGATTCGAGCAGCGCGTCGTGCACGAGCTCGCGGCGCTGCTGCTCGGTGTATTGCCGGTCGCTCTCCACCGCCTCGCGCAGCGTGGCGGCGATGGAGAAGTAGCGCTTCGGCTCCGTCATGCCGCTCTCATCGACGTATGCGAACGAGCCCGCCGGCAACGCGCGGATGGCGCGATACATGGTGAACGGCTCCGGCACGGTGCCTCTGAGGAAGAAGCCCGCCGCGCCGGCCGGATCGAACTGCCTGTCGACCTGCCCGCCGGCGATGAGCGCCTTCACCTGCGACGCCACGCGGATCGTTTTGCCGTCGTCCGCGTAGTACAGCGGCTTGATTCCGTACGGGTCTCTGGCCAGCAGCATCTTCCGCCGCGCGCCATCCCACAGCGCGATGGAGAACATGCCCCGCAAATCGCCGAGCATCCCCTCCCCATTTTTCTCGTACAACCGCAGTAAAACCTCGGTGTCCGAATGGGAAGTAAAGTCTCCGCCGAGCTGGCTGCGCAGCTCCTGATAGTTGTAGATCTCGCCATTGAAGACGATGACCAGTGGGCCCCGCCGCATCGGCTGCGCGCCGGCCGGGGAGAGGTCGATGATGGCCAGCCGCCGGTGCCCCAACCCCACCCGCCCGTCCTCCGCGATCCACGAATCCGCCGCGTCCGGCCCCCGCGAGCGCATGCATTCGCGCGACGCGATCAGCTCCCCCTCCTCGACGCGCGCGGCATCCCCGCGGTAGGCAAAGATCGCGTTGATGCCGCACATGGGAGGGGGAGTATACGGGAGTAGAATTTCGGAGATGGAACGCGACGAGCTCCTGAAGAGAATCACCTTCAATCCGAAGATTTACGGTGGGAAGGCGATCGTTCGCGGCCGTCGGCTGGCGGTAGAGCACGTGCTGGAGATGCTCTCCGCCGGCGACACCCCGGAAGGTCTGGTCGAAGCTTACGACTGGCTGGAGCTGGATGACATCCATGCCTGCCTCCTTTACGGGGCGCGGCTCGCCGGCAACGAGTTTTTCGACGTCGAGCCGGCGGTCGCGGACGAGTGAGGCTGCTGCTCGACAACTGTCTTTCGCCGCATGTCGCGGCGGAGTTGGCCGCGATCGGACACGATGTGACGTGGGCCAGATCCTGGGGTCCCGATCCAGGCGATGATGAGATTCTCAGCCGAGCGGCACGGGACGAACGAACACTCGTGACACTCGATCGCGGTATCGGCCAGCTCGCAAGAGCGTCACGACCACACTCCGGAGTCATCGTGATCACGGCTACTCCGTCGGCCGGACACGCACATGCGGTCGAGCGTGCAGTGGCGGAGCACGATTCGGCGCTGCGCGGCGGCGCGCTCGTAATCGTGCGCCCTGACCGCATGCGCCTCATCCGCCCACTCTGAAAGACAGGAGCCTTCATGCGCAAACTCTCTGCCCTCCTCTTCACCTTCCTCGCCGCGTCCCTCCCCGCCCAGCCCGCCCCCTTCTTCGGCTTCAGCGCCGCGAGCGCGGAAAAGGAGCGCGCCGTCGAGGCGCAGTTCGACGCGAAGATCAGTCGCGACAACATGCGGGCCTGGATGCAGCGCCTCTCGGCGCGGCCGCATCATCTCGGCTCCGCGTATGGCAAGGACAACGCGGAGTTTCTGGCCGGGCTTTTCCGGAGCTGGGGGTACGACACCAAGATCGAGCAGTTCGACGTGCTGTTCCCCACGCCGAAGACACGGATCCTGGAACTGATCGCGCCGGAAAAGTACACGGCCAGGCTGGAGGAGCCGGCGATCGAAGGGGACAGCACCACGGCGCAGAAGAGCGAGCAGTTGCCCACGTACAACGCGTACTCCGTCGATGGCGATGTCACGGGCGACCTGGTCTACGTCAACTACGGCGTGCCGAAGGACTATGACGAGCTGGAGAAGCGCGGCGTCGACGTCAAAGGCAAGATCGTCATCGCGCGGTATGGCGGGTCGTGGCGTGGCATCAAGCCGAAGGTCGCGGCGGAGCACGGCGCGGTGGGCTGCATCATCTACTCCGATCCGCACGACGACGGCTATTTCCAGGGCGACGTCTATCCCAAAGGCGCCTTCAGGAACGAGAACGGCGCGCAGCGAGGCTCCGTCGCCGACATGCCGCTCTACCCGGGCGACCCGCTGACGCCCGGGGTCGGGGCGACGGCCGGCGCCAAACGGCTCGCTCGCGGCGAGGCGCGCACCATCACCAAGATCCCGGTGCTCCCCATCTCCTACGCCGATGCGCTTCCGCTGCTCAAAGCGATGGCCGGCCCGATCGCGCCGCAGTCGTGGCGAGGCGCCCTCCCCATCACCTACCACCTCGGTCCCGGACCGGCCCGCGCGCACCTGAAGCTCGAATTCGACTGGAGCACCGTGCCGGCGCGCGACGTCATCGCGCGCCTGCCGGGCGCCGACCGCGCGGATGAATGGATCGTGCGCGGCAACCATCACGATGCCTGGGTCAACGGCGCCGACGATCCGATCAGCGGCCTCGTGGCGCTGCTGGAAGAAGCCCGCATCATCGGCGAGCTGGCCAAAGGCGGCTGGAAGCCGCGCCGCACGCTCGTCTTCGCCGCCTGGGACGGCGAAGAGCCGGGCCTCATCGGCTCGACCGAATGGGTCGAGCAGCACCGGGACGAGCTGCGCGAGCACGCGGCGGTCTACATCAACTCCGACACGAACAGCCGCGGCTTTCTCGACGCCGGCGGCTCGCACTCGCTGGAGCGCTTGGTGACCGAGGTGGCTCGCGACGTGATGGATCCGCAATACGGCGTCAGCGTGCTGGAGCGGCTGCGGGCATTGCAGCTCAGCGAGGCGAAATCGGCGGACGATCGGAAGGAAATCCGCGACCGCGAAGCGATCCGCCTCGACGCCCTGGGGTCCGGCTCCGACTACACGCCGTTCCTCCAGTTCGCCGGCATCGCATCGCTGGCCATCGGCTACAGCGGCGAGGGGGAAGGCGGCTCGTATCACTCCATCTACGACTCGTTCGAGCACTACACGCGCTTCGTCGATCCCGGCTTCCTCTACGGCGAGACGCAGACCAAGACCACCGGCCGGATGATGCTGCGCCTGGCCAGCGCCGACGTGCTGCCGCTCGATCCGGCGAACGTCGCGAGCACGGTCTCCCGCTACGTGGACGACCTGCGCAAGATCGTCGACGAGCAGCGCGCCGCGACGGAGGAGACGAACAAAGAGATCCGCGAGCGGGTGCTGGAGCTGACCAACGACTCGGCGCAGCGGATGATCGTGCCGAAGGAAGAGCAGCCGGTTCCCTATCTCGACTTCGCGCCGCTGCAGAACGCGGTGGCCCATCTCCAGCGCGCCACGAAAGCATTCGCGACGACGAACGACAAGGCGCTCATGCGCCTCGAGCGCGCGCTCACCAGAGAGGACGGCCTGCCGGGCCGGCCGTGGTTCAAGCACTACGTCTACGCCCCGGGCCAGTACACCGGCTACGGCGTGAAGACGCTGCCCGCGGTGCGGGAGGCGATCGAGCTGAAGCGCTGGAACGAGGCGAACCAGCAGATCACCGTGACGGCGGGCGTGCTGGAGGGATACGCGGCGGAGGTGGAGAAGGCGGCGACGAAGCCCTAGCGTGGCCGTGCCGGCGGCAGCATGTAAACGATCTCGCCCTTCTTCGACATGCTCAGGTCCTCCCGGGCGATCCGCTCGACGGCGAAGGTCGACTTTTTCACGCTCTCGATCTCGGCGCGCAGCCGCGCGTTCTCCACTTCCAGGCGGTGGATGTCCGCGCGGAGGTCGTTCACCTGCTTGCGCGAATGCTGCAGCTCGGCGATGCCATGATTGCGGAACAGCAGCACGACGATCATCAGCACGCCGGAGAGCAACAGCACCGCGCGCAGGGTAGCCTGCGTGGCGCGGCGCGGGTCGCGCGGGGAGACGGCCGGTGTGGGCATCGAGGGACAGTATAATTCCGCCGTGAAGCGCGGCACCGCCTCCAACCCCTTGACCGAACGGTACGCCTCGAAAGAGATGTCGTACCTCTTCTCCCCCGATTTCAAGTTCCGGACGTGGCGGCGCCTCTGGATCGCCCTGGCCGAAGCGGAGCAGGAGCTCGGCCTCAACATCAGCGACGCCCAACTCGCCGAGCTGCGCGCGAGCGCCGAAACCATCAACTATGAAGATGCGGAGCGCCGCGAGCGCGAGGTGCGCCACGACGTGATGTCGCACATCTACGCCTTCGGCCTGCAGGCCCCCGCCGCGAAAGGGATCATCCACCTCGGCGCCACCTCGGCCTTCGTCACCGACAACACGGACATCCTGCAGATGGCCGAGGGGCTGCGCATCCTGCGGCGGCGGATCATCAACCTGATGGCCAAGCTGCGCGAGCTCGCCTGGCGCTGGCGCGCGACGCCGACCCTCGCCTTCACCCACTTCCAGCCCGCGCAGCTGACCACGGTCGGCAAGCGCGCCGCGCTGTGGCTGCACGACCTCCTCCTCGACTACCGCGAAATCGAGTTCCGCGAGTCGCAGCTCGCTCTGCTCGGCGTCAAAGGCGCCACCGGCACGCAGGCCTCTTTCCTCAGCCTCTTCGGCGGCGACGAGTCGAAGGTGAACCGGCTGGAGCAGCTCGTGGCGCAGAAGCTCGGCTTCGCGCGCAGCTATCCGGTCTCCGGCCAGACGTACTCGCGCAAGGTGGACGCGCAGGTCATCGCGGCGCTGTCCGGCTTCGCGCAGTCGGCATCGAAGTTCGGCTACGACATGCGCCTGCTGCAGCACCTGCGCGAGATCGAAGAGCCGTTCGAGGAAGAGCAGGTCGGCTCCTCGGCCATGGCGTACAAGCGCAACCCGATGCGCGCGGAACGGATCGACGGCCTGGCCCGGCATCTCATCGTCAACGCGCTCAACCCGGCGCTCACGGCGGCCACGCAGTGGTTCGAGCGGACGCTGGACGACTCGGCGAACCGGCGCATCGCCATCCCCGAGGCTTTCCTCGCGGCGGATGCCATCGCGCTGATCTTCGACAACGTCGTGGCGGGCCTGGTCGTGCACGAGGAGGTCATCGCCACGAACGTGCGGCGCGAGCTGCCGTTCCTGATGACGGAGAACCTGATGATGGAGGGGGTGCAGCGCGGCGGCGACCGGCAGGTGCTGCACGAGCGGGTGCGCATCCACTCCCAGGCCGCCGCCGATGCGCTCAAGCGCGGCGGCGCGGAGAACGACCTTTTCGAGCGCATCGCCGGCGACGCGCTGTTCGGCATCGACCGGGCGGCGATTGCGGCCATCGCGCGGCCGGAGGATTACACCGGCCTGGCCAGGCAGCAGACGGAGCGGTTCCTGATCGAGGACGTCGATCCCGTCCTCGCCCGGGAGAAAGAGCAGATCCACGACGAAGTCGGCGAGGTGCGGGTATGAGGAAGCGTCTGGCGATCGTGGGTGTGACACTCTTCCTCGGCTACAGCTGCGCGTCGTCGCAGGCCGTGGTGCAGCCGCAGCAGATCGAACAGCTGCACGGCATCGCCAGCTGGTACGGCCAGGAGTTCGCCGGCCGCACGACGGCGAACGGCGAGATTTTCGATCCGATGCTGCTCACGGCCGCGCATCGCACGCTGCCGTTCGGCACGGTGGTCGATGTGCGCAACCCGAAGAACGGCCAGCTGGTGCGGGTGCGCATCAACGACCGCGGGCCGTTCGTCGGCGACCGGATGATCGACCTCTCGTACGCCGCGGCGCAGCAGATCGGCCTGATCGAGCCGGGCAAGGGCGACGTCGACGTGACGGTGGTGAAGGTCGGCAACGGCGAGCGGGAGCCGCCCGCGCCGTACGTGGTGACGATCGCGGACGCGCCGGCCGCGCCGGTGCCCGCCGCCCCGGCGCCGAAGCCGGCCGTCGTGGCCGAGGCGCCGCCGAAGCAGATCGAGGCGACGCCGGAAGGCGACGGCGCCTTCGGCATCGAGGTGGTCGAGGTACATCGCGGCGTGGAGACGCGGCGGCAGGTCTCGGCGGACGGCAAGACGGTGGAGAACGTGCCGCTGGACGGCTCGCCGGCGGTGGTCGCTTCCGCGCCGGGCCACGGCGCGGCATCGCAGCTCGATGAGCAGCTGCAGACGGAGAAGCGCGCCGCCGCGGCGAACCGCATCGCCAGCGCGACGGAGAAGTTCTTCGTGCAGGTCGGCGCGTTCTCCATCGAGACGAACGCGAAGCTGCTGCAGGACCGCCTGACCCGCATCGGCCAGCGCAGCTTCGTCGAGCACAACGAGCTCTATCGGGTGCGCATGGGACCGTTCGAGACGCGCGAGGACGCGATCCGCGCCCGGACGTCGCTGGAGGAGAGCGGAATCTCCGCGATCATCGTCGCGAACTGAATGTAGGACCGGCTCTGCGCCGGCCCCGAAGGTCGCCGATCCGGGTATGCCGCGATCGGGCCGGCTGTGAGCCGGCCCTACACTACTCCGTCAGCTCCGACTCCGCGAAGAAGAACGCGATCTCGATGGCCGCGTTCTCATCCGAGTCCGAGCCGTGGATGGCGTTCTGCTCGATCGACTCGCCGAAGTCCGCGCGGATGGTGCCGGCGTCCGCCTTCTTCGGGTCGGTGGCGCCCATCACCTGGCGCAGGGTGGGGACGGCGCTCTCGCGCTGCAGCGCGGCGACGTAGACCGGCCCGGAGGTCATGTACTTCACGAGGTCCTGGTAGAACGGCCGCTCGCGGTGGACGGCGTAGAAGCCCTCCGCCTGGCGCTGGGAGAGCGCGACTTTCTTCAGCCCGAGGATGCGGAAGCCCTGCTCCTCCAGGCGGCTGATGATCTTTCCGAAATTGCCTTTGCGGACCGAGTCCGGCTTGATGATGGTGAAGGTGCGGTTCGACATAGGGCGCGGAGTATAGCCGGCACGGCCGGCCGCGTCGACAGGCCGGGCCGCGGCCGCCGTTCGAGCCCGAATTCACATGCGGCGGTGCCGGTCTCTAGGGTGCAGGCGGCGCAACCCGTTGTGGCGGACGGGGCGGGCGCACCGGCGCCACCGGCGTCGAATCGTCGTAATTCACCGGAAGATAGAGGGTGAAACACGATCCCTTGCCAGGCGTGGACTGCACCTCGATCGTGCCGTGGTGGAGCTCCACGAAGTTGCGCGTCAGGGACAGGCCGAGGCCGGTTCCGCCGCGGCGGGAGCGGCGCCCGTGCTCGGTCTGGTAGAACTCGTCGAAGATGCGCTGCAGCTCGTCCGGCGGGATGCCGATGCCCTGATCCTGCACGTCGATGCGCACGGACTCCGCGCCGATCGGCGACACCGCCTTCGGCACGCGCCGCACGCCCACTTCCACCGGCCCGCCGTTCGGCGAGAACTTCACCGCGTTCGACAGCAGGTTGAAGAGGATCTGCTTGAGGCGCCCTTCATCGAGCCGCACCTTCGGCACGTCGGCATCGATGAACGACATGATGCGCACGTTCGCCTCGGAGGCGAAGCCTTTCATCACCCGCTCCACGGCGGTCAGCGTTTCATGCAGGTCGAACACGTCCGGCCGCAGCTCCATCTTGCCGGCCTCGATCTTGGAGAGATCGAGGATGTCGTTGATCAGCTCCAGCAGGTGATTGCCGGCGGTGTGGATGTTCTCCAGGAACTTGTACAGCCGCGGCGCGATGGCGGTGCGCGTCGATTCGAGCAGCACGCTGGAGAAGCCGATGATCGAGTTCAGCGGCGTGCGCAGCTCGTGGGACATGTTGGCCAGGAACTGGTTCTTGGAGCGGTCGGCGGCCATGAGGCGGAGGTTCGCCTCGCGCAACTCGTTGGTGCGGTCCATCACGCGCGCTTCGAGGGCGTAGGTCAGGCCCTCCAGGTCCTTGTACAGCTGCTGGTTCTCGATGGCCACCGCGGCCTGGTTGGCGATGGCCGTGAGCAGGATCATGTCGTCGTGTTTGAAGGCGTGCTTGCGGTAGCTCTCCACGGAGATGACGCCGATCACCCGGTCGCGGGCGATCATCGGCACGCCCAGCCACGACTCGGTCTTCTTCGTATCGGCGACAGCCCTGACGCCGAAGCGCTTCTCATCCGCCACGCTGCCCACGAGCAGCGGCTGATGGTGCTTCACCACCCACGAGTTCAACCCCTCGCCGACCGCGATGCGGTCCTTGGGCAGGAAGATCTGCTCGCGCACGTCGAGCTCGAAGGAGAGCTCGTTCGTCGACTCGTCGAGCAGGGCGATGGTGAACAGGCTGCAGTCGACGATCTTCTTGCACTCGGTATAGATCGCCATCAGCAGCTGGTCGGTGGTGTAGCGCAGGGAGATGGTCTTGCCGATGTTGGTCAGCGAGGCGAGCCGCTGCAACTGCCCCTGGCTCTTCGTGCGCAGGATGGCCAGGTTGCCGGCCACGAAGTTGGCCACGGCGCCGGTGAACGCCAGCGCGAGCACGCCGCCCCAGCCGATGCTGCCGTACGCGAGCGAGGTCGTCACCGCATACGGCAACGTCACCAGGTAGATGGAGGAGTCGAGCGAGTCGAGCCGGAGGATCTGCGCCGCCGAGTAGCCATACGCGCGCGCCGGCATGAACATCATCAGGTTGTTGGTCAGGATGAGCACGATGCCGCCGACGGCCACGCGCATCGCGGCCTGCGGCGTGGCATGCAGCAGCGGCAGCTCGCCGCCCAGCCGCTCGTAGACCATGGAGGCGACGATGAGCGGTACGCCGTACACGGCAAAGAGGCCGGGCACGATGCGGATCAGCTCCTCGAGGTTGCGCTTCGGCTTGCGCAGGAGGGAGGTGAGCCGCGCCGCGATGCTCGCCGTGACCGCCACCCAGCAGCCGAGCACCGGCCCGAGCAGCGGGAAGACGGCGATGCAGGCGGTGGCGACGAGGGAGACGTAGATGACCTCGGTGAGCTCGAAGCGGAGCAGGGTCATGGCCGCGGCGAACGCGGCGAGGATGGCGATGAGGATCGGCGCGTTCGGCCCGAGGGCGTGGAGGATGGCCGCGGTCTGCTCGCGGCGCAACCAGGTGAGGGTGAGGAGAATGCAGAGCGCGGCGATGCCTTCGATGAGGAACACCGCGATGACGCGCCGCCGCTGCAAAGCCTCGGATGGCATGGCCGAAAGAAGTAGGTTACACCGATGTGGGGCCGGCTCTCAGCCGGCCTGATTGATCCGGCATGGATGGGCCGGCTGAGAGCCGGCCCTACATTTACATTTTGGCGATCACGATACCGTTCGACTCCGAGGCGCGGCAAATCACCGCGTTCTCCAGCTCCATCGGCCCGGTCAGCTCCACGTCATGCGCCACGATGCACGAGCGGAGCTCCACGCCGGCGCCGATGCGGCAGCCATCCCACACCACGGTGTCTTCGAGCGTGCCTTCCACCACACTGCGCGCGCCGATCACGCAGCGGCGTCCGGAGCCGCGCGCCGTCTCGTGCACGAGCGAGTCACCCGCGATGCGCGTGCCGCGCGAAGGCTCGAGCGCGCCGGACAAGGTGAGGTCGAGCACGGAGCGCGAGGCGGTCATGTAGCGCTGCGGCGTGCCGATGTCGAACCAGCGCTCGTCATCATCGACGATACCGGCGACGACTTCGCCCTGAGCCATCGCGGGCTGGTATGCCTCGTCCACGATGCCGGAGAACTCCTTCTCCGGCAGCCAGCGGAAGATGCGCGTGCTGATGCAATGCGAGCCGGCGAACATCAGCGCCTCGCCGTTGCCTTTGCCGAACCCGGTGATCACGCCATTCGAGCAGTACACCGGCGTGAAGCGGTCCCCCTCGGGCGGATGGCGCAGGGTGAGCGCGGCGAGCGCATCGCCGCGGGCCGAGCGCAGCGCCTCGTAATCCGGATACTGGATGGTGTCGGCGTTGACCAGAAAAAAATCCTCCTCGCCCTCCAGCAGCGGGCGCACCTTGCGCACGCCGCCGCCCGTGCCGAGGATTTCGGGCTCGCGGGAGAAGTGGAAGCGGGCGTCGAAGCCGTCGGCGAGGAACTGCTCGATCGGCTCGGGGAGGTGGTGCAGATTGACGATGATGTCGCGGATGCCGGCGCGCAGGTATTGCTCCACGGCGTACGCGATCAGCGGCCGGTTGCAGACCGGCACCATCGGCTTGGGGAGCAGGTAGGTGATCGGCCGGAGCCGCGTGCCGTAGCCCGCGGCGAGGATCATCCCGATGGCGGTCAAAGCTGCTCCGGCGGAAAGACCATGTGCTCCGGCAGGTCGGCGCGCGTGCGGCGGGCCTGGCGATAGAGGTCGGCGTAGGACTGTCGCAGCGCCTGATCCATGTTCATGCCCAGCTCGCCGGTAATGGTGCGGATCTGGTCCATGGAGCCCTCGATCTCGAAGTAGTCGCCGATCGGTGTGCGGTCGATCACCACCTCCGCCTCGTGCACACGCCACACCTCGCGGTACTTCTGGTAGCGGAAGACCGGCTTGAACCCGAGGGAGTCGAAGAGCTGGATGGCCAGCTCGAACGACTCGACGCCGGTCTGCACTTCCTCGCGCGACTTGATGCCGCCCTCGATGGACATCGGCCCCTTGAACGTGGCCAGCGCGTATTTGCCGAACTTGCGGACGCGCAGCAGCGCGCCGCGCGTGCGCAGCTCGCCCCGGCGGTCGAGCACGATGTTGTCCTCGAACGTCTCGGGATAGAGGCGTTGCGCCCCGAGCTCTTGCAGCTTGCGCGTCAGCTCGTTGCGGTCGCGCAGCAGGAACTTGACTTCGATCTCCTGGGCCATATCAGAACGATGAACGAGGAAGGATGAACGATGAACGAAGGCTGGCGGCGAAGATTTTGTTCATCGTTCCTCCTTCATCGTTCATCGTTCATCGTTTCAAAACCTCCACGCCGGGCAGCTGCTCGCCGGCGATGAATTCCAGCGACGCACCGCCGCCGGTCGAGATGTGGGTGATGCGATCGGCGAGCCCGGAAGCTTTCACCGCCTCCACCGACTCCCCGCCGCCGACCACCGTGGTGGCATCGGCGTTCTCCGCCAGCGCGTGGGCCATGGCCATCGTCCCCTTCGCGAATGCCTCCTTTTCGAAGACGCCCATGGGGCCGTTCCAGAAGATGATGCGCGCCGCTTTCAGGATGCGGTCGTACTCGGCGATGGTCTTCGGTCCGATGTCGAACGCCTTCTGCTCCGCCTTCAGGCCGCTTGCCACCTCCACCGTCTCGATGTTGGTCGGGTTGTTCAGATCATCCGCCACGACGAGATCGACCGGCAGCTCGACGGTGGTGATTCTTTTGGCCACGTCCATCGAGTCCTTGTCGACGAGGGAGCCGCCCATCCCGATGCCGCGAGCGGCGAGGAAGGTATTGGCCATGCCGCCGCCGATCAGCACCGTATCGGCGAGCTTGACCAGCGCTTCCAGCGGCTCGATCTTGCCGGCGATCTTGGCGCCGCCCAGCAGCGCGACGAACGGCCGCTGCGCGACGTTCGTGATCTGCTGCAAAAACGTCAGCTCCCGCTCCAGCAGCAGGCCGCCCGCGCTGAGCTCCGGGCCGAAGAGCCGCGGCAGCGCCTCGATGGAGGCGTGCGCGCGGTGGCAGGCGCCGAACGCGTCGTTCACGTAGCAGTCGGCCTGCTTGCGCAGCTCGGCCGCGAACTGCGGATCGTTCGCCTCTTCTTCGGCGTGGAAGCGCAGGTTCTCCAGCAGCAGCACCTCGCCGGCCTCGAGGGCCGAGGTATCGACGCCGACGCAGTCATCGGCCCACTGCACGTCGGCGCCGAGCAGCTCCGCGAGCTTGGCGCGGACGGGAGCGAGCGAGTACTCGTCGCTGCGCTTCCCCTTGGGGCGTCCCAGGTGGGAGGCGATGACGATGCTGCAGCCGCGATCGCGCAGGAGCTTCAGCGTGGGCAGGGTCTCCTCGATGCGGGTGGCGTCCGTGATGCGGCCGTCTTCCATCGGGACGTTGTAGTCGACACGGTAGAAACCGCGGCCGGGCAGGGGCAGATGCTCGATCGTGCGGATGCTGATCATGCCTTCCCGACCAGCGCTTCCTTCTTCACCTTGGCCACGTACGCGATGAGATCGAGGATGCGGTTCGAGTAGCCCCACTCATTGTCGTACCAGGCCAGGATCTTGTGCATGTGCGGATCGACGGAGCGGGTGAAGGTGGTGTCGACGATGGAGGAATGCGGGTTGCCGTTGAAGTCGACCGAGACGAGCTGCTCATCCGAATAGGTGAGGATGCCCTGCAGGTCGCCGTGCGAGGCGTCGCGCAACACGTTGTTGATCTCTTCCGCGCTGGTGGCCTTCTCGGTGTGGAAGGTGAGGTCGACCAGCGAGACGTTCGGCGTCGGCACGCGGACGGAGATGCCGTCGAACTTTCCCTTCAGTTCGGGAAGAACCAGACCGACTGCTTTCGCGGCGCCCGTCGTGGTGGGGATCATGGACAGTGCGGCGGCGCGGCCGCGGCGGAGGTCCTTGTGGGGCAGGTCGAGGATCTCCTGATCGTTGGTGTAGGAATGCACCGTGGTCATGATGCCCATCGTGATGCGGAAGCGCTCGTGCAGGACTTTGGCCACCGGGGCGAGGCAGTTCGTGGTGCACGAGGCGTTGGAGATCACTTTGTGCTGCGCCGGGTCGTAGCTCGCCTCGTTCACGCCCATGCAGAACGTGGCGTCGGCGTCCTTCGACGGCGCGGAGATGACGACCGTTTCCACCGACTTGCGGAGGTGGCGGGAGGCCTTGTCCTTGTTGGTGAAGCGGCCGGAGGACTCGACGACGATCTCCACGCCGAAGTCGCCCCAGGGGATCTCGGCCGGATCGGGGCTGGAGAAGACGCGCATTTCGCGGCCGTCGATGGAGATGCCGTTCGGGGTGGCTTTGACTTCGTTGGGAATGGTGTGATGCACGGAGTCATATTTGAGGAGATAGGCGAGCGTCGCAGCGTCGGTGAGGTCGTTCACCGCGACGAATTCAATGTCTTTCTGGGCCTTCAGCGCCGCGCGGACGACGTTCCGTCCGATGCGGCCGAAGCCGTTCACACCAACCTTGACCATGGGGGCCTCCATAAAAGCGATCGGCGATCAGCGATCGGCGATCAGGAAAAGATGCCAGTCGCGGGCCACCAGATTCGGTAGTATATCGATCCGTTCAGCGTTGGCCTTCGCCTCGATCTCCTGCTCGCTGATCGCTGCTCGCTACCATGCAAGTTGAGCCCATCCGTTGGCGCGGCGACTCTCTCGACCTTCTCGATCAGCGCCGCCTTCCCCGCGAAGTGGTCTATCTCACCTGCCGCACCTCGTCCGAGGTTGCGGAGGCGATCCGGGACATGGTGGTGCGGGGGGCGCCGGCCATCGGCGTCTCGGCCGCGTTCGGCATCGCGCTGGCCTCGCTGCGCGGCGAGGACGTCCCCGCCGCCGCCGCGCTGCTCCGCGCGACGCGCCCCACCGCCGTGAACCTCGCCTGGGCCCTGGACCGGATGCTCGCCGTCTCCGATCACGTCACCGAAGCGCAACGCATCTTCGACGAAGACCTGGCCGCCAACCGCCGCCTGGGCCGCTTCGGCGCCGAGCTCCTCGGCAACAAGGCGACCGTCCTCACCCACTGCAACGCCGGCGCCCTGGCCACGGCCGGCTACGGCACGGCCCTTGGCGTGATCCGCGCCGCGGTGGAGAGCGGCAAGCGCATCGCCGTGTTCGCGGACGAGACGCGGCCCTACCTGCAGGGCGCGCGGCTCACCGCCTGGGAGCTGCAGCAGGAAGGCATCGACGTCACGCTGATCACGGACAACATGTCCGGCCACTTCTTCCAGCAGGGGCAGTTCGACGCGGTGGTCGTCGGCGCCGACCGCATCGCGGCGAACGGCGATACGGCGAACAAGATCGGCACGTACACCGTCGCCGTGCTGGCCAACGCGCACGGCGTGCCGTTCTACATCGCCGCGCCCTGGACGACGGTCGATCTGGCCTGCCCCAACGGCGCCGCGATCCCCATCGAGGAGCGGAGCGCGAAAGAGGTGACGGAGATGTTCGGCCAGTCGTTCGCGCCGGAGGGGGTTGCGGTTCGCCATCCCGCTTTCGATGTGACGCCGGCCAGGCTGATCACGGCCATCATCACCGACCGCGGGGTGATGCGGCCGCCGTACGAGGAGTCTTTACGGTAAGCAGAATCGTCGCCGCCCTCTGGAAGGATCGTCAGGCGATTGCGCCGCCCTCGATATCCACCTCGTGAATCGGGTAGCCCAGTCCGCCCAATGACTCGCGCACCTCGCTCGCGTTCCCCACGATGACGATGAGCGCGCGGTCGGGGTCGATGTACTTTTCGGCCACCCGCGCGATGTCCGCCTTGCCAATGGCGCCGATGTTCTCGCGGTACTTGTCGAAGTAGTCCTCCGGGAGGCCGTAGAGCTCCATGTCCACCAGGCGGCCGGCGATGTCGCCGGCGCTCTGCACCGTGGCCGGGAAGACGCCCATGAGGTAGCTCTTCGTGTCGTCCAGCTCGTGGTCGTCCACGTGGCCGGTGCGGATGCGGCGCAGCTCCTCGATGATCTCGTGCACCGACTCGCGCGTCACCTCGTTGCGCACCGGCGCGGCCACGACGAACGGGCCGGCCTGGCGGCGGAAGGAGAACTGCGAGCGCGCGCCGTAGGTGTAGCCGTGCCGCTCGCGCAGGTTGAGGTTGATGCGCGAGTTGAACACGCCGCCGAGGATGGCGTTCATCACCGAGAGCGGGAAGTAGTCCTCGCAGGAGCGGGGGACGCCGATGTGGCCGACCCGGATCTCGGACTGCACGGCGGTGGGACGGTCGATGAGGTAGATGCGCGAGGAGTCGACGGCGTTCGGCGTCACGGTGGGGCGCGGCGGCTCGGGGCCGGGCTGCCAGCCGGCGAACGCGCCCTCGATCAGGCGCAGCGCCTCGTCCGACTCGATGTCGCCGCCGATCACGATGGAGCTGTTGTTCGGCAGGTAGTGCTCGCGGTAGAACCGGCGGACGTCCTCCACGCGGATCCGCGAGACGCTGTCCGCGTTGCCGATGATGGAGTTGCCGTACGCGCCGGTGCCGTAGAGGAGCGAGGCGAAGCGCTTCGCGGCGATGACCGCGGCCTCGTCCCGCTGCTGCAGGATCTCCATCAGCCGCTCGCTGCGCACGCGCTCCAGCGAGGGGGCGTCGAGTGTGGCGCGGCGGGCCATGTCGGCGAAGATGGCCGTCATCGGCTCGATGTTGCGGCTCAGCACGTCGAGGGAGATGTATGACGCATCCCAGTCCGAGCCGGCCGCCATCGCGCCGCCGAGGAGGCCGATGTCTTCCGCGAGCTTGATGGCGTCGCGGTTGCCGGCCCCTTCGTCCAGCAGATCGGAGGTGATGGAGGCGAGGCCGGCCAGCTCCGCGACGTCGTGATCGGCGCCGGAGCGGACCAGCATGCGCAGGGAGACGATCGGCGCGTTGTGGTTCTCCGCCACCAGCACGCGCAGGCCGTTGCCGAGCGTGGCGCGCGTGACGTGCGGGAAGTGATACGGCCGCGGCGGGCCGGCGGGAGGGGCGGTCGTGCGGTCGATCACGGTCATGCGGTCTCCGGTTCGAAGATGCTCGTCACGCGGTTCTCCGGGACGAGGAACTGCCGCGAGGCGTTGGCCAGATCCTCCGCCGTCGCGCCGCGGTACGGCTCCAGCCAGGAGTGCACCATCGCCGGATCGCCGAAGTAGGTGGCGAGCATGCCGATCAGGTCCGCGCGCGAGTCGTAGTTCTCGATCTGGTGCGCGTACTCCATCTCCGCGCGGTTCTTGGCGCGGGTGAGCTCGTCTTCGGTGATGCCGCCCGCCGCCACGCGGGCGATCTCCGCGTCGAGCGCCGCCTCCAGGTCGCCGATGGCGACGCCTTCCTTCGCCGTGGCCTGGATCATCAGCATGCCGGTGGCCTCGGTGGGGAGGACGTAGGCGGCGACGTCCTGCGCGATCTGTTGCTCGTGCACCAGCGCGCGGTCGAAGCGACTCGCCTTGTCCGTGGCCAGGATCGTGGTCAGCAGGTCGGCGTGGATCCAGGAGGGCTCGCCCATCTTGGGGAGGTGATAGAGGCGATAGATGCGCGGCAACTGGACGGGCGTGGGGAAGACCTCGCGCTGTTCGCTGCCGAAAGGGCGGCGCTCGAGGTCGAAGGGGGGAAACGAGCCGCCGGGCGGGATGTCGCCGAAGTATTGGTCCACCAGGCGGCGGGCCTCGTCCGGGACGAAGTCGCCGATGATGGTCAGCACGCAGTTGTCGGGGCGGTACCAGGTGTTGAAGAACTCGCGGATGTCATCCAGCGAGGCGGCCTCGAGGTCTTCCATGGAGCCGATGGTGGGCCAGTGATAGGAGTAGTCCGGCGGATAGGCGAGGTGCAGCAGCCGCTCGAACGCGGTGCCGTACGGCACGTTGTCGTAGCGCTGGCGGCGCTCCTCCTTCACCACCTCGCGCTGGATGTCGAGCTTCTCCTGGGTAAGGGCGGGGAGGAAGAAGCCCATCCGGTCGGACTCCAGCCAGAGGCCGAGGGCGAGGTAGTTGGAGGGGAGGGTCTCGAAGTAGTTGGTGCGGTCGAAGAACGTGGTGCCGTTGAGCACGCCGCCCACCGATTGCACGTAGCGGAAGTGCTCGTTGTTGCCCACGTGCTCGGAGCCGGAGAAGAGCATGTGCTCGAAGAGATGGGCGAAGCCGGTGCGGCCGGGCCGCTCGTTCTTGGAACCGACGTGATACCAGAGGTTGACGGCGACGAGCGGCGCGGAATGGTCCTCGTTGAGGACGACGCGCAGGCCGTTGCCGAGCTCGTATTGATCCAGTGACAGCATAGGGCGGGGGTTTTATCACGGGGAACGATGAACGATGAAGGATGAACGATGAACGCCCCACCCGCCCGTCGTGCGCTCCCTTCATCGTTCATCCTTCATCGTTCATCGTTTATCCTTCAGGCCGCATGCCTCTGCCGTTCCGGCACATCGCCATCGAGGGCCCGATCGGGGTGGGCAAGACCTCGCTCACGACGCTCCTGTCGAAGCGTTTCCACGGCACGAAGATCCTGGAAGACGTCAACAACCCGTTTCTGGACGACTTCTACAAGGACCGGCGCGGCGCCGCCTTCCGGACCCAGCTGTTCTTCCTGCTCTCGCGGTACGACCAGCAGCGGACCATCGGCCAGCGCGATCTCTTCACCGAGCTGATCCTGGCCGACTACACCTTTCCCAAGGACAAGATCTTCGCCTACCTGACCCTGGACGACTCCGAGCTGATGATTTACAACCGGCTCTACGACCTGCTGTACGAGACGGTGCCGAAGCCGGACCTGGTCATCTATCTCCAGGCGAACCTTGATACACTCCTCCGCCGCATCAAGAAGCGCGGGCGCGCTTACGAGAAATCGATCTCGCCACAGTATTTGCAAGAGCTCAGCGAGGCGTACTCGCACTATTTTTACCGGTACGACGAGACGCCGTTGCTGGTGGTGAACACGAACGAGATCGACTTCGTGAACACGCCGGAGCATTTCGATCAGCTCGTGGAGCAGATTCGAAACGCGCAAAAGGGAACGCAGTACTACGTACCGCTTGGATCCTGAGTCGACGGACCGAGACGGGAGCCAGAACGATGAACGATGAAAGATGAACGCTGAACGAGGCCAAGCCTGCCTTTGTTCATCGTTCATCTTTCATCGTTCCGCGTTCCGAACCCTCCTCGGCCCACCTTTGAGGAGGAGCACATGGCCACGAAACGCATCACCGTCCCTGCCGTCCGCGCCCTGAAAGGCACCCGCCGCATCGGGATGATCACTGCCTACGATTACCCCAGCGGCAAGCTCGCCGATGCCGCCGGCGCCGACGTCATCCTCGTCGGCGACTCCCTCGGCATGGTCGTGCTGGGCTATCCCGATACGCTCAGCGTCACCGTCGAGGACATGCTCCACCACACGCGCGCCGTCGCGCGCGGCGCGCAGCAGACCTCGCTCATCGTCGGCGACATGCCCTATCTCAGCTACCACGTCTCCATCGAAGAGTCGGTGCGCAACGCGGGGCGCTTCATCCAGGCCGGCGCGCACGCGGTGAAGGTGGAAGGCGGCAAGCCGTCCCGCATCAAGACCATCGAAGCCATCCTCGACGCCGAGATCCCGGTCATGGGCCACATCGGCCTCACCCCCCAGTCGGTCAACGCCCTCGGCGGCTTCCGGCTGCAGGGGAAGAGCAGCGACGAGGCGCGCCGCCTGATCGACGAAGCGGTCGCGCTGGCCAAGGCCGGCTGCTTCGCCATCGTGCTGGAGATGGTGCCGTCCGAGCTGGCGGCGATCATCACCGAGCAGATCAACATCCCCACCATCGGCATCGGCGCCGGCCCGCACTGCGACGGCCAGGTCCTCGTCTTCCACGACCTGCTCGGCCTCTACGACGGCCACACGCCGAAGTTCGTCCGGCGCTACGCGAACATCGGCCCGGAGATGCAGGCGGCGATCGAGCACTACCTCACCGACGTGCGGGAAGGCCGCTTCCCCGACGACACCTCCGAGGCTTACCACATGACCAATGACGAAGAGCTCAAGCGGCTCTACGGCGCGACGGGGGTCGTGATGGAGATGCCGCCCAAGGCGCTGAATTGATGCTGGTCGCGTCGACGATCGTGGCGACGCGGGAGGCCGTCGCCACCGCGCGCGCACACGGCAAACGCGTCGGCTTCGTGCCGACGATGGGCTTCCTGCACCAGGGGCACCTCTCGCTCGTGCAGGCGGCGCGCGAGGCGGGCGCCGATTTCGTCGTGGTGTCCATCTTCGTCAATCCGCGCCAGTTCGGGCCGAACGAAGACTTTGCGCGCTACCCGCGGGACGAGGAACGCGACCGCGCGCTGCTCGAGGCTTCGGAGGTCGATGTGCTGTTTCTGCCCGCGGTGGAGGTGATGTATCCCGCCGGCTCCGCCACGACGGTGAGCCTGGCCGCGGTTGCCAGGCCGCTGGAGGGCGCTCGGAGACCCGGCCACTTCGATGGGGTGGCGACGGTGGTCCTGAAGCTGTTCAACATCGTGCAGCCGGACCTCGCGGTGTTCGGGTGGAAGGATGCGCAGCAATGCGCCGTGATCGAGCGGATGGTGCGCGACCTCGACGTGCCGGTGCAGCTCGTGTTCGGCGAGACCACGCGCGAGCACGACGGCCTCGCCATGTCGTCGCGGAACAGCTACCTCTCGGCCGAGGAGCGGGCCAAGGCGCCCGCTTTGCGCCGCGCGTTGCGCGTGGGCGAAGAGGCGATCGCGCACGGCATCCACGACGTCGACGGCATCGAGCACCTCATGCGCAAGATCCTGGAAGAGACGCCGGGCGTGGAGCTCGACTACCTCGCCCTGGTCGATCCGCGGACCTTCGAGCGGCCGGGCGATTTTCATCGCGAGCTGCTGCTGGCCGGGGCGGTGCGGGTGGGGAAGACGCGGCTGATCGACAACATTCGGGTGACGGTGTCATCCTGAAGCCGCGCAGACGGCGAAGGATCCGCACCTTCAGGCGCGGCGCGAGATCGGTACGGATCCTTCGTCTTCTGCGGGCCTCAGGATGACACTCACACGATGATCCGCGTCTTCGTCCGCTCGGCGATACGCAACGCCGTCGTCACCGGCTCCTCATCTTCTCTGCGGCTCGATCCTGTCCTGCTGCGCGCGGCGGAGTTGCAGCCGTTCGAGGAGGTGGAAGTGGTGCACGCGGAGACCCGCTTCCGCACGTACGTGGAGACGGGCAACGCGGGCGAGGTGAGCATCCGCGGCATCCGCGCCGGCGATGCGATCGAGATCGTCGCCTTCGGCCTGCTGCACGATGGCCAGACCCTGACGCATTGGGTGCGGCTGGTCACCGTCGACCAGGCAAACCGCGTGGTGAGCATCGCGGAGGCGACCACGGACATACGCTGAGGTATGTGGGGGCCGGCTTCAGCCGGCCCGGGCGGGCTGAAGCCCGCCCCCACGTTCACCGGTGGGCGCGGGAGAAGTCGATGAAGCCGGCGTCGATGTCCACCGACACGAGCTTCACCGTTACCCGGTCGCCGAGGTCGAGGCCCTGGGCGCCGCGCACGACCTTCCCTTCGATCGGCGGCCGGAAGATGCGCACCCACGTGCCTTTCGCCGAGGCGCCGGTGACGATGCCGTCGAACTTCTCGCCGATGCGGTCCGCCAGGAGGCAGGCCGCGGCCGACTTGCGCACCTGGCGCTCCACCTTGTTCGCCGCGTCCTCCTGCTCCGTGCAGTGATTGGCCAGCTCGTCGAGCTCCGCCTCCGTGTACGGCGGCTGCTCGCCCGCGATGGCGGCCTTGACCAGGCGATGGGTGATCAGGTCGGGAAAGCGGCGGTTCGGGGCGGTGGAGTGCGAGTAGTCGCGCACGGCGAGGCCGAAGTGGCCGATCGGCTCCTGGCCGGGATGCTCCACGACGTACTCGCCGGCGCCCATCGCCTTGACGATGGTCAGGGAGAGGTCGGGGAAGCGCAGCGGGTCGGCCTTCTTCTGGCGGAGCAGGAACTGCTCCAGCGCTTTCGCGTCGGGGTCGGGGGGGAGGCGGTCGCCGTGGTCCTGGGCGATCTTCTCGATGCGGTCCCACCGCTCCGGCGAGCGCACCACGCGCCGCAGCGAGGGCAGGTTGTGCTTGCTCAGGAAGCGCGCGGTCACGCCGTTCGCGGCGATCATGAAGTCCTCGATCAGCATCCGCGCGTTGTTGCGCTTGTCCTGGCGGAGGTCGACGATGCGCCCGTTCTCCATCACCGGCCGCGCCTCGATCGTCTCCAGGTCGAGCGCGCCGTGCTCGTGCCGCAGCTGGCGCATGCGATCCGCCACCCGATCCTGCAGGCGGATGTTCTCGTCCAGGCCGGCCACGGGACGCATCTTCGCCGGCATCTCCCCCTCCCCATCCAGCCAGGCGCCGACACCGTTGTAGGCCAGCTTCGCCTTGTTGTGCACGCGGGCGCGGTAGACGTCTCCCTGCTCGATGGAGCCGTCGGCGGCGACGGTCATCTCGATGACCAGCGCGATGCGCTCCTGCTGGTCGTTGAGCGAGGTGAGGTTCGTGGAGAGCTTCTCCGGAAGCATGGGGAAGATGCGCGCCGCGGTGTAGACGGAGGTGGTGTTCTTGCGCGCGTGATCGTCGATCGCCGTGCCTTTCCTGACCAGCGCATCGACGTCCGCCACGGCGACGATGGCCCGTACTTTTCCGCCGCCCAAGTCCTCGGCGACGGTGAGCTGGTCGAGGTCGCGCGAGTCGTCGTTGTCGATGGAGCACCAGAGCTTGTCGCGCAGATCGCGCACGTCATCGTTTGCCGGGCTGTTGATGCCGGCCAGCTGCGCCTCGACCTCGGGGGAGAAATCAGGCTCCAGGCCGCGGTCGCGCATGGCCTGCTCGGCGATCTGGTCGAGGCGTTCTTCCTGCGTGCGTTCCATGGCGCAGACGGTAGCATGGAGCGCGATGCATGTCGCTCCTGCCGGCGACCGCGCGTTGCTCATCGAGCTGCGGCCGGACGTCACCGCCGCCGAGTTGCACGCCGCCGCCCTGGCCGCGCGCTCGCGCCAGGACGTGCTGGCGTGCGTCGTCGGCCATTCGTCGCTCTACGTGCTCTTTCGCGGTGCGCCTGATCCGTCCATCGACGTTCGCGCCGCTCCTGTCTCCTGGGTGCCGCGACGGCATCGCGTGGAGGTGGCTTTCGAGGGCTTCGCGTTGGATCACCCCGTGTTGCTGACAGCTCGCTATCTCGGGTTCCGTCCCGGTTGGGCGTACCTGGAGGGCTGGCCCTGGCCGATGCCTCGCCGCGCCACCTCCCGCCCGGTGAAGGCGGGCAGCTTCGCCGTGGCCGGCTCGATGGCGGGCATCTACCCGACCGACGCTCCGGGCGGCTGGAACGTGCTCGGGCGGGTGGTGGGGCCTCTCCCCGAGGTAGGCGCAGGCGATGAGGTGGAAATCATCCCGACCGCTAATGTAGGGCCGGCTCTCAGCCGGCCCAATATCGATGCCGGGCCGGCTGAGAGCCGGCCCTACATTTCCGGCATGGAGATCATCGCGGGCGGCCAACTGACCACCGTCGTCGAAGCTGCCGACTATGCCCGCCTCGCCCGCGGGCTCTCGCCGGGCGGGCCGTTCGATCCGCGGCTTGCTGCGCTCGCGCCGCTGCTCGAGTGCGCGCTGGTCGGGCCGCGGGTGCGGTTCACGCGCGGTGGGCGGGTGGCGTGGATGGGCGAGGAGCCGCAAGCGTTCGACGTGAAGGCAGGCGAGGAGCGAACCATCGGACGCATCAAGGGCTTGCGAGGATGGCTCGCGTTCGGGGACCCCATCGACGTCCGCGGCGAGCATCACATCATCAAAGTGATCGCCGGCCCGCACGCCACGCCCATCCGGGAGATCGAATGCGAGGTGACGCCGCAGCTGGATCGAGTGGGGATCAGGCTACGGCCGCTGGAACCGTTGGGCCTGACCCCGCCGGCCGACCTGCCGTCGATCGGGATGCAGTTCGGTACGATCCAACTGCATCCCGACCGGAGCCTGGTGGCGATGGGGCCGGATCACCCGATCACCGGCGGCTATCTGCAGCCGCTCACCGTCCGCTGGGACGAACGGTGGAAGCTGGCCCAGCTCGCGCCGGGTGACCGGGTGCGCTTCGTTCACTCGCCGTAGCTGTAGCCTTCGCGCGACTTCACCCGCAGCCCGGGCGAGCGGAGCGAGACCTCGACCTTCTGGTAGCCGCTGGTGCCGCGCGCGTGCGGCGAGTAGTAGCTGATGAGGTAGTAGCCGTTGTTCGTCTGCTCGATCTTCCTGAGCGCCGGATCGAAGCTGGTGTTGTAGCGGAAGTAGTCGCCGCTCGTGTCGGAGGCGATCGACTCCAGCGTCTGGTGCACCACCGGCAGGTCGTTGCCGGCGAGATTGCGCTGCAGCTGCACCGGGTACACCGCCACGTTCGCCTCGTTCAGCGAGTGGATCATCGGATCGTAGTAGCGGCTCTTGTTGAGCAGGATGCCGTCGCGCACCGTCTCCCCCATCTCCACGATGCCGGGGGAGAAGAGGATCACGTTCTTGCGGCCGCGCACCGAGTGCAGCTGCTCGCCCAAGAGCTCGAGGGCCTCGTAGACGGTGCCGGTGCGGTCCATCATCTTCGAGCGCGAGACGTCCCGCAGGATGGATGCGCCGTTGTTGCCGGCCGGCGCGGTGAGCAGGCCGGGCCCGAACCTGGCCGACTCCTCCAGAGCGGCGCGGAGCTGGCGCTTGTCGGAGGTGAAGTCGCTGTAGACCTTGAGGCGGACGTCGTGGCCGGCGACGGCGACCTGGTCGCCGCTGCGCATCCGCTCATCGACGAAGCGGCGCGCCGCCGAGCGGGCTTGGGCGAGCTCGTCGAAGAGCTGGTTGTCCTGCGGCTTGTCGAAGAAGATGACGAAGTAGCGCTGCTCGTTTCCCTTCTCCACTTTGAACGGCGCGGTGCCTTCCCTGGCGTCGAGCAGGGTGCGGTTGGTGAAGTAATCGACGGCGTCGACGCTCTGCGGAACGCCGTTCTCCCGGACTACGAAGTCGTCCTTGCTCAGGCCGAGGATCTGGTTGCCTTTGTTGTCCGTGACGATCGCGTCCAGGAGGACGAGATTGACGTCGAGCTTCTCCTGAAAGCCCGGCTGCTCCTGCCCGATGGCAGGCACAGCAAGGAGGGCCAGGAGGCCGACGGCTGCGAGGTGTTTCATGGGGGACTGCTCCTTCCACGTCTCCCAACGCATTGCAGGACAGGGGATTCCGCGGATTTTCGGTGTTGCAGGATCGTTGCTGGCGAGCCAGTTGGCGGTTGTCGGTGATCGGTGGTCAGTAGCCGGATCGACCGACAATTGAGAACCGACAACCGACAACTGCTCGAGCGGAATGCGGGCGCACCCGACCCCGTTTGACCCCCCGGCGGAAATCAACTACTATCCGCGCTCTTCAAACGCGGCCGGCGACGGCCGCTCCTGCAAATCGGGGCATAGCTCAGCCTGGTAGAGCGCACGGTTCGGGACCGTGAGGTCGGAGGTTCAAGTCCTCTTGCCCCGACCAACTTGCAATCAACGACAAGGGCCGGCACTCACGCCGGCCCTTTCTTTTTCATCAGCCGTTGCAGTCCGTCTCGAAATCGAAGCTCTGCGAGGTGATCTCGCCGTTCGCATTCACCGTGGTGTGGATGGTCGTCCGGACCACCAGGTTGTCCGCGTTGCCCTGCGCGTTCACGTGCAGGTTGCCGACGCTCTGGAAGACCTGCGCGGCGCCGAGGGTGGACTCGATGCTGCCGTTCACCGTCTCGTTCACCACGTAGCGCGTGCCGGTCGAGCCGGTGCCGTCGAGGTGGAAGTTCGTGTGGAACGTGGAGTGGCCGGTTTGGCCGGGCGTGCCGACCGAGTGCTGCACGACATGCGCTTCGCCGGAGATGATGACCGTCTCGCCGTTGCACGCGGTGGCGATGAAGTCGATCGGGACCCGGAAATTCGCCATTTCGTTGTTGGCCTGGGCCCAGGCCGGGACGGTGATGCAGACGACGAGCAGGGACAACATCAGGAGCGGGATCCTGGTCTTCATGGGTGTTTCCTCCTATTGAGACATCCGGAAAGATAGATCCAAGTTCCGTCCTTTACAATGCCTCGCTCCATGCGCCGTTTCCTCCTGTGGGTAGTTCTCTGCCTGGCCGCCCAGCCGCTCTTCGCCTGGGGAGAGAAGGGCCATTACCTCGTGGCCGAGGCGGCGACCATGAACCTCCCCACGGACATGCCGCCTTTCTTCTACAAGGCATTTCCGGAGCTGATCTGGCTCGCCTACGATCCCGACCGCCTGCGCAACGCGGGCCAGTCGATCGATGCCGTCAATCCGCCGGACCACTTCCTCGATTACGAATACGTCGCCGACCTGAACCTGCCGGCCGACCGCTATCAGTACGTCGCGCTGCTGGAGAGCTCCGGCACGCTGCGCCGCCACGCCATCGACAACGCCACGCCCGGCTTCCTGCCCTGGCGCATCGCGGAGATGTCCGAGCAGCTGCAGAGCCTGTGGCGCCAGTGGCGCACGGCCGGCCCCGGCTCGCCGGAGCGCGCCTTCCTGGAGCGAGACATCATCCACGTCGCCGGAGTCCTCGGGCACTTCGCGGGCGACTCGTCCAACCCGCATCACGCCACGCTGGACTTCAACGGCTGGGTCGATCCGAATCCCAACGGTTACGCCAACGACTGCGCCATCCATTCGCGCTTCGAAACGCAGTTCGTTTCGCACGCCATCGAGGCCAGGGACGTGACGCCGAAAGTCGCCAAGCCGCGCCTCCGCTCCGACTACTTCGCCTCGGCCCTGGAGATGATCCGCCAGTCGAACAGCCTGGTCGAGCCGCTCTACCGCCTCGACCGCGACGGCGCCTTCAGTCTCTTCCGCCGCCCCGCCTCGCCGGAAGGCGTCGCCTTCGCCTCGGAGCGCATCGCCGCGGGCGGCGCGCTGCTGCGCGACCTCTGGTGGTCGGCCTGGAAGAACTCGGAGAAGCCGGTGAAGAAGAAGGCCGCGGAGGACTAACGCTTCCACGGGACGTCGTCGACGCCCTGCCGTTTGTTCGCGAAGCGGGCGGCGACGAAGAGATAGTCCGACAGGCGGTTGAGGTAGATCACGACGCCTGCCTCGTCGCTGCCCAGGGCGACGACGAGGCGCTCCGCGCGGCGGCAGACGGTCCGCGCCACGTGCAGCTGCGCCGCGGCGAGCGTGCCGCCCGGCAGGATGAATGTTGTGAGCGGCGGCAACTCGCGCTCCATCTCGTCGATTCCTGATTCGAGCTCCCCGATGCGCGCCGGCTCGACGCCCGGAAAGCGGCTGGTGCCGGGCGAGGCGAGGTGCGCGCCGATCTCGAACAGGTCGAGCTGGGCCTGATGCAGTTGCGGGTCGATGGGCGAGGCCGGCCACGCGGCCCGGGCCACGCCGAGGTGGGAGGAGAGCTCGTCGATGGTGCCGTAGGCTTCGATGCGCGGGTCGTTCTTCGGCACGCGCGCGCCGCCGAAGAGCGAGGTCTCGCCCTTGTCCCCGGTGCGCGTGTAGATCTTCATGGTTGTTGGTTGTTGGTTGTTAGTAGGGCGCCGGTTTCTACTGACAACCAGCAACTAACAACCAACAACTACTCCGCCTCGAGCTGGCGGATCCGTTCCTTCACCACGATCTCGGCCAGGTCGGGGATGACTTCCCAGGCGATGTTGCGCACCACCTGGTCGGACATCAGCTGCACCACGCGGCGGGCGATGCGGTCGATCTGGTCTTCCGTCAGATCCGCGCTCGCGGCTGCTGCTGCAGGTGCCGGCTCCGGCTCCTCCGCGGCAAGCGGCTCCGGCTCCGGTTCCGGCTCGGGAACGGCTTGTGGCGACCACACCGGCTCCTCGAACGCGGGCGCCTCTTCGGCGGCCGGCGCGGCAGCCTGCGGCTCCTCGGTCGGGGCCAGCTCGTCGCCGGCAGCGAACGGCGTCTCTTCTTCTGCCGCCGCTTCCTCGTGCCGCGGCTCGTCGAAGGGCGACGCCGTCTCCGCAGTGAAGCTGCTCACCGGCTCTTCCTGGGCGGCAGGCTCCTCCGGCGGTGCCCAGGCAGGGGCCGCGGGCTCGTCCCACAGCGACTGCGGTTCGGGCGCGGCCTCCGGCTCCGGTTCGGGCGCCGACGCCGACTGCATCTGCTGCAGATCTTCGAACGACATGCGGGGGAAGGCGCGCGTTTCGCCGCCGAACGCGGGCTCCTCGGCAGGGAAGGCCGGCTCCGCCGCCGTCTGGAACGCGGGCACCTCCTCGTGCTGGAAGGCGGGCTGCTCGTCCCACGGCGACCGCGGCTCGGGCGCTGCCTCCGGCTCCGGCTCGGCAACGTGCGCCGACTGCTCCAACTCCTCGAACGAGGCGCTGGGGAAAGCGCGCGTCTCGCCGCCGAATGCCGGCTCGGCCGCGGGCTCATCCCACGGCGAGGACGGCTCGGCAGTGGGCGGGATGGGCTCGGGAGTGGACGCGGATTGCAGATCCTCGAAGCTCACGCTGGGGAAGGCGCGCGTCTCGCCGCCGAATGCGGGCTCCGCCGTCGGTGCCGCGGCCGGCTCGTCCCACGGCGAGGTCGGCTCGGGCGTCGCGGCGCGCTGCAGGTCCTCGAAGCTGACCCGGGGAAAGGCCTGCGTCTCGCCACCTCCGGACGGCGCGGAAGTGCCCCAGGGCGACTCCGGCTCGCGGGCGGGAGCGGGCTGCGGCGGGGCAGCCATCCGCTGCAGCTCCTCGAAGGACATGCGGGGGAAGGCCCGGGTTTCGTCGCCGCCGGACTGCTCGGTCTCGAACGGCATTTCCGTGGTGGCCGGCGGCGCGGACGGCGCGGCGCCGAAGATGTCGTTGTCATTGGCCGGGAACGGCGTCGCCGTGAAGCCGGCGCTCGTGGTGCCGGCGGAGAAGGGCGAGTGCTCCGGCTCGGGCGCGTCGAACGACGGTGCCACCGGCGTGTCGTCCCACGGCGAAGGGGCGGGCTCCGGCTGGGGGGCGGGCGCGGCGGCCGGGATGGCGGCGGTGGCGGCCTGCGCCTGCTGCACCAGCTCTTCCACCTTCTGGATCAGCGATTGCGACTCGAACGGCTTGGTGACCACGGCGTCGCAGCCGGCCTTGTCAGCGCGGTCGGGATCGAACGGCTCGAAGGTGCCGGTGAGGAGGATGACCGGGATATTGCGGAGCTCGGGATGCGATTTGACGTACTCGCAGACTTCATAGCCGTTCTTCTCCGGCATGATGATGTCGGAGAGGATGATGTCCGGCCGCATCTCCGACAGCCGCTGGATCGCTTTCGCCCCGTTGTTGACCGCTACCACCTCGTAGTCGCCGTCCGAGAACGTCAACTCGACGACTTTTTGAATGGTGATACTGTCATCCGCCAGGAGAATTCGTTTCGGCATTCGTCTCGCTCCGCAGGAGGTTTCGGGCAAGCATACAAGAGATGACTGCGATGTCGGAACGCTTCCTGATCTTCGGCCACCGCGGCAGCCCGCGAACGCATCCCGAGAACACCATCCCCTCGTTCGAGGAGACGCTGCGCGCCGGCGCCGACGGTTTCGAGACCGATCTCCGCCTCCTCTCCGACCGCGTCGCCGTCCTCTTTCACGATGACGAGCTGGACGAGGACGACATCGAAACGCTCAGCGCTTCCCAATTGCGCGAGCGCCGCGGCGACATGATTCTGCTCTCCGATCTCGCCAAGTTCGCCGGCCGCACCACGATGATCCTGGAAGTGAAGCGCAGCAAATGGGAGGACGCGCTGCTGGAGCATGTGGCGAGCTGGCCGGACGTGATCGTCGCCTCCTTCGATCACTCCACCATCGCCGAGCTCGCGCGCCGCAACGTCGCCTTACCCCTCGGCCTGACCGTGTTCGGCTATCCGGTCGACCTCGCCGCCTACGCGCGGCGCCTCGGCGCCACGTGGGTGTTCCCCAACTACCACTTCGTCGATGCGGAGCTCGTTTCGTCGCTGCACGAGAAGGGAATCCGCATTGCGCCCTGGACGCCGAACCGCGAGCGCGAGTGGCACCGCCTGCGCGAGCTCGGCTGCGACGGCATGATCACCGACCGGCCGGGCGATGCGGTGCGGTGGAGAACGATGGACGATGAAGGATGAACGATGAACGCGCCGCCCGGCCCCGCTTCGTTCATCGTTCATCCTTCCCCGTTCATCGTTCTTTGACATACACTTGCGCGCATTCCATTCAGCACCGCGGGAGGGGGCGGACCATGAAGACCTGGGAATACAAGATCATCAACGTCCGGTCGGAGAACTACTCAATGGATCCGCGTCGCGCCGAGGAGCTCAACCGTCTGGGGGAGGACGGATGGGAGCTGGTGAGCATCACTTCCATCAACTTCAAGACCGGCGCAACCGATCACATCGGCATGGTCTTCAAGCGCGAGAAGCACGCCGTCCCGGCGTAGCGGCTCGCATCGCGGTCTGGTATTTTCCCGGCGCATGTCCGACCGCCCTTTCCTCATCCTCATCGTGCTGGACGGTTTCGGCTGCCGCAACGACCGGGAGTGGAACGCCATCGCCCAGGCCAGCAAGCCGCGTTTCGACCAGCTGTTCCGCGACGCTCCCTGGACCACGCTCCAGGCTTCCGGCCTCGCCGTCGGCCTGCCCGCGGGGCAGATGGGGAACTCCGAGGTCGGCCACCTGAACATCGGGGCGGGGCGGATCGTCGATCAGGACATCGTCCGCATCGGCAAGGCCATCGAGCGCGGCGAGATGCTCCGCAACGCGGCGTTCGTCGACGCCGTCAAACGCCATCCGGCCATTCACCTGGCCGGCCTCCTTTCCGACGGCGGCGTCCACTCCCTGCAGTCGCATCTGCACGGGCTCGTCGATTCCGCGCTGCAGCTCGGCGCGGAGCACGTGTTCATCCACGCGTTCCTGGACGGCCGCGACACCCCGCCGAAATCCGCCGATCGCTACCTCCGCGAACTGCTGGAGTTCCTCGCCGACAAGCCGAAGGCGCACCTCTCCACCATCGTCGGCCGCTACTTCGCCATGGACCGGGACAAGCGTTGGGACCGCGTCCAGCGCGCCTACGACCTGCTGACCCTCGGCGTCGGGACGGAGACGAAGGACCCGCTGGCGACAGTGCAGCGCTTCTACGAGCAGGGCGTCACGGACGAGTTCATGGAGCCGATCTCCGTCCTGACGGCGGACGGCGCACACCTCGGCCGCATCGAGGAAGGGCACGCGCTCCTCTTCTTCAACTTCCGCTCCGACCGCATGCGCCAGCTCGGCGCCGCGCTGGCTTTCTCCGACTTCGACGGCTTCCCCCGCCCCGTCTGGCCGCGGCCCGACGTCTACACCATCAACCGCTATCGCGAAGACTGGACGCTCCCCGTCATCTTCCCGCCCCAGGAGATCCGCAATCACCTGGGGCAGGTTTTGTCGAAGGCCGGCCTGCGGCAATTGCGCATCGCGGAGACGGAGAAATACGCGCACGTCACCTTCTTCTTCAACGGCGGCTCCGACGAGCCGTCGCCGGGCGAAGAGCGGATCCTGATCCCCTCGCCGAAGGTGGCGACGTACGACCTCGAGCCCGAGATGTCCGTCCGCGAGCTGGCCGGCCGCGTCGTGCAGGAGGTCGCCTCGCGCAAGTACGACGTCATCATCATGAACATCGCCAACCCGGACATGGTCGGCCACACCGGGGTGATGGACGCCACGGTCGCCGCCATCGCCGACACGGACGAAGCGGTGCGCAAGATTCTGCTCGCGGTAGAAAAAGTTGACGGCGTGGCGCTGATCACGGCCGATCACGGCAACGCCGAATTGATGTTCGACGAGACGACGAATCAGCCGCACACGGCGCACACCACGAACCCGGTGCCGCTCATCCTGGTCGATCCGAAGAAGCGCTACGGCGCGCTGCGCGGCGGCGGCGCGCTGGAAAACGTCGCCCCCACCATCCTCAACATCCTCGGGGTGGAGCAGCCGGCGGAGATGACGGCCGAGTCGCTGCTGGTGCCGGAGCCGGCCGTCGTCGCATGAGCGCGCGCGGCGGTGACCGTAGGGCCTGCTCTCCAGCCGGCCCAATCGCGGCATACCGAATCAGCCGCAGGGAAACGTAGGGCCGGCTCTCCAGCCGGCCCAATCGCGGCATACCG
>DASYMJ010000265.1:0-14264 GCA_036009105.1 Thermoanaerobaculia bacterium | reverse complement strand
GAGAAGGCCGGCTCGCACGGCACGCTGCTCGTGCATTACCAGGCGCCGCTCGTGGACGGCGCCGATCTCTTCGTGGTGACGAAGAGCGGCTCCTACACCGGCGCGGGGACGCGCAACACGCAGGTGTGGAACGCGCGCAATCTGCGCTGGACGAACGGCGCGCTCGCCGCGCGCTGGACGCGCAGCAGCGACTGGAAGCCGGCGCCGTCCGCGGGCGGTCCCGCCTTCGAGCAGGTCTACCACCTCGTGCTGACGGCGGATGCGATCTGGACGCCGGGCGCGGGCGGCACGATGGACAAGCTCCGTCGCGAGGACGGCTCGCTCCTCCAGCGCTTCCACCCCTTCGGCCCCTCCATCAACGACAACATCGTGGTCGCCGCGCCGCCCACCGTCGACGCGGCCGGCAACATCTACTACACGGCCATCCAGTTCGCGACGCAGGGGCCGTGGACGAACGACCCGGTCGACTCCTGGCTGGTGCGCATCGGCGCCGACGGCACGATCTCCAAGGCCACGTTCTCCTCGCTCACGCCCTCCGCGCCGGCGGCGAATGCACAATGCCTGGCCGTGTTCCCCACGAACGAGGCTCCGTTTCCGCCGAGCACGACCGCCGTGCCGCCGTCCGTCCGCTGCGGCGCGCAGCGGCCCGGCCTCAACGCCGCGCCGGCCGTGGCGGATGACGGCACGATCTACGTGGTCAGCCGTGCGCACGGCATCGACCGCTGGGCGTATCTGGTGGCGGTGAATCCCGACCTGACGCCGAAGTGGAACGCCTCCCTGCGCGAGCGTTTCCACGACGGCTGCGACGTCCTCCTCCCGCCCAGCGGCACGCTCGCCGGCTGCCGCTCCGGCGCAAACCTCGGCGTCGATCCGGCCGACAACCTGGCCGGCTCGGGCCGGGTCACCGACAACTCGACCTCCTCCCCGGTGGTCACGCCGGACGGCAGCATCCTCTACGGCGCCTACACCAGCTACAACTTCGGCGAAGGGCACCTGATGAAGTTCTCGCCGGACGGCTCGTACTTTGGCGCGCACCGCTTCGGCTGGGACGTGACGCCGTCCATCTGGCCCCACGGCGACACGTACTCCATCATCCTCAAGGAGAACCACTACGTGCTCGGCTTCGTCGACCGCTGGACGATCCTGCCCGACGATCCGGAGGCGTACTACATCACCCAGCTCGCTCCTTCGCTGCAGGTGGAGTGGAAGTTCCGCAGCACGGAGACGCGGAGCTGCGAGCGGGCGGCGAACGGCTCGGTGCAATGCGTGAACGATCACCCCAACGGCTTCGAGTGGTGCGTGAACGCGGTGGCGGTCGACCGCCGCGGCGTGGTCTACGCGAACAGTGAGGACGGCAATCTCTACGCCATCGAGCAGGGCGGCCAGTTCGCCACCCGCACCTTCCTCCGCCTCGCCCTCGGCGCCGCATACACGCCGCTCTCCATCGGCGGCGACGGCCGCATCTACACCCAGAACGACGGCCGCCTGTTCGTGGTCGGCGGGGGCGGGCCGCGGCGGCGCGCGTTGCGCTAACGCCGCTGCGCGAACAGCCACGGCCACAGTTCCGCCTCGCCGTAGGCGCGCGTCCAGGAGTCGTGGCCGACGCCGGGGTACTCCGTGTACTGCACGTCCGCCCCTTCCCGGCGCAGCTCCTCGTACATGCGGCGCGACTCGTCCGCGGGGATGACCGGATCGTCCGCGCCGTGGAAGATGCGGATGGGGAGCTTGCGCAACGCATGCGCGGCGAACGGATACGGGTCCGCCGGTGCCGGCGGCAACAACGGCGAGCGGCGCACCGCCGTCGTGTGGGGATGCGGCACCAGACCGCCGCAGACGACGACCAGCGCCGCCCAGCGCTCCGGCTGGGCCAGGGCGAGGTGCCAGGTGCCGTAGCCGCCCATGGAGAGGCCGGTGAGATAGACGCGTTGCGGATCGCCGTGGAGCTCGCGCATGGCCTCCTCGAGCGCGAGCAGCGCCGCATCGGCCGGCTCGCCGATCCAGCGCGTCTCGGCGGGAGCCTGGGGAAAGACGACGATGGCCGGAAAGCGCTCCGGCGCAACGCGGATGGCGTTGCCGAGGCCGATCGCCGCGGCGCGCAGGCCATCGTTTCCGCGCTCGCCCGCACCGTGCAGGAAGAGGATCACCGGCCAGCTGCGCGAGGCGTCGTAGTCGCGCGGCACATGAACCAGGTACGGATACCCCGTGCCGCGGACGGTCACCCTAGCGGATCGCATCGGCCAGCGCCTGCATCGCCTTGCGCAACGTCCGCTCCAGCTCCGCATCCGTCACGCGCCCCTCGGCATCGATCGAACGGCGGGCCTGCGTCGTGCGCAGCGACGCCTCCGCGAGCACGTTCGCATCCATCGTCTTCAGGATCTCGATCAGCTGCTCGTGGGCGCGCTCCGCGCCGCCGGGCGACGCGCTGATCAGCAGCAGCGGCTTGGCCATCAGCTCGCCGCTGGAGACGATCCAGTCCAGCGCGTCCTTCAGCGCGCCGGGAACGCCGTGCGCATATTCGGGACTGGAGATGAGGATGCCGTCCGCCGCCTTCAGCGCGGCGCGGAAGTCCTGCACCGCATCCGGCGGCGGATCGGCGTCGTGATCGGGATTGAAGTGCGGCAGCGCGGCGATGCGGTCGTACGTCACCACCTCCATGCCCTCCGGCGCGAGCAGCGTCACGGCGCGCAGCAGCGAGGCGTTGGAGGACTCCGCGCGCAGGCTGCCGGAGATGGCCAACACTTTCTTCATCGTTCGAGCTCCCAGACGGCGATGAACCGCATGCGGTTCGGATACGGTGGATCGGGACGAAACCGGCGGGCCGGTTCGCCGAGGTCTTTGCCGAGCAGCGCGGCCTCCTCGGCGAACCAGGCGGAGTCCACCCCCTCCGCGCGCGCCTGCTGCAGGAGGCGCGCGGCCGTCGGGTTGTCGCCGCGCGACCAGGCCTCGCGCGCGGCGACGAGCGTGGGCACGCCGGCGTGCACCTCGCGGCTGTCGTCCGGCGGCAGCGAGCTGATGACGATCGCCTCGTGCATGCGCAGCGCGAAGAGGCGCAGCGTGAGGTCGTCCGTGGTATCGGCATCGGCCAGGGTGAGCGCCATGCGCAGGCGGCGCCGCATCCCGTCGTCGTCGCCGCGGCGGAAAGCGGCATACGCGCCGAAGGCATAGGCCTGCCGTTCGTACTCCGCCAGCGAGGCCTGCGTCGCGCGCACCGCGGCCAGGTCGAGCGTCGCCTGCGCGGCGGCGAAATCGCCGGCGCCGATTTGCGCGATGCCGCTCAGGATGCGGGAGTCATTCGCCACCGGCGCGAGGTTGCCCATGGTCGCGCTCTCCGCCGCGTCCGCGTACAACTTCGCCGCCTCCGCCGCCCGTCCGCGGCTCCAGGCCATGCGTCCCTTCGCGTAGCCGAGGAGCGCCGGCTTGCTCGTCAGCCGGCTGCGCAGCAGGTCGCGCTCCGCGCTGTCGACGTCGCCCAGCGAGGCGCGGTCGGCCAGGACGATGGCCAGGCGGCGATCGTCCGGCGCCGCGACGTCGATCTGCCTGAGCTGGGCGAGCATGGCCTTCATCTCCCGGCGGTCGAGATGCCGGTGCGCCAGCGAGAGCCGCAGACGCCACGCCTTCGGCCGCAGCTCCAGCAGCGACGAGGCGAGCGCCACCTGGGTCGCGCTGTCGTTCTCCGGCAGGAGGTAGCGCGCCAGCAGCGCCTCGTACGAGGACGAGGCGCCGGTGAGCCGCTTGCGCGTCTGGTTCGAGAACTCCTGGCCCGCCTTGCGGTCGCCGCTGAAGTAGGTGAACGCGGAGAGGAACGCCGGCGGCAGCGGCGCGCGCGGATCGCCGCGCGTCGCCTCGCGAAACAGCTCGATGGCCTCGCCGCGATTGCCCGCCGCGTCGGCGCGCAAGGCGACCGCGGTCAGGCGCCGCGTCTCGTCCGTGCCGCTGACGTCGGACATGCGCAGGTCGTAGCCGTCGTCGATGACCTTGCTCTGCCGCGCCACGATGCCCCACCCCACCGCGAGCACGATGGCCGCAATCGCCGCGGCCCCGATCCAGCGCTTGGTCCTGCGCCGGCGGCGGCGCCGCACCGTCGGCATCGCCTCCATCCGCCCGCTCAGCTGCACCGCCTCCACCGTGCGCAGCGCGCCGGCCAGCTCCGCCCCCGACTGGAAGCGCAGGCCCGGATCCTTCTCCAGGCAGCGCTCCAGGACGTAATGGATCTCGTCCGGCAGGGCGACCTGTGCGTCCCGTCCGAGCGGCTCGTCGTGCAGCACCGAGGCGATGACTTCCGCCTGGCTGTCCCGGCGGAACGGCATCTCGCCCTGCAACATCTCGTACGCCACGCAGCCGAAGGAGAAGATGTCGCTGGCCGGCGTGAGCGGCCGGCCGCGGAGCTGCTCGGGCGACATGTAGCCGAGGGTGCCCATCACGATGCCGGGCTCGGTCAGGGCCTGGCTGTCGCCGAAGGGGAGCTGCGTGCTGGCCAGGCCGAAGTCGAGGATCTTCACGCCGCCGGCGGCGGTGAGGAAGACGTTGTCCGGCTTGAGGTCGCGGTGGATGATGCCTTTGGCATGCGCGGCCGCCAGCCCATCGGCGATCCCCGCCGCGATGCGCACCGCCTCGGGGATGGCCAGCCGTCCGCGCTCCAGCCGCGCGCGCAACGTCTCGCCATCGAGCAGCTCGGTGACCACGAACTCCGCGTCTTCGCCGACGTCGAAGATGGAGACGATGTTCGCGTGCGAGATCGCCGCGACGGCGCGCGCCTCGCGGCGGAACCGCGCCAGCGACTCGGCATGATCGGCGAGATGCGGCGGCAGGATCTTGATCGCGACCTGCCGCCCCAGGCGCGTGTCGTTTGCGCGGGACACTTCCCCCATCCCGCCGCGGCCGATCAGCTCCACGATCTCGTAAGGACCGAGCCGCGCGCCCGGCTCGAGGGTGGTGGATCGACGCACGGGGCAAGTATGCCGGATGCCGCGGTGACCGACCGGTGAATCCGGAAGAGACGTCCCTCCAATTCCCTGATGCCGAAATACGACGATCCGCTGTTGCAGGAGTTCTACGACGACCTCAAGGCCGAGCGCACCCCGTCCGGGAAGCCTCCCCATCTCCTCTACCACTACACCACGGCGGCCGGGCTGCTCGGCATCATCGAGAGCCAATCCGTCCGGGCCACCAATTACAGCTTTCTCAACGATTCCTCCGAGATCAAGTACGGCCGCGCGCTGGTGGAAGACTGCATCGCCGCCCGGGCCGCGAAGTGCAAGGGCTTCCCCCACCAGGTGCTCGATTCCATCAAGAACCTTCACGAGTTCCTGCCCGACATCTACGTCGCCTGTTTTACCGCGCTAAAGGACGATCTCGCGCAGTGGCGCGGCTACGGAATCGGCGTGGAGCGCTACTGCCTCGGCTTTCACAGCAGGCATGTCCACCAGGCGACGATGGACAACGATCACAGCCGCTTCGCGGCAGTCATCTATGACGAGAAGGAGCAGCGGAAGCGCATCGACGCCGTCCTCGACCGCGCCGTGAACTTCCTCGAGAAGAAGAAGCATCCCCAACCTGCGGAGCCGGGCCGCGTGCTGGCCCACCACCTCGCCCGGCGTGTCCCCACCTTCAAGTCGCCGGCGTACAAGGGGGAAGGCGAGTGGCGGGTGATCATCTCCATTCACGACGACGCGATCCCGGCTGTTTCGTTCGACACGTCGCGCGGCGTTCTTCGTCCGTTCATTCCGGTCCGGATGGCGGATCCCATCCCGCTCTCGTCTCTGCACATTCTGGCGCCGGCCCGGAAGGAAGCGGCCATGAAAGCCGCCACTCTCATGCTGCGCTGCCGGAACATCCTCGGAGTGCAGCCCGAGGAATCGACCATTCCGTACGCCGACTGAGGCGTTCGCTCTTCGTCACCCGCGAGCGAGACCGCAATCCGGTCACTATTGCGCATGTCATCCGGAGACCGAGGTGAATCCGCCCTCCCCTCCCCGCCGTAACTGCTGCGAGGGGGACGGCCATGGACAGGAAAGGCGTCGTGCGCAGGCTCATCGAAGAGGCGCAGGAGAAGGGCGACCTGCGGGTGGTGGATGAATTGCTGGCGGACGACTTCGTCGATCACACGCCGCTGCCGGGGCTGCCGCCCACGCGGGACGGCATCCGCACGCTCTTCGCCGCCATGCGCGCCGCCTTCCCCGACCTCCGCGTCCGCATCGACGAGCAGATCGGCGAGCAGGACAAGGTCATGACCCGCAAGACCTTCCAGGGCACGCACCGCGGCGAGTTCCTCGGCGTGCCGGGCAGCGGCAACCGCGTCGCCTTCGAGGTCATCGACATCCTCAGCGTGCGCGACGACGGCCGCATCACCGACCACCGGGTGATCGTCGACAAGCTGGGCCTGCTCCAGCAGCTCGGTGTAAGCGCCCCGTAAGCACCGCCCCGTACATTGCCGGTGTGATGAAAAACCGGCTGATCCTATTGATCGGGACCACGGCGGCGGAAGGCGAGAGCCTGACCCGCCGGCTGATCCCCCGCGGCTTCCACGTGCGCCTGGCCACGCCGGCCCCCGACTCCGACTTTGCGCGATTCATCCGCGACCTCGGCGCCGAGGTGGTGAGCGCGGATCTCGACGACCGGGCCAGCATCCGCGCCGCGCTGCGCGGCTGCTGGGGCGTCTTCGGCGCCGCCGGCTCGCCCGAGCAGGAGCGCAACCTGGCCAGCACCGTCGCCGCGGCAGACATCGAACAGTTCGCCTGCAGACTCACGGAAGTGTTCGCATGACCCGGTTGCCATTCGTCCTCACCCACGCTCAGGCCCGTTCCGCGGCGAGCATGCCGCACGCGGCGTGCTTCGCCGCGCCGCCCGAGTAGCGGCGGACCACCGGCACTGCGAGCGAGCGCAGCTCGTCCCGGAAGGCGGCCAGTTCCTCGTCCGTGGCGCGGCGGTAGCCATCGGGGCGGGCGTCGTTGACGTCGATCAGGTTGATGCGCAGCGGCACGCCGGCGAACAGCTCCCTGAGGGCGGCCACTTCCTCGGTGCCGGTGTTGATGCCGCCCATCACCACCCAGGCGATGGTCACCCGTCCGCCCGCCGCTTTCTGATAAGTGCGCACCGCGTCGGCGAGCTCGCGGATCGGCCACGCGCCGGCGACGGGCAGCAGCGCGCGGCGCGTGGCGTCGATGGCCGAGGTCATGGAGATGATGAGCCGGTAAGGGCGCCGCTCCTCGGCGTAGCGGAGGATGGCCGGGACCAGGCCGACCGTGGAGATGGTGATCGCCTTCGCGGAAACGCGTCCGCCGGATGGATGGGCCAGCACCGCGGCGGCCTGCATCACGTTCACGTAGTTGTGCAGCGGCTCGCCCTGCCCCTGGAACACCGCGCCGGTGACCTCGCCCGGCGCCTCCTCCCGCACCGCGGCGAACTGGGCCACGATCTCCCACGCCTCGAGGCTGCGCGCGAGGCCGAGGCGTCCCGTTGCGCAGAAGTCGCAGCCCATGGCGCAGCCCGCCTGGCTGGAGAGACAGACGGTGAACTTGCCCGCCTTCTCCAGCGGGATGCGCACCGCCTCGGCCAGGGCGCCATCGTGCAGGCGGAAGAGGTACTTGACGAAGCCGTCCGCCGGATCGGTGGCCCGTTCGATGATCTCCGGCCTCTCGCGGCTGGTCAGCTGTTCCACCGCCCGTTCGACCGTTTTGGGCACGGGCTGCGAGGTTGGAAACCCGTGATGGCGCGTCAGGATGCGCCGCGCCTCGGCATCGCGAATGGCCACGCCGTGCGCGCGAAGGTGCGACGCGAGGTCCTCGGGGAGCAGGCCGAATAGATGGGTCATCCTGAGTCGCGAAGACGGCGAAGGATCCGTACCGATCTCGCGCCGCACCTGCATGGTACGGATCCTTCGTCCTCCGCGGGACTCAGCATGACACTCCCTTCATGGTCAGCGCGAAGCGTTTCCGCTCGACATCCACACTCACCACCCGCACCCTCACCCGGTCGCCCACCTTCACCTTCTGCGGCGGCATCTGCGACACGTGCACCAAGCCGTCGCGGTGGACGCCGACGTCGACGAACGCGCCGAACTGCGTCACGTTCGTCACCACGCCTTCCAGCTGCATCCCCTCCCGCAGGTCGCCGAGCGTCTGCACGTCATCGCGGAACTTCGGCGGCTCGAACGAGCCGCGCGGATCGCGGCCCGGCTTCTTCAGCTCGGCGAGGATGTCTCGCAAGGTCGGCTCGCCCACATCATCGGCCACGTAGCGGCGCCAGTCGATCCGGTCGACCAAGGCCTCGTTGCCGATCAGCTCGCGCAAAGGGACGCCGTGGTCTTTGGCCATCCGCTCCACCAACGCGTAGCGCTCGGGGTGGACGGCGCTGTCGTCGAGCGGATGCGCGTTGCGGATGCGCATGAAGCCGGCGCACTGCTCGAACGCGCGCGCGCCGAGGCCGCGGACTTCGAGGAGGGCGCGGCGGGCGGGGAAAGGGCCGCCGGAGTTGCGGTGCTCCACGATGCGCCTGGCCAGCACGGGCCCGATGCCGGAGACGTGCTCCAGCAGCTGCGGCGAGGCGGTGTTGGCGTCAACGCCGACCAGGTTCACGCACCAGTCGACCGTTTCCCCGAGCTTCTTGCGCAGCAGCGGCTGATGCACGTCGTGCTGGTACTGGCCGACGCCGATCGACTTCGGCTCGATTTTCACCAGCTCGCCGAGGGGGTCCTGCAGGCGGCGGCCGATGGAGACGGCGCCGCGGAGGGAGACGTCGAGGTAGGGGAACTCCTCGCGCGCGACTTCCGAGGCGGAGTAGATGGAGGCGCCTTGCTCGGAGACGGAGACGATCGGGATGTCCGTCACCGCGGCGCGGACGAACGTCTCCGCCTCGCGCGAGCCGGTGCCGTTGCCGACCGCGATCAGCTCCGGCTCGTGCTGGGCGACGAGGCGCTGCAGCTGCTTCTCCGCCGCGGCGCGCTCGCCGCCGGAGCGCTCGGTGTAGAGCGTGGCCGTCTCGAGGAGGCGCCCGGTGGCGTCGAGCATCGCCGTCTTGATGCCGGTGCGCAGGCCGGGATCGAGGGCCAGCACGCGGCGCGATCCGGCGGGCGGCGCGAGCAGGAGGTTGCGCAGGTTCTGGCCGAAGACCTCGACGGCCTGCGCGTCGGCGCGCTCTTTCAGCTCCGCGCGCAGCTCCCCTTCCAGCGAGACTGACATCAGCCGCTTCCAGCCGTCCTCGATGGCCAGCCCGAGCTGGTCCGGCATGGAGGTGCGTCGCGCCAGGCGCTGCTTGAGGCCGGCCACGATCTCCTCCTCCGGCAAGCGCAGCGTGACTTTCAGCACCTCTTCCGCCTCGCCGCGGAAGACGGCCAGCGCGCGATGCGACGGCACGGAGGCGAGCGGCTCGCTCCAGTCGTAGTACAGCTCGAACTTCGTCTTCGCCGCCGGATCCTTCGCCGTCGAGCGGATCACGCCCCTCCGCGCAGCCACTCCGCGCGCAAACCGCCGCAGCGCGGCATCCTCGGAGACGCGCTCCGCGCAGATGTCGCGCCCGCCGGCCAGCGCTTCCTCCGTCAGCGGCGTCGTCCACCTCGCGCCTGCCACGCCCCAGATCACATCCGCCAGCGGCTCGAAGCCGCGCTCCCGCGCCATCGTGGCCCGCGTGCGGCGCCTGGGGCGGTAGGGCAGGTAGAGGTCTTCCAGCTCGGTGCGCGTCTTCGCGTTGTGGAGCGCGGAAGAGAGAGCAGGAGTCAGCTTCCCCTGCTCTTCGATGGACCTGAGGATCGCGGCGCGGCGCTCCTCCAGCTCCTTCAAAAAAGCGAAGCGGTCGAGGATGGCCTGGATCTGCACCTCATCCAGATTGCCGGTCGCCTCCTTGCGGTAGCGGGCCATGAACGGCACGGTGGCGCCCCCCTGGTGCAGCTCCAGCGTCCGCGCGACCTGCTCGGGCCGCAATGAGAGTTCACCGGCAATTGTCTCCGGGCGTGGCAAAGTATGGATATGAACCGCCGCGCTCTCGCTCTCATTGCCTTCCTCGCCACGCCCCTGCTGCAGGCCGCGCCGCTCATCCCGCGCGAAGTCCTCTTCGGCAACCCGGAGCGCGTGCTGCCCCGCTTCTCGCCGGACGGCACGCAGATCTCCTGGCTGGCGCCGGATGGCAGCGGCGTGATGAACGTCTGGGCCCAGCACGGCTCCGAGGCGCCGCGGGTGCTGACCAAGGAGTCGGCGCGGCCCATCTTCTGGTACGACTGGAGCGGCGACGGCAAACAGCTTTTCTACTTCCAGAACAACCAGGGCGACGAGAACGACCACCTCTTCACCGTCGACCTCGGCTCCGGCAACATCCGCGACCTCACCCCCTTCCAGGGCGTCAGGGCGCAGGACCTCCACGTGAGCATGAAGTACCCCGCTCGCGTGCTGGTGGCCCTGAACCTGAGCGACCGCAAACGCTTCGACATGTACCGCGTCGACCTCCGGACAGGGGCCATCATGCTGGAGGCGAAGAACCCGGGCGACGTGCTCACCTGGACGCCGGACAACGACTTCGTGATCCGCGCCGCCACGGCGTTCACCAGCGACGGGCACACCGTGATCCGCGTCCGCGACGGTGCCGGCAAGCCGTGGCGCGACCTGGTGCGCATGCCGTTCGAGCAGGCGCTCTTCGATGGCCAGGTAGTGGGCGGCTCCCTCATCGCCGGCTTCGATCCGGACGGCAAGTCGCTCCTGGTCCACTCGGCCATGCAGTCGGACAAGGGCCGCCTGGTGCGGGTCGACCTGAAGAGCGGCGCCGAGAGGAGCGTCGTCGCATCCGATCCCGATTCGGACGTGGCGAACGACTTCGGCAACGACGAACCGAACGTGATCCGCCATCCCATCACCGGCGCGGTGCAGGCGGTCGGCTTCGACTACACGACCCCCCACTGGAAGTTCATCGACCCCGCGCTGGGCCGCGACTTCGCGCGCATCAACCAGTCTGCCCCCGGACATATCCGCCTGATCAGCCGCGATCAGAAGGACCGCAAGTGGATCGTCAGCGCCTCGGCCAGCGATAAGCCGACCGCTTACTACTCCTACGACCGGGAGACGAAGAAGCTGACCCCGCTCTTCACCGACAACCCGGCGCTGGCGCGGTACAAGCTCGCGCCGAAGAAGGCGGTGGTGATCAAGGCGCGCGACGGCCTGCCGCTGGTCAGCTACCTGACCTTGCCGCCCGACGCCGAGCCGAAGAACCTGCCGATGGTCCTCGACATCCACGGCGGCCCCTGGTACCGCTGGACGGACGACTACGACCCGGAGGCGCAGTTGCTGGCCAACCGCGGCTACGCGGTGCTGCAGGTGAACTACCGCGGTTCCACCGGCTACGGGATCAAGTTCTTCAACGCGGGCAACAACCAGTGGGGCCGCGGCATGCAAACCGATCTGTACGACGCGACGCGGTGGGCCATCGAGCAGGGCATCGCCGACCCGAAGCGGATCGCCTCCATGGGCGCTTCGGGCGGAGGCTACGCCACGCTGCTCGCGCTCGAGCAGCGGCCCGACCTCTTCGCGGCGGGCGTCGATGCCGTCGGCCCGGCGGACGTGGCCACGCTCTTCCGCTCCTTCCCGGCCTACTGGAGCAACATCATGCTCCGCTGGCGGAAGCGGGTGGGCGACGTGGAGCACGACCCGGAGCTGAACCGCGCCATCTCCCCGCTCTATCACGTCGACGCCATCAAGGCGCCGCTGCTGATCATGGCCGGCCAGAACGATGTGCGCGTGACGCTGAAGAACATCGACGGCATGGTGAAGGCGCTGCGCGACGACCACCGCGACGTGGTGTACGTGGTCTATCCCGATGAAGGCCACGGCTGGGGACGGCCGGAGAACACGATCGACTCCTATGCCCGGGTGGAGGAGTTCCTGGCCAGGCAGATCGGCGGCCGCGCCGAGCCGTTCGTGCAGGTGCCCGGCACCTCGGCCCAGCTGCGATGAGCCCTCGCGGCCGGCCGCGCCGGGAAGGCGCCGACGAGTCGATCCTCGCCGGCGCCCGCGCCTTGCTGGCGGAGACCGGCTACGCCGCTCTGACCGTGGATGCCGTTGCGGAGCGGGTTGGCGTGGCCAAGACGACGGTCTATCGCAGGTGGCCGACCAAGCGGGAGCTGATCGCGGCCGCGCTCACCGCCACGTCTTCCGCGCCCTCTTCGCTCGCCGCGCTTTACGCCGAGGTCTTGTCGAGCGTTCGCGATACGGAGGCGGAGGTTGTGCTCGCGGTGGTCGAGGCGCGGCGCGAACAGTTCCGCGCGTACCTGTCCGATGTTGCCATCGACATGCTCATCGGCCCGCTGCTGAAGGGACACGCTTTCGAAGCGGTCAGGGCATCCCTTCGAACAACCTGAAGATCCTCTTGTACTCATCGGCCCAGCTGGCCGGCTCCTCGAAGCCGTGGTCCTCCACCGGATACGGCGCCACGCTCCAGTTCTCCTTGCGCAGCTCGATCAGCTTCTGCGTCAAACGCACCGTGTCCTGAAAGTGCACGTTGACGTCGGCCATGCCGTGGCAGATCAGCAGCCGGTCCTGCAGCCCTGCCGCGAAGTAGATGGGCGATGACTGCCGGTACGCCTCCGGGTCGTCCTGGGGCCGGTTGAGGATGTTCGACGTGTATTGATCGTTGTAGTGCGCCCAGTCCGTCACCGGCCGCAGCGCGGCGCCCGCCGCGAAGACGCCCGGCCTGGTGAAGAGCGCCATCAGGGTGATGAAGCCGCCGTAGCTGCCGCCGTAGATGCCGATGCGCTTCGCGTCGGCGCCCTGCTCGCTGACCAGCCACCGGGCCGCATCGACCTGATCGTCCAGATCGACGCCGCCCATGTGCCGGTAGATCGCCGTGCGCCAGTCGCGCCCGTAGCCGGCCGACGCGCGGTAGTCGACGTCGAGCACCAGGTAGCCGTGCTCCATCAGGAAGTGATGGAACATGAACTCGCGGTAATAGCTCGACCACCAGCGGTGGACGTTCTGCAGGTAGCCGGCGCCGTGCACGAAGATCACCGCCCGCCCGCCGCGCTGCCAGCCCGCCGGCTTGTAGATGCGCGCCGGCAGCTGCTTGCCGTCGCGCGCCGTGACGTGGACGATCGGCACGTCGAGCCACGGATAGTCGAAGAACTCTTTCGCCGGCGAGGTGGTGACCTGCACGCCGCCGACGAACAGCTCCGGCGGCCGGTTGGTGTACGAGTAGATGTCGGCGAAGGAGAGGCCGTCCGGCGCGACGACCGCGTCGTGATCGCCGGCCTTCGCCGTCAGCTTCACTCGCGGCCCGCCGCTCACCGCCATCCGGTACAGATGCCGCTCATGCGGCGACTCCTCGCTCGTGGTGAGATAGAAGGACTTTTTGTCGTTGGAGAGGGCCACGTCATCAATCTCGAACTGGCCGCTGGTCAGCTGCTTCGGCGCGCCGCCGCCGAACGGCACGCAGTAGAGCTGCATCCACCCCGTCCCCTCGGACAGATAGAAGACCGTGTCGTTGTCAGCCAGGAAGCCGATGTCGTTCTGCGGACCGCGCACCCACGCTTCGTCGTGCTCCGTGGCGATCACGCGCGTCTTGCCGGTGGCGGGATCGAAGGCGAGGAGCCACCAGTCCTTGTTGTCGCGCGCCCGCGCCGGCACCACGACCTTGCTGCCGTCCTCCGACCAGACCAGCGCATCGTAGCGGACGTCGCGGTCGGCCTCTTTCGTCTCGGCCGCTTCCGTTTTCTCGGCCTGCTTCGCCGGCAGCTTGAAGCCGTGCTCCAGCCACTTCACCTCGCCGTCACTCGTGGCGATGCCGGCGACCTTCGTCACCGGCAACACGTCGCCCACCTTCTCCCGCGCCGGCACGTCCTCGGTGTACCCGCTCTCGGTGAGGTACTCCGGCACGTTCGCCCGCTTCCCTTTCTCCGGCTCGGTGCGAAACGCGGCCACCACGTACTTGCCGTCGCCGCTCAGCCAGGCATCGACCACGCTCTGCCGCTTCTCCAGCTTCAGCGCCTTGACCGGATGCGCCTTCTTCGCCTCCGCCTCCTCCTCTTCCCGCTTCCTGGCCATCCGCTCGACCGCACCAAGCAGCTTCCGCTCCTCCGCCTTCAGGTACTCCTGGCTGGCCGTGCCTTTTTTCTCCTTCTCATCCCACAACTTCGCATTCGCGCTCTTGTCGTCGCTCCCCACGATGTTGGTCAGCTGCCGGATCGCTCCATCCTGCAGCGAGAGCAGCCACAGGTTGTCATCCCGCAGGAAAGTGACGTGCCGCTCATCCCGCGCCCACCTCGGCTTGGACTCGTTCTCGATCGTGCTGGTGAG
>DASYMJ010000264.1:0-7028 GCA_036009105.1 Thermoanaerobaculia bacterium | reverse complement strand
CGTAATTGAGATCCGGGGGCTGACGAAGGTCTACGCGATGGGCGAAGTCGAAGTGCGCGCCCTGGCGGGCGTCGACCTCGACGTCACAAACGGCGAGTTCATCGCCATCATGGGACCGTCCGGCTCGGGCAAGTCGACGCTGATGAACATCGTCGGCTGCCTGGACCGCCCGAGCTCGGGGACCTATCTGCTCGACGGCATCGACGTCTCCAGCCTCGATCGCGACGAGCGCGCCGTGATCCGCAACGCGAAGATCGGCTTCGTCTTCCAGTCCTTCAATCTGCTGGCGCGCACGTCCGCGGTGGAGAACGTGGAGCTGCCGCTGCTGTATGGCGAGCTGGGATGGTCGCGCGAGCAGCGGCACAAGGCGGCGCTCGACTCCCTGCACAAAGTGGGGCTTCAGGGGCGGGAAGCCAACCAGCCGTCGCAGCTCTCCGGCGGCCAGCAGCAGCGCGTGGCCATCGCCCGCGCGCTGGTCACCGACCCGGCCATCATCCTGGCCGACGAGCCGACCGGCAACCTCGACTCGCGCACCTCGGAAGAGATCATGGCCATCTTCCAGAAACTGAACGACAGCGGCAAGACGGTGGTGCTCATCACGCACGAGCCGGACATCGCGCAGCACGCCAGGCGCGTGGTGACCGTACGCGACGGACGCATCCAGCACGACGAGCCGGTCAGGCAGCTGCGCGTGGACAGCAAAGGCATCGCCCCGCCGGTACCCGTGTCATCCTGAGGCGCGTAGACGCCGAATGGATCTCTTCGCACGCACGAGGAGATCCTTCGACCGTCTTCGCGGCTCAGGATGACAAGTAAAGGAGATCCATCATGGGCAACAGCGCGCAACGGCTCGTCAACATCACCATCGTCGGCCTGAAGGCCATCTTCCGGAACAAGCTCCGCTCTTCGCTGACCATGCTCGGCATCGTCATCGGCGTCGGCTGCGTGATCGTGGTGGTGGCCATCGGCAACGGCGCCTCCTACTCCATCCAGCAGACCATCAGCTCCCTCGGCGCAAACTTCATCATGATCTTCCCCGGCGCGGCGACCTCCGGCGGCGCGCGCGGGTTCACCGGCAGCTCCACCCTCACCATCGAAGATGCCGACGCGATCAAGGCCGAGGCTCCGGCGGTGGCGTATGTGTCGCCCACCGTGCGTTCCTCCGCGCAGGTGGTGGCCGGTGAGCTGAACTGGGGTACGCAGGTCTTCGGCGCCGGCGTCGACTGGCCGTTCATCCGCGCCTGGAACGTGAACGAAGGCGTCTTCTTCACCGACGCCGACGTCCGCGCCGGCGCCAAGGTCGCCGTCCTCGGCACCACCGTGGCCGACAACCTCTTCCCCCAGGGCGGCGCGGTCGGCCAGATCATCCGCATCAAGAACGTGCCGTTCAAAGTGGTCGGCGTCCTCGACAAGAAGGGCGGCAACATGATGGGCTCCGATCAGGACGACCAGATCATCGCCCCGTACACCACGGTGATGAAGCGCCTCATGGGGCAGCCCCGCCTGAACATGATCTACGCCGCGGCTGCGAGCTCGGACCAGGTGGCGGAAGCGCAGAGCCAGATCGACGCGCTGCTCCGCCAGCGGCACCGCATCCCGCCGGGCAGCGATCCCGACTTCCAGATGCGCTCGCAGGAGGAGATCGCCCAGACCCAGGACGCGCAGATGAAGATCCTGCGCACGCTGCTGCTCTCCATCGCCGCCGTCTCGCTGCTCATCGGCGGCATCGGCATCATGAACATCATGCTCGTCTCGGTGACGGAGCGGACGCGCGAGATCGGCATCCGCATGGCCATCGGCGCGAAGGGCCGGCACGTGCTGCTGCAGTTCCTCTTCGAGGCCATCACCCTGTCCATCGTGGGTGGTCTGATCGGCGTGCTGTTCGGCGTCGGCGCGTCGACCCTGGTGGCCAAGGCGCTGAAGTGGCCCATCGTGGTCAGCCCCTCGTCCATCGGCATCGCCTTCGGCGTGGCGGCCGTGATCGGCATCTTCTTCGGCTTCTACCCCGCGCGCAAAGCGGCGGCCCTGGATCCGATCGACGCGCTGCGCTACGAGTAGCGGGTCAGGGGGGGTCTTTCAGAAAACGAGCAGCGCGATTCCCAGCAGCAGGACGAGGCCCGAGACGAGGCGCTTGAAGAGCGGCTCCGGGATGCGGCCGAGCAGGATGCGCCCCAGGAACGTGCCGATGACGACGCCGGCGGTCATGATGACGATCATCGTGCGCACCGACATCAGCTTCGCCCCTTCGCTCCAGAGGTAGACCGGCATGCGCGCGCCATCCACGACGAGGCCGATCGCGGTCGAGGTGGCGATGAACGCTTCCTTGGAGAGATCGAAGCCGAGCATCGCGCCGCTGCGGATGCCGCCCTGGTTGCCCACCAGGCCGCCGAGAAGTCCGGAAAAGAGGCCCGCCACCGGTGCGGCATGGCGGCCGAAGCGCAGGTTGAGGCCGAGCACGCCGACCGCGCCGGTGAGGATGAGGACCACGCCCAGGAAGATGGTCAAGGTCTTGACGCCGATCACGGTGTGCAGGAGCGCGCCGAGGAGGCCGCCGGCGGCGCTGGTCAGGCCGAAGCGGAGCAGGACGTTGCGGTCCAGCGAGGCGCGCAGCATCCAGAAGCGGATGGCCGTGGCCACGATGTGGGGGATGGAGACCGCCGCGACGGCGACCTTCGCGTCGAGGTGCAGCATCAGGAGCGGGGTCATGATGCTGCCGATGCCGAAGCCGGCCAGCGAGGCGATCGCGCCCGCGACGACCGACGCCACGGCCACGATGACCTCGAACGAGCTCATGACGCCAGCCGCGGCCTCGGCGCGTGCTGGAGCGGCTCGGGCAAACGCTGGGCGCAACAGACGCGCTGCATCGCCGCCCAGTCCTTCTGCATCTGCCGGTCGTTAGCGGCCGCGGCGAGGGCGGCGTCGAGGACGCGCGCCGCATCGGCGTCCTGCGGCCTCACGATGCCGTAGTGGATCCACTTCCCCTCCCGCCGCGCCGCCACCACCCCGGCCCGCCGCAGATACGCCAGGTGCCGCGAGATCTTGGGCTGGCTCTCCCCCAGCACCTCGACGAAGAAGCAGACGCACACTTCGCCCCGGGCCATGAGGTTGAGAAGCCGAAGCCGCGTGCGATCGCCAAGCGCCTGGAACAGGGTTTCGAGGGTCATAGGAGAGTAGTGTACATGCGCGGAGGCGGATGCGTGTCGAACGATGAACGAGGAAGGATGAACGATGAACGAGCGAGAGGCTCAGCGTGCCTCGCTCTTCGTTTTACTACGCGGCTTCGGGATGGATCCGCGCGCGGTACTGGGCGGGGGTCATGCCGGTGGCGCGGCGGAAGACGCGGAAGAACGTGCCGCGGGTGCCGAAGCCGGCCCGGTAGGCGATCTCGGTGGTGGTGAGCGTGGTCGTCTCCAGGAGGCGCTTCGCGCAGTCGACCTGCCGGCCCTTGAGGAATTCGGCCGGGCGGGAGCCGAGCTCGCGCACGAAGGCGCGGGTCAGCTGGGCGGGGGACATCCCGCAGCGCGCGGCGAGCTCGGAAGCGCGCGGAACGTCTTCGATGGCGAAACACTCGGAGAGGTATCGCTCCACGATCGCTTCCGTCGGTTCCTTCGGTCGGACAAGACTCATATGCGGAACTAGGCTACGCCTGATGTCCGGCGCGGTGCCTAGTGTCATTTTTTCAGAACCGCACGGCGACACCAAACTTTCTGCAGGGAGTGGAGGACTACCGTTTCGCCGCCGCCATGATCACGTCGCTGGCCTTCTCCGCGATCATGTAGATCGGCGTCACGATGAAGAAGCCGGGGATGCGCGGGAAGACCGAGGCGTCCACCACGCGTAGACCGTCCACCCCGATCACCTTGAAGTTGCTGTCCACCACCGCGTTGCTGTCGGTGGCCTTCCCCATCGGGTTCGTGCAGGAGGCGTGGTGGCCCCACGCGTTGTCCTTCACGAACTGGCGGATGTCCGCATCGCTCTGCACATCGGGGCCGGGGTAAACCTCCCCCTTGATCGCGCTGTTGTTCTTCGACACCTCGCGGGCGAACTTCACCCCTTCCACCACCGCGTCGAGATCGGCGCCGTGGACGTCGTTCCCTTCCTCGAAGTACTTGAAGTCGATCAGCGGCCGGTCGCGCGGATCTTTCGACTTGAGGCGCACCGAGCCCGCGTTGTTGTTCGTATGCGCCTTGAGCACGGCCCAGGTGAGGAAGTTCTTCGTCCGCTCCACGTCCTTCGAGTAGCCGGGATAGTAGCCGCGGAAGTGGCCGGCCAGGGCGAAGAGGAAAAGGTCGGGCACCGGCCGCTGCGGGGTCGACTTCTTGATCACCGCCACCAGCGCGCCGTTCGTGGTGTAGACGCCGGAGCCGTCCTGCCACTGCGTGTAGCAGGGATCGCCCGGCTGATTCGGCAGCGGCGGCTCGAAGGTCGCGTGCTCGATGACCTTCCAGTTCCTCTTCATCTCCGAGATGATCCCGATCTCGTAGCGGTCCTGCAGGTTCGTGCCGACGCCGGGCCGGTCGGCCACCACCGGGATGCCGAACTGCTTCAGATGATCGGCCGGCCCGATGCCGGAGAGCATCAGCAGCTGGGGCGAGTTGAAGGCGCCGCCGGCGAGGATCACTTCCTGCGAGCAGTAGTATTGCTTGACCTCGTAGTCATCATTGCCGTCCGCATTCGGGTCGGCGCGATAGAGGTGCTGCCCTTCCCACGTCTCCACGCCGATGGCGCGCTTGTTCGCGTCGAACAGGATGCGGGTGGCGAGGTTGCTCATCCTGATGACGAGATTCTGGGGATAGGCGTCCTGGGTCATCTGGATCAGCTCGCGCGTGCCGGCGCGGCGTCCCTGCAGCGTGGCCAGGGGCGGGAAGATCAGCCCTTCCATGTCCGGCGTCGACCAGTTGTTCGGATCCTGGGGAAGCTGCGGCAGCACGCCGCCGGTGATCTCCTTCCAGGTGACCAGCGAGGCATCGATCACCGTCTGCAGCACCGCCGGATCGCCCAGGGCGAGCGTGTAGTCGAGTCCGGTCGTGCTCAACCACCCCTTGTAGCCGTGGCGCGACGGATTCGGCCCCGGCGCCGGGTCCTTCACATAGCCGCAGCGCTCCAGCCGGGTGAAGTACTGGTACATGTTGTCCGGCGCCCAGGTGTCGTCGCCGGTCAGATCGGCGATGTACTGGAAGTCGCTCTTCGACGGCACGATGGTGATCATCGCGTGGTGGGCCGTGCAGCCGCCGAGAGTGCCGGCGCGGGGGTAGAAGACGCCGTCCTTGTCCTTGAGGAACTTGTTGTCCCGCTCGGACTGGCTGAGGCTCTCGTAATGGCGGACGAAGAACTCCCACGAGGTGTCGGGATCCTCGCTGGCGAAGGGGTGGAAGACCGGCACGAGATAGGACGGATTCTCGGCCCGCGTGCCGGCCTCGATCAGGCCGACCTTGTAGCCGTTCCTGGCCAGGTTGGCGGCGACCGGGCCGCCGCCGGCGCCGGAACCGATCACGATGTAGTCGAAGTCGGGATTCTGTGGTGTGCCCATCGTCTCTCCTCTAGAACGTCTTCAGATACTCGATGAGCGCGCGCTTGTCGGCATCCGGAAGATCGGTGCCGAAGTAATGGCCCTTGTCCTCGATGAAGTCGGGGCAGGAGTTGAGCTTGAAGAGATCGGGGACGAGCGTCATCAGCTGCTTCGTCGCTTCGTCGCCTTCCAGCCCCTTCCTCTTGACGTCCTTCATCACGCCCACGCCTTTGATCAGCAGCTTGCCGAGGTTCCACGCCTTGCCGATGCCGTTGAGCTCGAGGTTGGTGTTGGCGAGGAGGTTGACCGGCGTCCCTTTCGGGATCGGCCCGAAGGCGAAGTAGCGGCCGCCGGTGGTGGGATCGGTCTCCATGTTGTTGCGCAGCACCCAGCGCAGGACGCGCGACCCGAGGTACGGCTCGGGGAGCTTGATCCAGCTCTCCTGCGTGGTCCGCCAGAGCGAGGTCGACTGGCCGTCCGCGCCGTCGGTGTTTGGCTTCGAGCCGGAGCGGTTCTCCGGCCAGAGGAGCTTCTTCGTGGCATCGTCGAAGGCGGCCATGCGGTCCTCGACCGAGGCGCCGTGCACGTGCTTGCCCAGGGCGTTGTTGTGGAAGTAGGGGGCGCTGGCCCACATGCTGACCAGCGAGGGCGGACGGTAGTAGCCGCGGCCGCCCGTCGGCACCGTCCACGGCTTCTGGGCGCCGGTGAACGGATCCCACACCTGGATATCGCCCACGCCGGGCAGCGTCTTGTAGGTCTCGGAGGAGAAGTTGTCCCAGATCTGGTGGCGCATTCCGTTCGTGGCGACCGAGCGCGTGGCGTTGGTCTTGATCAGCGTCACGGCGTAGCGCTGTTCGCTGCTGAGGAAGTTGCCGTCCAGGAAGTCCGGCTGCATCACCGCATCCAGGTACCACTTCCGGGCCTCGGGCGAATTCGGCTGGAGCTTGTCCGACGGCTGCTTGCTGGAGTGGCAGGAGGCGCAGTTCTGGGCGAATACGCGCTTGCCGCGGTTCAGGACGTTCGGGTCGGAGCTGATGTAGCGCGACCCGCCCGGCGCGTCGGCCAGCTTGTGCGGCTTCGCCACGCGGATGAAGTACTTCGCCAGCGCCGGCGAATGCGACTCGCTCCAGTTCCAGTGCGGCGAGTGCTGCTGCGCGACCTTCACCTCGATGGGCGACTGCTTCCGGATGCCGATCAGCGGGTTGAAGTGCCGCGTCCACTCCTCCCAGTACTCGCCGATGTTGAGGTAGACCCGGCTCAGCGCACCGTTGAAGCCGACCGAGTCGGCCCCTTCCTTCAGCACCTCCGGCGTGACGACCGTCCCGTCCGGGCGGCGGTCGAGATTCTTGAGGTGCAGCGCGCCGCCCGTGACGAGCTCCGGATAGGCGACCTGCAGCCGGCCCGGGATCTCGTACACCCCGTTCATGGTGCCGGGGTTGTTCAGGTAGTCGGTGGCGATGAAGGCCGTATCGAGCGTGCCGGCGGGGTTGGTCAGCAGGAGCTGCTTGACGAAGTTGTC
>DASYMJ010000263.1:0-10783 GCA_036009105.1 Thermoanaerobaculia bacterium | reverse complement strand
CGTTCGTGCCGGCACCGCTGCCGCCGGAGATCGAGCTCTCGTGGTCGTTGATGAACGCGGTCACGGTGGCCGACCGCGCAACCGGCAAGCTGGCCGGCATTGGCCGGACTCTGCCGAACCCTGATTTGCTCATCCAGTCCTTCATACGGCGCGAGGCCGTCCTTTCGAGTCGGATCGAGGGAACGGAGGCATCGCTCAGCGATGTCGCCGTCTTCGAGGCGGAAGGGAACCCCGCGTCCGAGCAATCGGATGTCCGGGAAGTCGCCAACTACACGGCCGCGTTGCGGTATGGACTCCGCCGCCTGGACGAGCTGCCGCTGAGCCTGCGTTTCATCCGCGAGGTGCATGAGCGCCTGATGCTCGACGTGCGCGGCAACACGCGTGCGCCGGGAGAGTTCCGCCGCATCCAGAACTGGATCGGCGGCCGCGGCTCCACACTCGCCACCGCCTCTTACGTGCCGCCGCCGGTGGTGGAGATGGCCATCGCCCTCGACGCGTTCGAGAAGTATCTGCACGCCGAGTCCGAGCTCCCGCTGATGATTCAGGCGGCGATCATCCACTACCAGTTCGAGGCGATTCATCCGTTCCTCGACGGCAATGGCCGGGTGGGACGCCTGATCACCACGTTCCTGCTGCACACGGCGAGCATCCTCGATCAGCCGCTGCTGTATCTGAGCGCGTACTTCGAGCGGAACCGGGACGAGTACTACCGGCTGCTGCTGGCAGTCAGCAGCCGAGGCGCGTGGCTGGAGTGGATCCACTTCTTTTTGCGCGGCGTGAAGGAGCAGGCGGAGGATGCGATCGGCCGCTCGGAGCAGCTGCTCGAGCTGTGGCAGAGCTATCTGCAGAGGGTGACTTCCGCGCGCAACTCGGTGCTGCTGCAGGCGCTGCTCCAGCAGCTGTTCGAGAATCCGGCGACGACCATCCCGCAGGTAGCGACGAGGTTCGGCATCACCTACGTGGCGGCGAAGAAGAACATCGACAAGCTCGTGGCGTGGAAGGTGCTGCGCGAGACCGAGCACAGCCGGCGGCCGAAGGTCTACCTGGCCACGGAGATCATCGAGATCCTCGACGCGTAGGCGCCGCGGCTACTGCCCGAAGATCCGCCGCAAGAGCCTCTCGATCGCGTTGCGGTCGCGGCGGCGGGCGGCCGGGGCAGGGGGGCGCTGCTCGCCGGGGACGGTGGGGGGCGAGAGCTCGCCGGCCCGTTGTTGTTCGACGGCGGACGGATCCGAGCTGCCGAGGAGGAAGGGGCTGGGCTCGCCGCTGCCGGCGTGGAGGGGGCAGACGGAGGTCGGCTCGGTGCCGGAGACGAACACCTCCTCGCGGGTCCGGCCGCAGTAGGGCGTGGCGAGCATGCCGGACTCGGGGTCGATCTCGCGCTCCACCACGTCGTCCGGACGGCGCCAGACGACGTCGGGGATCATGCCGTCGATGCGGTTCATGTGCGAGGTCCAGATCGGCACGCAGGCGTCGCCGCCGGCGAGGCGGACGCTGTGCCCGTCGTCGAAGCCGATCCACACCAGCGACAGGATGCGCGGCGAGTAGCCGATGAACCACGCGTCGCGGTAATTGCTCGTCGTCCCGGTCTTGCCCGCGAACGGCCGCTCGAAGCCGAGGCTGCGCGCCTTCACGGCGGTGCCGTAGTCGAAGACGTCCTTGAGGATGTCGTTCATCACGTAGCAGACCGAGGCCGGCGCGACGCGCTTCATCTTCACCTCGCGGTTCTCCAGGAGGTGGCCTTCGCGCGTGGAGACGGCGAGGATGGAGATCGGCTCCGCTTTCACGCCGAGGTTGGCGAAGGCGGAGTAGGCGTAGGCGATCTCCAGCGGCGTCACCTCGAAGGAGCCGAGGGAGACGGAGGGATAGGGCTCCAGGCGGCTCTCGATGCCGATCGTCGAGGCGGTCTTGATCACATTCTTGACGTCCGCATAGATCGCCGCGCGCACGGCGGGGATGTTGTACGAATGGGCCAGCGCCTCCCGCACGCTGACCTGGCCGTGATAGCGGAGGTCGTAGTTCTGCGGCTGCCACACCTTCGACCCGGTGCGGACGGTGATCGGCGAGTCGTCCATGATCGTGGCCGCGGTGAGCGCCTGCTGGCCGCGCGCCGGATCCATGGCCGTGATGTAGACGAACGGCTTGAAGAGCGAGCCGGGCTGGCGGCGGGCCTGGATCGCGCGGTTGAACTGCGTCTTGGAGTAGCTGCGGCCGCCGACCAGCGCCTTCACGTAGCCGGTCCCCGGCTGGATGGTGAGCATCACCCCCTCCAGCGGCACGGGCGATTTGCGGATGTGCGCATAGTTCCTGGTCAGGTTCGCGATGCCGGTATCGAGCGACTGCTCCGCACTGCGCTGCATGATGGTGTCGAGGGTGGTGAAAATGCGCAGCCCCTCGGTCTTGAGCTGCGTCTCCGGATAGGTCTCGCGCAGCTGCTTCATCACCAGGTCGACGAAGAACGGCGCGCTGCGCGAGGTCTTCGGGAAGCGCGTCACGGTGAGCGGCGAGACGACGGCCTGCTCGTACTGCTCGCGCGAGATCAGCTCCTGATCGCGCATCTGAGCGAGGACGATGTCGCGGATCGGCTTGGCGCGCTCGGGGTACTTCAGCGGCGAGAGCGTATTCGGCGAGCGGATGATCGCCGCAAGCGTCGCCGCCTCGGGCAAGGTCAGATACGTCACGTGCTTGCCGAAGTAGAGCTGCGAGGCCTGCTCCACGCCGACGATCTGCACCGCGCCGTTCTGCCCCAGGTAGATCTCGTTGAGGTAGGCCTCGAGGATCTCCTGCTTGCTGTAGCGGGCCTCGAGCAGGACGGCCATCACCGCCTCCAGAGCCTTGCGGCTCCAGGTGCGCTCCGGATTGAGGTACAGGTTCTTGACCAGCTGCTGGGTGAGGGTGGAGCCGCCGATGGTGATGGAGCCCTGGCGCGCATTCGTCACCGCGGCGCGGAGGACGCCCCGGAAGGAGATGCCGTGGTGGTGATAGAAGCCGTGGTCTTCGGTGGCGATGATCGCGTCGCTGACGAACTTCGGGACGGCGGTCAGCGCCACGGGGAGCCGGTCCTCCATCTCGTTGTTGTAAATCGAGGTGATGAGCTCCGGCTCGAGGCGGACGCCGCGCAGGGTGACTCCGTCATCGAGCCGCTTGACCGAGGACACGGTCGAGCCGTCGATGCCGATCATCACCGGCATGGCCCGGAACTCCATGTCCGGATACTCGAAGTTCTGCAGGTAGATCTCCAGGCCGCCCGGCGCATAGCGGTACTCGCCGGGGTTGGCCACCCGCCCCTTCACCTCGTGATAGCCGACGTGATTGAGCTTCGGCTCGAGCAGGGCGCGCGGGAACGACATGCCGGGCACGATCGGGGTGGCGTCGGAGTAGACGCGGCTGGGCAGGTCCCAGCGGCGGGAGGAGTCGAATTTCCGGGTGACGACGGCGTACGTGTAGCCGATGAATCCGATGAACGCGACGAAGACGACCATCGCCGTGAAGGCGAGCCCGGCGGAGTGGCGCCAGAGGAAGTCCTTGATCCGCGAAGAGCGCTTAGCCATCCCGTTGCAGGGTACCAACAAACGAAATGGGCGTCGCGTTCCGCGGACGAGTACGATTGCGCCACACATCCACCAAGACATGAACGCGGCGTTCCTCTCCTACGCGCACGTCGCCGACGCGAAGATCGCCGCGGCGGTCCACCACGGCCTGCAGCAATTCGCGCGGCCGTGGAACCGCATGCGCGCCGTGCGCGTGTTCCGCGACCGCGCCGGCCTTTCGGCGAATGCGAACCTGTGGTCCGCCATCGTCGCGGCGATGAACGACTCGGAGTTCTTCATCCTTCTCGCCTCGGCAGCCGCGGCGCAGCGGCCGTGGGTGGAGCGGGAGGTGAAGCACTGGCTCGAGACGCGCGGGAGCGACAAGCTGCTGATCGGGCTCACCGACGGTGAGATCGTCTGGGATGCGGCGGCGCGAGACTTCGACTGGAGCCGGACCACCGCGCTTCCGGAGGCGCTGCGCGGCGCGTTTGCCGAGGAGCCGCAATGGGTCGATCTCCGCCGGGCCAGGGCAGCGGAGGATCTCGGACTGCGCAATCCGGCGTTCAGCGATGCCATCGCCGAGCTTTCAGCGACCTTGCGACGCATACCGAAGGACGAGCTGATCGGCGAGGACGTCCGGCAGCATCGGGCGTTCACTTTCATGCGCCGCGGCGCCATCGTCATCCTCTCGGCGCTGGTCATCGCATTGTCGGTCGCGGTGGTCGAGGCGGTACGGGAGAGCAGACGCGCTGACGCGAAAACGAGAGAGGCGATCGCGAACGCGGATCGTGCGAATGCGCAGGCAAAGCTCGCCAGAGAAAACGAAGGGAAAGCGAAGGCGAACGAGGAGCGGGCGAACGCGAACGCCGACCGCGCCTCGAGCCGTCAGCTCGCGGCGGAAGCGGAGTTGCTGATGAGCCGCCCCAATGAGCTGCGCCGGGCAGCGCTTCTCGCCGTCGAGGCGCTCCGCCACGCGCCGAACGGAGCGAGCGATCATGTGCTGCGCGCGGTGTTGCGCCTCCTGCCGATACGCGACGGCTCCTTTCGGCTCGGCTTCGCCGTGGAGCGGGCGCTCTTCAGCGCGGACGGCGAGACGCTCCTCGTCGCCTCGAAAGATCAGGCCGAGGTGTGGGACCTGCGGAGGCGGAAACGCGTTCGGCTGCAGCGGGAGCCGCGGGAGATCGACGCGCTCGCGATGTCGACGGACAAGGGGACGGTCGCCCTCGCCGAGGACGACACCCTGATCCGATTCGATGCGCGGACAGGGATGCGCACGGCAGGGCCGGCAAAGACCGATCTCCTCGACACGATCCGGTTGCTGACGTTCAGTCCCGATGGACAGGCTCTCGCCGCGGCCGGCGGTTTTACGACGAAGGTGTGGGAGCCGGCATCGAATGCGATCGCCACTCTCGAGGACCGGCCGGGCAACCGGGTCGGGCAGGGCATCGCGGAGATCGCCTTCCGCGGCGACGGCAAAGCGCTGGCCGTGTATCAGGATGGACGGGTGGTGATCTGGTCGGGCAAGGAGTGGGCGTGCCGCCATGACGTCACGGCTCTTGATGGTGCCGCAGACGGTTCGTTCCCGATGCTGAGCCGCAGGGAGATGGCGAGGCTCGCCGACCGCTACGAGCCAGGGAAGCCGATCAATGTCCATGACTTGCGGATTCCCGCTTCGCGCGCCGAGGCGGTGGCGAGCGACGGCGCGTCGAGTGTGGAGATCAACACACTCGACGGCACGGCCAGCGTCTCGACCCTGCCCGGAGGCGTCGAGCTGGCCCGCTTCGTCTCGGATGGCGCCGTCAAGGCCGCCGCGTTCGACGCCGCGGGCCGCGTGCTGACCGTCGATGCGGCGGGGGTGGTGCGCCGGTGGGTGGTCACGCCGCCAGCGGCATTCGTGGGGGAGCCGCTGGCGATCGATACCGCCGGGCGCTTTCTGATCACGCGCGACCCGAACACGCACACCACGTTCGAGGCTCACTCGCTGCGCGGCGGTCGGCCAGGAAAGTACGTGCGCTATCTCAGCGCGTGGGCCGGCGGCGGCATGCGGGTGGCGCGAGACTCCGAGTCGTATCCGGCCGGGGTCATCGTGGAAGACCTGACCGGCGGCGGGCAGCCGATCGACATCCGAGGGTTGGCCCTGGTGGAGGACAAGGTCGCGTTCAGCCCGGACGGCCGCCGGCTGGCCGGCCGCACGAGCAGCGGCGCGCTCGCACTGGTCGATCTCGCCCGGCCGCCGGCCGTCACTCTTTTCCGGGACTGCGCGGCAGCCGCCGGGAAACCGCTTTTCAGTCCGGATGGCCGATTCGTGGCCCAGGGCTCCGCGTGCGTGTGGGACACCCACGCCCCGGGCGGCGGCAAGCCGGTCCTGAAAGGCAACGAAGAGGACCGGGAGATCGGCTTCACGGGCGGCAGTGCCTGGGTCGTGGTCCAGCGCGGCGAGATGATCGTCGCGCGAAAGCTCGCCGGCGGCCGGATCGTCCGCACCCGAAGCGGCGATCGGGCGTTCGCGTTGGCGACGAGCCCCACGGAGCCGCTCGTCGCCATCGGCGCCGGCGACGGCGTCCGGCTCTGGAACCCGGAGCTCGGTGCGAGTGGGATGGACGTTCGCGGATTCAATCACCCGGCCGTCTTCAGCGCGGCGTTCTCCGGCGACGGCAAGCTGCTGGCGACCGGCAGTTACGATGGCTTGGTGCTCGTCCACGAGACCGCGACCGGGGCGGAGGTCGCGCGCATCACCCTGGACGACCTGCGCGTCGAGCGATCGCGCGACGGCTTCAACGGAATCGGGACGCTCGTCTTTTCAGCGGACGCGCGGCTCCTGCTGGTCGGAGTGATGGCAGGAGCGGGCGACCAGACCACGCACGTGGTGCAGGTGCGGCCCGCCGACCTGATCGCCGAAGCCTGCCGTCGCCTGGACAGTTGCAGGCTTTCCGCTACGGACTGGGCGCGGTTTCTGCCGGACGTTCCGTACCCCGACCGGCGACCGCGATGAGGCGGTCCACCTCCTCTTCCGTCGTGTACGCGCCGCATCCCACACGGATCACTTCCGGAACGCCGAGGCGGTCGACGCAGGTGGCGGCGTAGAAGTCGCCGTGGCTGACGAAGAGCGCGGCGTCCGCGAAGCGGCGCACGAGCTGCTCGCAGTCGACGCCGTCGATGCGGAAGGCGACGGTCGGTGTGCGGCGGGCGGTGGGTGGGGGGCCATACAGGCGGATGCCGCGCACCGGGGACAAGCCTTCCCACAGGCGGCGCGTGAGCGCGAGGCCGCGCTCGTGCAGAGCGGCGAACGTCGAGGCGAGGCGCGCGCGGCGAGAGCCGGCGGTGCCGCTCAGTGAAGCGAGGAAGTCGATGGTGGCGCCGATGCCGGCGATGCCCTCGTGATTCTGCGTCCCCGTCTCGGCGCGCTCGGGCGCGCTGTCCGGCGCGGGGCCGACTTTCGGGAACGGCAGCAGCTCCAGCAGCTCGGCGCGGGCGAAGAGGATGCCGGCATGCGGGCCGTAGAACTTGTAGGAGGAACAGACCAGGAAGTCGCAGCCGATGCGCTGCACGTCGATCAGCTGGTGCGGGGCGAGGTGGACCGCATCGACGAACAGCAGCGCCTTCTCCGCGATCGCTCGCACGCGCTCGAGGTCGTTGATGGTGCCGACCGCGTTCGATGCGCCGCCCACCGCGAGCAATTTCGTGCGCGGCGAGACGAGCGAGGCGAGGTGGTCGTAGTCGAGCTGCGCCGTCTCCGGGATCATCCGCGCGGCGTGCACCACGATGCCGAAGTCGCGCTCCAGCGCGCGCCACGGCGCGACGTTCGCGTGATGGTCGAGCTCCGTGACGATGACCTCATCGCCTCGCTGCCAGGTGCGGCCAAGGGCGCGCGCGAGGTGGAAGGTGAGCGAGGTCATGTTGTTGCCGAAGACGATCTCGCGCGGCGTCGCGTTCAGAAAATCGGCCGCGGCCTCGCGGGCCGCGAGGAGGATGGCGTCCGTCTCCTCGCTCGTGGGGTAGGCCCAGTGCGTGTTCGCATTGTGGTGGAAGAGGTAGTCGCTCATCGCCGCGGCCACCTCCGACGGCACCTGCGTGCCGCCGGGGGCGTCGAAGTACGCGACCGGCTGCCCGTTGTGCCGCCGCCGCAGGGCGGGGAAACGGGCCCGGATCTGGTCGGTCGATTCGGTCATGCAGCGTGTCATCCTGAGGCGCGCAGACGCCGAAGGATGACCCATTACATCGAGGACATCGCGTTGAGGAACTCGCCGTTCGTGCGCGTCTTGTCCAGCTTCTCCACGAGCAGCTCCATCGACTCCACCGTCGACAGCGGCGAGAAGACCTTGCGCAGGACCCAGATCCGATTGAGCTCGTTGCGCTCGAGCAGCAGCTCTTCCTTGCGCGTGCCGGAGCGGTTGATGTCGATGGCCGGGAAGACGCGCTTCTCGACCAGCTTCCGGTCGAGGTGCACTTCCATGTTGCCCGTGCCCTTGAACTCCTCGAAGATCACGTCGTCCATGCGCGAGCCGGTGTCGATCAGCGCCGTGGCCATGATGGTCAGCGAGCCGCCCTCCTCCACGTTGCGCGCCGCGCCGAAGAAGCGCTTCGGGCGCTGCAGCGCGTTGGAGTCGACGCCGCCCGAGAGCACCTTGCCGGACGGCGGCACCACCGTGTTGTAGGCGCGGGCCAGGCGGGTGATGGAGTCGAGCAGGATGACCACGTCGCGCTTGTGCTCCACCAGGCGCTTGGCCTTCTCGATGACCATCTCCGCCACCTGCACGTGACGGGAGGCCGGCTCGTCGAACGTGGAGGAGATGACCTCCCCCTTGACCGAGCGCTGCATGTCCGTGACCTCTTCCGGCCGCTCGTCGATGAGCAGCACGATGAGGGTGATCTCCGGATGGTTGGAGGTGATGGAGTTGGCGATGGCCTGCAGGAGCATGGTCTTGCCGGTGCGCGGCGGCGCGACGATGAGTCCGCGCTGCCCCTTGCCCACCGGCGCGATCAGGTCGAGCACGCGCGAGGACATGTTGCTCGGGATCTCCAGCTTGATGCGGCCCTGGGGATAGAGCGGCGTGAGGTTGTCGAAGAGGATCTTCTCGCGCGCCACGTCCGGGTGCTCGAAGTTCACCGCCTCGACCTTGATCAGGGCGAAGTAGCGCTCCCCTTCCTTCGGGGGCCGCACCTGGCCGGAGACGGTGTCGCCGGTGCGGAGGTCGAAGCGGCGGATCTGGGAGGGGGAGACGTAGATGTCGTCCGGGCCGGGCAGGTAGTTGTACTCCGGCGCTCTGAGGAATCCGAACCCATCCGGCAGGCACTCCAGCACGCCCTCGGAGAAGATCAGACCCAACTTCTCGGTCTGGGCCTGCAGGACGGCGAAGATCAGGTCCTGCTTGCGCATCCCGGAGGCGTTCTCCACGCCCAGGTCCTTGGCCAGCTTGGAGAGATCGGGAAGCTTCATCTCCTTGAGCACGCGGATGTCGATGGTTTCCGCGGCCTGCTGCGCCTGCTGCTGCTCGCGCTTGAGCTGCGAGCGCGTCTTGATCGATTCCTCGCCGGCTTCGTCCATGTCGGAGTTGCTGGTTGCTGGTTGCTGGTCCGAGGCGCTTTCCGGAATTGCGGCGGGCGTCTCTTCGTCGACCGGCGGCGCGGCGGCTTCGGAGTGCGCTTCCGCGGCGGGAGCGGCTTCGGCGGCAGCCTCCGGCGCCTCCTCGGCGGGCGGGGCGGCCTTCTTCGCGCGGGGCTTGCGGGCGGGCTTCTCCGGCTTCTCCGCGGGGGGCGCGTCGGCGATGACGGCGGTGGATTCGTTGCTGTCGAGTTCCTGAGTGGCCATGTGTTTTCCTCGTTACTTCATAGCAGGCCCGCCGTGATGTCGCGGCGCACCTCTTCGATGCCTGTTCCGGTCTCCGTCGAGCTGATGACGAGGCTCGCCGGATCGAGCTCCAGCTCGGCGGCGATGAGCTGCTTCTGCCTGGCCAGCTGGTTCTTCGAAAGTTTGTCGCTCTTGGTCAGCACGATGCGTTCTTCGATCTCCGCGGCCTGCGTCCATTCGTGCATCTGCAGGTCTTCCCCGCCGGGGATGCGCCGCGCGTCGAGCAGCAGAAAGATCAAACGAAGGCTCTCCGCGGAATCGAGGTAGCTCCGGACCAGCTCGCCCCAGGAGCTTCTCATCTGTTTCGGAACCTTCGCGTACCCGTAACCGGGAAGATCGACGATGTAAAACCTCTCGTTGATCAGGTAGAAGTGGATGGCCTGGGTCTTCCCCGGGGTCTGACTCACGCGAGCCACCGCTTTCCGTTTCAGGACGGCGTTGATGAGGCTCGACTTTCCGACGTTGGATCGTCCGACCATGGCGAACTGCGGCCGGCCGTCGCGTGGAAAGTCTCCGGGCTGGTACGCCGCCCGATGAAACGCTACCGATCGAATTTCCAAAGTGATGTTCGAGGCCCGGTGTAACGCCGCGCTCACGGTGAGACGCGGGATGAAGTCATCGTGTTCTGTTACAAAAAGCCGGCGTGCTTACGTCGAAGAGATCTTGCAGGTTGTGTGGATGAACGGTCGAGATTGTGGCGATATTCTCGTGGATGGTCAAGCGTTTCCAGGAATGGAAGGTTCGTGCCACCGGGCGGGGAAAACGATGAACGATGAAGGATGAACGATGAACAAACCCGGGGGTGCGGGGTTCATCGTTCATCCTTCATCGTTCATCGTTCTGCTCACTAGTGAGTGAGCGGCGGCTCGCCGCCGATCACCTTCTCCGGCTCGGGCAGCTTCTCCTTCGCCGCGAGGGGGACGATCGTGCCGTCGAGGGCGATGGTCATCACCTCGTCCATCGACTCCACGAGGTGGAACTCCATCTTCTCCCGGACGTCGGCCGGGATCTCTTCCAGATCGCGCTCGTTGTCGGCCGGCAGGATCACCTTGGTGATGCCTGCCCGCGCCGCGGCGAGGATCTTGTCCTTCACCCCGCCCACCGGCAGCACCTTGCCGCGCAGCGTGATCTCGCCGGTCATCGCCACGTCGCGGCGCGCGGGGATGCGGGCCAGCGCCGAAATCAGCGCTGTTGCCAGCGTGATACCGGCGGACGGACCGTCCTTCGGAATCGCACCTTCGGGCACGTGCACATGCACGTCCGTCTTGCGGTGGAAATCCTTCGGGATGCCGAACTCCTCCGCCTTGGACCGCACGTAGCTCATCGCCGCATGCGCGGATTCCTGCATCACGTCGCCCAGCTTGCCGGTGAGCGTGAGCGTGCCCTTGCCCGGCATCAGCGTCGC
>DASYMJ010000262.1:0-13399 GCA_036009105.1 Thermoanaerobaculia bacterium | reverse complement strand
GGAGAGCCGGCCCTACGTTCGGAGGTGGAGGGCATCACGACCATCGCCTTTGTTGCGGACGCGAGCTTTGACACGACACCGCTCGCGCAGTACGTTTCTCTGCAGGCCGGCCAGCCGCTCTCCATCCGCGCCGAGCAGTCGACGCTCAAGGCGCTCTTCGCCACCGGCGACTTCCGCGACATCCGCATCGAGGCGACGCCGGACGGCGCCGGCATCGCCGTCACCATCCGCCTCTTCCTCAACTACCGCGTGGGCCGCATCCTCTTCACCACCCTGCACGGCTCCGACCGCGCGCGCGCCGAGCGCGACCTCGAGATCCACGCCGGCGACGTCCTCTCCCTCAACGCCGTGGAGCGCAGCGCAGCCGCCGTGCAGCAGTCGCTCGTGCGCAACGGCTACCTGGAGGCGGCGGTCGACTACGAGACGCGCTTCGTCCGTCCGCGCAGCCTGGCCGACGTCGAGTTCTTCGTCACCACCGGCCCGCGGGCACACATCGCCACGGTCGTCTTCGACGGCGATACCAAGCCGTTCACGCCGCAGGAGCTCATCAACCAGATGCGGCGCGGGCCGGGCAAGCCGTTCATCCTGGCCGACGCGCGCAGCGACGCGACCCGCATCCGCACCTTCCTCGTCCGCCGCGATCACCGCAAGGCGGACGTCGACTACCTCGGCTACGACTACGACAAAGCGGCCAAGACCGTCACGCTCAAGTACCGGGTCAGCGTCGGTCCGATCGTGAAGGTGGAGGTGGAGGGCGTGTCGCGCCGCTCGGTGCGCAGCGTGCTGCCGTTCGGGCGCAACCAGCCGTACAGCGAAGACGTCATCGACCGCGCGGCGGACCAGATCCTCGAGCTCTACCAGCAGCGCGGCTACTACAACGTGGCGGTGGATACGGAGGGGCGGCTGGTCGATCCGAATACATGGGTCACGACGTTCCGCGTCAATCCAGGCCAGCAGTACCGGCTCGCCGCCGTCTCCTTCACCGGCAACGAGAAGATCCCGGACAAGGATCTGGAGAAGATCATCCAGACCTCGCCGAAGGGCGGCATCAGCGCGCTCATCGGAAAGGTCTTGCGCCGCCCGACCGGCGTCACCCGGGGACAGCTGAGCGCCGACCGCGACGCCATCGAGTCGTACTACCGGCTGCAGGGCTTCCCCGATGCGAAGGTCTCCACGCCCGTGGTGACCGCCCATCCGGACGGCACGTTGACGGTCCAGTTCATCATCACCGAAAGCGCGCGGACGATCCTCACCGCGGTGGCGATCGAAGGCAACGAGCAGGTGAAGACCGAGGAGCTGCCGAAGCCGCGGTTGCAGGCGGGCATGCCTCTCAATCCGCAGACGGTGCGGGAGGACATCGTGGCGCTGCAGACGTTCTACGCCGACCGGGGGAACGCCGAGGTGCAGGTCTCGCCGCGCTTCGACGTCTCGGCGGACAAGACGAGCGCGAACCTGGTGTACGTCATCACCGAGGGGCCGCGGATCAAGGTCGATGAAGTGATCGTGCGCGGCAACACGTACACCGACTCGGTGCTGATCCTCCGCAAGTCGGAGCTGAAAAAAGGCGAGCCGTTCAGCTACTCGAACATCCTCGAGGCGCAGCGCAACCTCTACCGCCTCGGCATCTTCCGCCGCGTCGACATCCAGCCGGAGCAGGCCGGCACCACGGTGGGAGACCGGAGCGTGGTGATCGCCGTGGAGGAGGGGAACAACCTCACCGTGGCCGGCTCGATCGGTCTGACCAAGCAGCCGACGCTCGCCATCTCCCCTCTCGGCTCGCTCTCCATCGCCCACCGCAACCTCTTCGGCACCGGCCGCTACCTCGGGCTGGAGCTGGTCAAGAGCCGCGAGCGCAACGAGGCGTTCCTCACCTACCGCGAGCCGTTCATCTTCAACTACGACCTGCCGCTGCAGCTCACCATCTTCCGCAGCGACTCGCACCGCACCGGCGCGCACATCGTGCAGAGCGGCACGTTCGTGGAAGTGACCAAGATCGCGCGGCTGCAGACGCGCTGGTCGCTGCGCTACGAGTACCGCATCGGCAAGTGCGTGAAGAATCCGGACGAGAAGAACGACCTCTGCGCGCTGGCCGAGACGGCGATCATCCCGGGCGTCGACCCGAGCGTGACGAACATCAGCATCTCCAGCATGACGCCGACGTTCTTCTGGGACCGCCGCGACGACGCGCTGAATCCGCATCGCGGCTTCTTCACCAGCGCCTCGGTCGAGTACGCGTTCAAGATGTTCCGGGCGGACGCGCGGTTCCTCAAGACGTTCACCCAGGGGAGCTACTACCTGCCGCTCAGCTCCCGCACCACGCTCGCCCTCTCCGGCCGGGTGGGCGTGACGCACCCCATCGCGAACACCGAGGTGCCGCTTTCGGAGCGGTTCACGGCGGGCGGCGAGAACTCGCATCGCGCCTTCCCGCTGGACCGCCTCGGCACCATCTGCGAGACGAACGAGGACGGCAGCGTGGTCGATCCGCAGTGCGTGGGGACGCTGATCCTCCTGCCGGACGGCACCGTGGCGCCGGTGGGCGGCAACGGCCTGCTGGTGGCGAACGTGGAGTACCGCTTCCCGATCTTCAGCAGCGTCGGCGGCGCGGTGTTCGTGGATGCCGGCCAGGTCTACCGCGACCCGACCATCAACTTCGGCGACCTCCGCTACGGCATCGGCACCGGCATCCGCTATCTCTCGCCGGTGGGCCCGCTGCGCTTCGACATCGGCTACAACCCGGACAAGCGGAAGCACGAGCACCGCTTCTCGTACTTCATTACGCTGGGGTACGCGTTCTGATTGTGGGGCCGGCTCTCAGCCGGCCCGCAGTCAGAGAATGGCTGAGCCGGCCGAGAGCCGGCCCTACATTTTCAGAAGCTCGATTCCACCGAGTCCGCCGCGTTCCGGGCGCGCTCCGCTTCCAGGGTGGTCAGACGCGCGCGGAGGGTGTTGATCTCCTCGTGAAGTTTGGTGATGTCTTCCTTCACCGCTTCGCGGGCCAGTTCCTGCAGCTTGTCGGTGAGGCGTTTCATCTGGTCGGTCTGGAACTGGTTCAGCTTGCTCAGCGGCTCGCCAAAGAGGTCTTTCAGCAACTGCTCGAAATCCTGCGGCATGGTGACTCCCATGCGAGCAATTGAAGTGCCACGCCCTCCCGTGGGAGGATGTGCGGCGAATGGCGAGGGAGATCCGCACCTTCTCCGACTTCTGGCCCTACTACGTGCGGGCGCATTCGCAGCCCCGCACCCGCGTGCTGCATGCCATCGGCTCCATCCTCGCCCTCGCCTCCATCGGCCTGGCCTTCGTCTTCAGCCTCTGGTTTCTCCTCGGCGCGCCGCTCATCGGCTACGCCTTCGCCTGGTACGCCCACTTCTTCGTCGAGCACAACAAGCCGGCCACCTTCGGCCACCCCTTCTACTCCCTGGCGGCCGACTACCGGATGCTCTTCCTGATGATGGCCGGGCGGATGGACGACGAGGTCTCGCGCGCTACCGCGGCTTCACGTCCGGTTTCCCCTGCGTGACCTCCACCGTCTCCTTCTCCGCCTCGACCCGTTTCCCGCTCGCGTCGAACACCGCGTTGCGCAGGAACGCCTCGGTCGACCAGGGCGGGCCGCCGCCGCCGAGGTACTTCTGGAACCATTCCAGGTGGGCGGTGTAGTAGAGGGCCATCTCGTACCAGCTCGGCCAGTGGCCGGCGTCGGAGTAGACAATGAGGCGGGACGGCACGTGCATCTTCTGCAGCGCGGTGAACATCTCCAGCCCCTGCGTGTACGGCACGCGGTAGTCGCGCTCGCCGGTGATCACCATGCAGGGCGTCTTGAAGTTCTTCACGAAACTCGAGGGCGACCACTTCTGGTACAGCTCCGAATTCCACGGCTGGCCGCGCAGGTCCCACTCCGGAAACCACAGCTCCTCCGTCGCGCCGTAAAACGAGGGGAGGTCGTACAGCCCCATCATCGAGGCGAGCGCCTTGAAGCGGTCGGTGTGCCCTTCGAACCAGTTCATCATGTAGCCGCCGTAGGACCAGCCCATGGCCCCCATCCGGTTGCGGTCGACGTACGGCAGCTTCTCCAGCGCGTCCGTCACGCGCATCAGGTCCTCGAACGGCTTGCCGCCCCAGTCGCCGGAGATGGAGGCCGTGTACGCCTGTCCGAAACCGGTCGAGCCGTGCGGGTTCGGGAAAGCCACGACGTAGCCCTGCCCGGGATAGACCTGCCAGTCGCCGCGGAATGCGTCCGCCCACTGCTGCTGCGGGCCGCCGTGCACGTTGAGGATGAGCGGGTACTTTTTCGCCGGATCGAAGCCGTGCGGCTTGACGATGAACACCTGCACGCGTGCCCCTTCCGCGCCCGTCACCCACATCACTTCCGCCGGCCGGATGTCGACTTCGTTCGCGAGCTGGTCGTTGAGATGCGTGATGCGCTGCCGTTGCGCGGCGCCGCCGGCGAGCGCGGCGCGATACACCTCCGTCGGCTCGCCCACCGAGCGCCCGATGTAGAAGATGTTGCCGCCGGCGACCGCGAACGCATCGACGGTGCGGTCCTCGAACACGCGCGTCACGGCGCCGGATGCGAGGTCGACGCGGGAGATCGGATTGCGCCCCTCGGACGCGCCGGTGAAGAGGATCGAGCGCGAGTCGTCGGACCAGGCGATGTCCTCGATCCAGTTGTCGTACGCCGGCGCGAGGATGCGCGAGGTGCCGCCGGCGCGGTCGTACAGCGCGAGCTGCAGCTGGCTCGACTCGTAGCCCGGATCCTTCTGCGTGCGGTAGGCGATGAAGCGCCCATCTGGCGAGTAGCGCGGCCCGCCGTCCCATCCCTTGTTCGCGGCGGTGATGTTGCGCGGCGGCGCATTGCGATCGGTGAGCGAGATCAGCCAGACGTCGGCATTTGTCGAGGAGGCCTGTTCCGGGTCGTGCTTGGAGGCGATGGCCAGCTCGCGCCCGTCGGGCGAGAAGTCGTAGCTCAGCGAGCCGCCGACCTGGAAGATGGGGAAGTCGTTGCGGCCGGGCGTGAGGTCGCGCGTCTCGCCGCTCTCCACGTTGACCAGCCAGGTATGCGTCACCGTGCCGTCGCGCCACGCGGTCCAGTGGCGGTACAGCAGCGAGTCCGCCACGTGCGCCTTCAGCTTGCCGCCGCTCCAGCGGTCGGCGACGCGCTTGTTGCAGGCGTCATCGCCGTTGCATTCGGGATAGACGTCGGTGGAGAACGCGATCCACTTGCCGTCCGGCGAGAAGAGCGGATCGGCGACGCCGGTGGCGATGTTCGTCAGCTGGCGCGCCTCGCCGCCTTCCAGCGGGAGCATCCAGAGATTGCCCGAGCGGACGAAGACGACGGAGCGTCCATCCGGCGAGAAGCGCGCGCCCGTGTCGCCATCGCCGTGCGTCAGCTCGCGCGCATTGCCGCCCGAAGCGTCGGCGATCCAGACGCGCTGCGTGCGCTTCGCGTGCGGCAGATCGGGCGTGGCGACGGTGAAGGCCACCAGGCGGCCGTCCTTCGACAGCGCAAGGTCGCTCGCGGTGCGGACGCGGTAGAAGTCCTCGATGGTGAAGGCCCGTTTTTCGGCGAGCGCGGAGACGGCGAGAAGGAGGGCCAAGGCGAGGCAGAGGGAGCGTTTCATGACGCGCAGAAGTATGATCCGCGCCATGGCACTACTGGAAGGAAAGACCGGCATCGTCTTCGGCGTGGCGAACAAGCGCTCCATCGCGTGGGCGATCGCGCAGGCGCTCTCGCGCGAAGGGATGCGCCTGGCTTTCACCTACCAGGGCGAGCGGCTGAAGGAAGGCGTCGAGAAGCTGACCACCACCCTTCCGGACTCGCTCCTCCTTCCCTGCGACGTGACGAACGACGCCGACATCGACGCCGTTTTCCGCCAGGTCGGCGAGGCGTTCGGCGGCAGGCTCGACACGCTCATCCACTCCGTCGCCTACGCGCCGCACGACGATCTGACCAACGATTTCGTGAAGACCTCGCGCGAGGGCTTCAAGCTCGCGCACGACATCTCCGCCTTCTCCCTGGTCGCGCTGAGCCGCGCCGCCCTGCCCCTCTTCGAAGCGGCCGGCGGCGGCTCGGTCGTGGCCATGACCTACCACGGCTCGGTGGCGGCGGTGGAAGGCTACAACGTGATGGGCGTGGCCAAGGCCTCCCTCGAAGCGAGCGTCCGCTACCTCGCCGCCAACCTCGGCCGCACCAATGTGCGGGTGAACGCGATCTCCGCCGGCCCGGTGAACACCCTCGCCGCCCGCGGCATCGCCGGCTTCACCGACATGCTCAAGCACCACGCCGAGAAGGCGCCGATGCGCCGCAACGTGACGCTGGAGGAGATCGGCAACGCCGGCCTGTTCCTCGCGTCATCCATGTCGTCGGGAATCACGGGCGAGGTGATGTACGTGGACTGCGGGTACAACATCATGGGACTGTGAGGTGGAGTTGTCGGTTGTCAGTTATCAGTTGTCGGTAGAACGGTCTCACTGACAACCGACAACTGATAACCGATAACTTCCTACGTGTTTCCCATCACGTAGAAATCCGCATTCGACGGCTGCTCGCCGCCGCCCTTCGGCTCCAGCGTCACGGCCAGCCCCTTGATCTCCGTGGCCAGCGGCAGGTTCTCCACGGTGACCGAGGCGGTGCCGTCCTTCGTGGCGTCGAACACGCCGGCGCTCTGCGGTTTGGATTGGTCGGCGCGGAGGATCCAGAGCTGGTAGCTCTTGTCGTTCGCGTTGGCCGGGAGGTCGTAGAAAAAGACGAAGGCGCGCTGCTTCTTCTCGTCCAGGAACACGCGCGCGGAGGCGGTCGGCGCGGCCTGCGCGCCGGTGAGCTGGATGGTGCGGGTGCCGGAGGAAGCGATGGCGCTCATGGCGCCGGAGATCTTCTCCTTCTGCAGATTGAGCGCGTCCACCTCCGCCTGCAGGCGCTCGATCTCCGCGCGCTGCGAGCGCAGCTTCTCCCGCGAGACGCGGATCCCGACCTCGCGCCAGCCCCACAGGGCGAGGAACAGCATCGCGGCGGTGGCGAGCCACCACGGCATCTTGCGGCGCGACTCGATGTCGACGACCTCCGCATCATCGCCAGCGTCATCCGCTTCGACGGCGGCGAGGATGCGGTCGCGGACGTCCGGCGGCGGGGCGACCGGCTCCGCCTCGCGGGCCAGCATGGCCGCCGCCTCGCCGAACTCGTCGCGCGCGGTGCGGCAGGCGGCGCACGTCGCGAGGTGGTCGCGAAGCATGCGCTCCTCCTCCACACTCGCGGCGCCGACGGCGTCGAGGGCCGCGATCGACTCGTAATCCTGGTGGGTCATGGTTGAAACGCCCGCAGGCGATCTCTCAGTTTCTTCATGCCGAGCTGCATCCGCGTCTTCACCGTCCCCAGCGGCTCGCCGAGGCGTTCGGCGATCTCCGACTGGGAGAGGCCTTCGAAGTACGCGAGCTCGAGCGCGACCCGCTGGGCTTCCGGAAGCTCGGCGAGGGCGCCGCGGACTGCAATCCGCTCTTCCGACCGGATCGCTTCGTCCGCGCCGGTCGTCTTCTCTACGAACGAGGAGTGGATCGAGATTTCCCGGCCCGCATCGTTCTCACGATCGACACGGATCCGTCGCGAGCGGAGCTTGTCGATCCCCCGGCTGCGGGCGATGGAGATGAGCCACGCCACCTCGCTGCCGCGCACCGCGTCGAACATCTTCGCGTTCGTCCACACCTTGACGAACGTCTCCTGCAGGACCTCCTGCGCGTCCTCGGGGTTGCCCAGGATGCGCAGGAGGAGGGCGTAGAGGGTGCCGGAGTAGCGGTCGAAGAGGGCCTCGAACGAGGCGATGTCTCCTCGCGCAACCGCGGGGAGGAGCGCTGGCGGCGGCACTGTGTCGGTCATCGGCATCGTGTGCGACTGAACCTACGATTCAGTCGGGTCGGCGGATGTATCTATTTGTCGGCTTCGGCCGGAAGATCGTTCGGATCGGGCGGAAACTCGATGTCGGTGGCCACGCCGAGACGCTTGGGGGAGCGATGGCCGGGGAAACCGCTGGGCCGCCCGGCAGTCTGATCGTTCGAGCCGTGCCCCGGCGTGCCGCCGTCCCAGAACCCTTTGTCTCCGACGTGCTCTCGTGGATTTCCGCCCATGCCGGCGAAGTATATACCGCTGGAAGTGGCACCTGCTTCGCAGTATGAATAACTGTCAATAAGGAGGAGATGATGGTTGATAACCTCAATCCGACCAATCAGTTCCACCCGTACAGGGCGCCGGACGCGATCCCGAACGTCGACAAGCCGCAGAACACCGGTCTGGGCGGCATGCTCGGCCGTTTCGGCATCGACACCGGCTCGCTCGGCGCTCTCGGCAACATGAACATGGGCAAGGCCCGCGACGTCGCGCGCAAGAATCCCGGCATGGTCCTCGGCGGTCTCGCCGCCCTGGCCATCGGCGCCGGCTTGATGCGCAAGCGCCGCGTGTAAAGTCACTGCGAGTGGCGCGACCAGTCGATGTGGACGGTCGCGCCATTCACATGCCCCTCCAGCAACACCGTCGCCCGCTGCGTCACCACTCCGCTGGTGACCCCTTCGCTTTTGATGGTGAACTGGCCGGTGCTGTCGGTGGTCCGCGTGCCGGTCGCCGAGCCCTGCGCGTCGTTCACCGTTCCCGAGCCGGAGGCCTGACTGACCATGTTGACCGCCGCCAGCTCGGCGCCGTTCTCCGCCAGCGTCTTCGCCACGATCCGCGCGCGGAAGCGCTGCGCCTCGTGCAGGGCGCGCGAGGCGTCCACCAGCAGCAACTGCATCAGCCCGAAGTAGAGAAAGGCGATGACGAGCGCGGAGATGAGCGCGAAGCCGCGCTGCTCCGGTCGTGCCGCAAAACCGCTGCGCTCCTGCGCCGCTGCTCGCCGAGGCTTGGCCAACCCGCGCCGCCGGCCGGGCCGGTCAGTGCTTTCTCGGCGTGAAGAGCTGATCGATCGCAAGCTGCCCCTTCTCATCCACGGCCTGGATGCGCGTCGCGTATTGGCCGGCGATCGGATACGCATCCACCTGCGCGCCGAAGTCCGGCAGACCGTACGCGTCCCACTGCGACGTCAGCGCGCCGACGCGGAAGGTCAGCCGGTGCACCTGGCCCGCCTTGGTGAAGTCCCACACGATCTTCTCCAGCGTCCCATCCTCGGCCAGCACCTCCACGATCAGCGTCTTCGGCCCCTGCTCGTACTTGTCCACATCGGACGGATAGCTTTGCGAGTCCTCCACGTCACGACGCAGCCGCGAGACCACGGCCGAGACCTGCGGATGCGTCATGAAGTTCACCGGGTTCCGCTTCCGGTTCGCATCCAGCTCCGCCGTCATCAGGATGATCATGAAGAGGAAGATGCCGAAGATGGCCATCGCCACCACGATCTCCATCAGGGTGTAACCGCGCTCGCGCGTCACCACAGGTTCGCTCCTCCTCCCGCGTCGGTGCGGATGAGCACGAGCGCGGCGCTGCGCTTGCCGTTGCCCCAGCGGATGGAGAGCGTCACGTCCTTGCGCACCGCGCTTTTCGCCACCACCGTCACGGCAGTGGTGAACGGGCCGAGCGGCCGGAGCAGCGAGGTGTCGGTGACGAACGCCGGCGGCTGGGTCTCCAATTGCGCGAACGGGTCGCGGCGGCGCACTTCCGCTTCGTTCGCCAGCGCCTGATAAGTGAGCACCGTTTCGTTCGCCGTGCGCAGCCGGTTCTGGCGCTCGGTGAAGACGGCGATGGTGGTCAGGATCACGACGGTCAGGATGAGCACCGCGGCGAGCACTTCGATCAGCGAGAAGCCGGCCTGCCGCTTCATTTGACGGATGTTACACTCCGCCGCCGATGAAGCTCCGTTTCGCCCCATCGCCCACCGGTTTCCTGCACGTCGGCGGCGCCCGCACCGCGATCTTCAACCTCCTCCACGCGCGCCGCCACGGCGGCACGATGCTGCTCCGCATCGAGGATACGGACGTGGAGCGCTCCCGCCAGCATCACGCGGAGCAGATCGTCAGCTCGCTGCAGTGGCTGGGCGTCACCTGGGACGAGGGCCCGGTCTACCAGAGCGACCGCCTCGACCACTATCGCCAGCGCGCGCACGATCTGGTCGCGGCGGGCAAAGCCTACCGCTGCTACTGCACGGTGGAGGAGCTGGAAGCCGACCGCAGCGCGGCGGAGGTCGCCGGCAAGCCGTACAAGTACTCCGGCAAGTGCCGCGTGCTGGCCGAGTCGGGTACGGCCTCGATCAGCGACGAGCCGCACGTGATCCGGATGAAGGTCTCCTCCGGCCCGATCGACTTTCAGGATCTGATCCGCGGCGACGTCCATTTCGAAGGGGAGCTGATCGACGACTTCGTCCTGCTCCGCTCGGACGGCTATCCGACGTATCACCTCTCCGTCGTGGTGGACGACATCGACATGGCCATCACCCACGTGGCGCGCGGCGACGACCACCTCTCCAACACGCCGAAGCACATCCTCCTCTTCCGCGCCTTCGGCCACGACTCCCCCGTCTTCGCCCACCTCCCCCTCATCCTCGGCAGCGACAAGAAGCGCCTCAGCAAACGCACCGGCGCGACCTCGGCCGAGGAGTACCGCGACCTGGGGATCGTGCCGCAGGCGCTCTTCAACTTCCTCACCCTCCTCGGCTGGTCGCCGGGCGGCGACCGCGAGCTCTTCACTCCCGACGAGGCCGCGCGGTGGTTCGACCTCTCGGACGTCAACAAGGCGCCGGCCATCTTCGATCAGGAAAAGCTGCTTTGGATGAACGGCCAGTACCTGGCCCGGATGTCCGCCGACGAGCTCTATCCGCACCTCATGCCGTTCCTGGGGGAGCGCGTGCGGCCGCTGGAAGAGCTGCGGGCGATCATGGAGATGACGAAGGTGCGCGGCCGCACGCTGGCCGAGGTGGCGGACGCGATGCTGCCGTTCCTCATCGAGGACGAGGCGATCGGGTACGACGCCGAGGCCTCGAAGAAGCATCTGAAGGGCGACGACCTTGCGCTGCGCCTCTCGGAGCTGCGCGATGCGTTGGCCGCTACCGAGCCGTTCGACGTTGCCACGACGGAGCAGACGCTGCGCACGCTCGCCGAAGCGCGCGGCCTGGGGGCGGGGAAGCTGATCCACCCCCTGCGGCTGGCGCTCACCGGGCGGGGGGCATCGCCCCCCATCTTCGACGTGGCGGTGGCGCTGGGGAAGGAACGGACGCTCTCGCGCCTCGATCGCCTGATCGCGCGGCTGACGTAGGGCCGGCTCTCCAGCCGGCCCCTAGTCGCGGCATTACGAATCGGCCACCATTGGACCGGCAGGAGAGCCGGTCCTACATTGCTCAGCGCGCGGCTACTGTCCTGGAGCGGTCCAGCCGGTCCTTCATCGTCATGGCCAGCAGCCACACCGCGCAGCCGCCGACCATCAACACGGAGAACCACTTCCCGTACAGGCCGACCGGCGAGTAGGGCTCCGTTGCGAGGTGGATCGCCTCGCTGTTCGGCAGCAGCTCCGCCTCCGAGAACTCGTGCACGGCGTAGAAGAGGATCTGCACGGTGAAGAGGAGGAGGAACAGGCCGGTGACCTGGAAGAAGCGCTTCACGTTGATGCGGTGGCCGTAGTGGGCCCAGGCCCAGGACAGCAGCGCCGCGGCGAGGACGCCGAGCAGCGAGCCGATCACGAAATGCGTCTCGCGCACCTGGATCAGCATCAACGCGGTCTCCATCCCTTCCCGGGTGACCATCAGCACGGTGAAGAGGAACACGCCGGCCACGGCGAGAAAGCGGGAGGCGGGGGTGGTGTAGCGGTCGAGGCGCGATTCCATGTCCTTCTTCATGCGCGGCGCAACGCGCCACATGTGGACGACGAACGAGGCGACGAGCACCGCCGCGACGACGCCGAGGACGCCTTCCCACAGCGGCTGGTTGACGCTCTGCAGCAGCCAGCCCAGGCCGAAGCTCGCGCCGACGGAGGTGACGATGCCGGCATAGACGACCGGACGCAGCCAGTCGCGGCCGGTCTTGCGCAGGTAAGCCAGGATGATCGCGACGGTGAGGAAGGCTTCGAAGCCCTCGCGGAAGACGATGATCAGCGCGTTGAACATGGGAAGCGGTTTCCTACTTTCGGAGATGGAGTGCGGGGAGTCCGATCATCTGGACGCGGTCGGGAGTGTTGGGGTGCTCGCCCTTGCGGCGGCAGGCGTCGCACACGCCGAGGATCTGGAGATTGTGGAAGGTGGGGGTGAACTTCTTGCGCTCGCAGATCTCGCGCTGGCGCTGCTCGAGCGGCTCGTCATGGAACTCGATGACGTGGCCGCAGGTGGTGCAGATGAGGTGATCGTGGTGCGAGTTCCCGGTGACGTGCTCGTAGTGGTAATGGTCCTCGCCGAGGTGGACCCGGCGGACCATGCCCGACTTCACGAGGAGCTCGAGGGTGCGGTAGATGGTGGCCCGGGAGATCTTGAGGCTCTTCTCTTTCATCTTGAAGAGGAGCTCATCGGCCTCGAAGTGGTAGTGGGTGGAGAAGATCTCCCTCACCAGCGCCGCGCGCTCGTTGGTCAGCTTCTGCCCTTGCAGGGCCAGGAAGTCGCGGAACCTCCCCACTTCTCGTTCGACGGCGGGCATGTGCGTGTCTCTCGGGTCGTGCTGCGTTGCTGGCATCGGCAGCTGAGACTGAGTCTCAATGCCAACGGCAAGAGTAGCGGAGGGGGATGGCGATGTCAAACGGACACCATCTCGCTCCGACCTGTACCACCACATTCGGGAAAGGGTGGCGAGTGACGCAGCGTCGTAACCGCAACGTCGCGCGACAACACGACGACGCAGCTTTCCGCCACCGCGATACTGATCAGGCGCTCAGCCGGGCGGCGCGAAGGCGCCGCGTAGGGCCGCAGCGCGCCTACGAATTGGCTCGTGGCTATGGTCGTTTGGAGCGAGCGTCGACAATCCTCATGAGGTGGCTGGCAAGAACGATCATCTCCGCAGCCTCAGAGGGTTCGATAGCTACCCGCCGATGACTGTTCGGATTCTTGTACGACCCGATCGCGCCAGCGAACAGGTGCGCGAGCGCTTCTCGCTCACCTTTGGGCTGATCTGGATCCGTCAGAGCGCCGGTCGCCTCGTGAAACGCCTGCCGCATCAACTCCACACCAATAACATTCACAGGAAGTGCGGCGCCAATGCGAACGGCGATCTCGACCTCTTTAAACGCTGCAAAGACCGCTGTTTCGTAGTCTCCGCGCAGGTAAGGAGCGAACACCTTTTCAACAACAACGGGATGAAGCGTCTCCCGCGGCAACAGCCTCTCATTTCGAAACGCTAGTGGCCTGTAACGGTGAATTTGACAGCGGCGAACGATGTTCTCCGATGCATGATACTGAACGTGCTTCGTCTGTCGGAGGCCGAGCGGATAGAGCTGGAGCGGCGCGTGCGATCAAGACGGTTT
>DASYMJ010000261.1:0-9632 GCA_036009105.1 Thermoanaerobaculia bacterium | reverse complement strand
TGCGCGTGGCCGGACGTCCGGCCAGCGGCGCCTCCGCCTTGAGGCTGGCGTCGCGGAAGCTCGCCCCGCGATCGACCGCATCCGCGCTCCAGACGATCTTCGAGGCCGCCGTGTTGGCGCGCGCCGCAGCGGAGAGCTTCTGCAGATACGCGTTCAGCTCGTCGGCGTTGCTGACCGGGATGCGGCCGAGGGCCACGTCCGGGATGTTGTCCAGCGTGCGGTCGGCGTAGAGCGAGTCGGAGGCGTAGAGCCCGTCGCTGGTCCGGAACATCATGGGCGGCATCAGGCCGGGCGAATCCTGGAGGCCGCGGTAGTCCACCGTACCGCCGCCGATGAGCACGAAGTACTTCGGCCTGCGGCTCCAGCGGCTGGTGATGGCGATGAAGGAGCGGATGGCGGACGGGTTGGGGTTGCCGCCGTTGAGCTCGTCGTAGATCTGGTCGAGATCGACCACCAGCGTCTGCAGGCCGTCCGAGTTGCGGAGGTTGGCCAGCTGCTGCGCGCCGTCGCGGAGGGCGGCGGGGGTGATGACCACGTAGTCGGCGCCGGTGCGGTTGCTCACCAGCGAGGCCGGCTCGCTGCCGCGCAGGAAGCTCGGCGCGATGAACGCGGAGCGCTCGGAGATGAACATTGACTGCACGCCGGCCGGCGCGACGAACGAGATGTTCCCGTTCGCGTACGCGCCGTTCTGCAGCACGCGCGGCTGGAGCGGGTTGGTCGTGTCGAGCACGAGGGGCAGGGTGGCGAACGGACCGGCCGTGACCTGCCGGTCGGCGGGCGGCGTCAAGGCCAGGGCGTTGCCTTCCGGAACGGCCTTGCGCTGGTAGCCGACGTTGAAGCCGTCGATGTAGAAGACGTCGAAGGTGGAGCCCGGCTCGAGCACGCCTTCGACGCCGATGTCATTGCTGCCGTCGCGGAGCAGGCCGCCGGGGATGGAGAGATCGGCGGTCTTGCCGTCGAGCGAGGTCCAGGTCACCTCGCCGATCGGCGCGCCGTTGAGCGAGACGCGCGCGCGGTGCGGCGTGCTCGCCTGCGCGCCCTGCAGGCGGACCTGCAGCGTGGCGTTGCCGGCCGAGGCGACGGAGGGGACGTTGACGGTGAAGGTGCGGCGGCCGTCGGTGGCATCGCCGCTCAGGACGTAGTCCCAGAACCAGTAGTCGCTGTTCGGATCGAGGGGGAGGACGGTCGCGGCGAAGGAGTCGGTCTCCAGGTCGCGCGTCGTGTTGAACGTGGCGATCGGCGCGGCGCTGGGGGCGACCTGCACCACGCTCATCGGCGTCGCGGCGCCGAGCTCGATGCGGTAGACCCGGTCGTTGGAGAAGAGCGTGTCGCCCTTCTCGCCGTAGAAGAGGATCGCGTCGTTGGCCGCGGTCGGGTTCCAGGCCACCGGCTTGCCGTTGTTCGTGACCGCGATCGTGCGGTTCTGGATGGCGGCCAGCAGCGGCTGGAGCGGCAGGTTGAGCATGGAGGCGACGTCGCTGGCGGCGACGCGCACCACGCCCGTCTTGTTCACGCCGGCCATCACCGCCACGGAGGTGAGCTTCTTCGGCGAGCCGTTGACCGGGATGGAGACCGAGGTCGTGCTGCCGTGGCGCGGCTGGCGGTCGGAGGCGCCGTTCCAGGGGATGTCGATATTGCGCCTGGCCGTGGTGGCTGGGAACGGGCCGTAGCGATTCTTCTTGCCGCTGGCGGTCAGCTCTTCCAGCACGTAGCTCGTGTTCGTGCTGCTGTTGCTCTTGTCGACCAGGCGATAGGTGCCGCCCTGCGGCGCGCCGACGTTGGCCGGGAGCGGGCGGTCGTTGACCGGGGTGAGGGCGCCGTTGCGCGCCGCATCGACGCGATAGACGTTGAAGCCGATCGTGCCGTTCTCGGAGGCGGTGGTCCACTCGATGGTGGTCTTGTTCTGCTTCACCGCGGCCTCGAACGAGGCGATCATCACATCCGTGACCAGGCCTTCCGTGACGGCGAGCTCGCAGATGGGGCCGACCTGATTGGTGGCCCGGGCCTGGGTGGTGTTGCCCGTCTCGTCGACGTAGAGCGCGCGCGTGCCGTTCGCGCCGGTGGCGGCGCCGGTGACGAGGATGCGCTGGCCGGCCGACGCCGCCGTGACGGTGAGGTCGTAGGACATGATCGTGGTGGCGCCCGCGGCCACCGAGCCGGGATTCCAGGTGATGTTGCCGGTGCCGCCGACGGCCGGCTGGCTGAGGATCGAGCCCTGCCCGACCTGGGCGTTGCCGCCGTAGACCGCGCCGCCGCCGGGGACGTTCGCCGTGACGATGTTCGTCGGCGAGGAGAAGGTGATGGCGCGGGAGGTCGGATTCTCGACGCGCACCGTCACGGTGTAGCGGTGCGGCACGCCGACCTGGAGCAGGCCCGCGCCGCGCGAGGTGAGGAGCTGTTCGATGTAAGGCTTGGCCGGCGCCGCGCCGGCATCGGTCGGGAAGTAGATGCGGAAAGAATTGGCCGGCGGATTGGCCGTGGGCGGATTGGCCGCGGCGGTGGAGGTGGCGAGATACGTGGTGGTGTAGTTGCCGTTCTGACCGTTGCCGTTCACGTACGAGGTGATGGAGGCATCCCAGTCCCAGATGCCGTAGTTGATCGAGGCCTGGTCGGTGGTGAACCCGGTGATGGTGTCCCGGTTCCAGGCGTTCTCGCCGGACAGGCCGGTCGAGGCGATGCTCTGCGTGAAGGTGCCGCCGGCGCGGGCGGTGAAGGTCATGCTGCCGGTGTTGCCCTCGTTCGAGTCGTAGTCGAAGTCGTTCTCCAGACAGCTGCAGCCGGAGCTCACCCAGGGATAGAACTGGTAGGTGCGGGTGGTCGTGCCGGCATTGGGCGGGTTCACGCCGTACGCGACGATGCCGTCGACGTACATGTTCAGCTCCGTGCCGCCGGCGCCGGAGGTGCCGTCATGGGCGCGGAGCCCCAGGGCGTTGATGTCGTCCGCGGTGGCGTCGACGGCGGAGGACATGTCGACCCGCACTTCCCAGTGGCCGGGGGTGATCTGGTTGTCGGCGATCTGGACGTTGTCGACGAAGAACTGGTCGGTGCCGTTGTAGTTGGCCGACTCGATGAAGCGGATGCGGGTGTTGGTCGCCTTGAAGGCGGAGATGTCGTAGCTCTGGTTCGTGGAGGCGAAGGCGCCGGTGTAGGTGGCCACGGTGGTCCAGGCGCCGCCGCCGTTGGAGGAGGCCTGGAGCAGCATCACGTCGTTCGCGGAGACGTTCGCCGTGCGCATGGTGAAGGTCAGCGTCGCGGTGCCGTAGGTGCTGGTGTCCGCCTCCCGCTCGATGGTGGAGGGGGCCGCGTTGCCGTTGTCCTGGATGCGCAGCTCGCCGCCGGTGATCTGGATCAGGCCCGCGCCGGCGTTGTTGTCGTCGTTCGACTCGGCCCAGTTCGTGGTCCAGTTCACCACGCCGTTGTTGTTCGTGTACGCGGCGGCGGCGAAGTTGTCGCGCACCGTGTCGGGCGTGGTGGTGAAGAGCGTGGTCCAGGCGTTGTCCGAGCCGGCCGGCGCGGCGACCGTGCCGGTGGCGAAGCTCGCCGTGCGCGCGGTGCCGTTCGGCTTGAAGATGGAGTAGCCGGCGGTGCTGTTGTAGGCGCCGCCGCGATCGCGGTCCCGGCCGGCGGTGTCTTCGTTCGCGCCACCGAGGCCGATGTCCGGATCGAACAGGTCGACGGTGAGGGTGGTCAGGCCGGGAGGCACCTCGACGAAGTAGTGATAGGCAGTGTTGAGCGCGTTGGTGTCCGACACGTAGTCGCCGACCGCCGTGCCGGCGGACGTTCCCTGCGGAGTCAGAAGCGCGGTGTTGCCGCTGCTGGCCGCATTCAGCGACAGCGCCACGCAGACACTCATTCCCATAGCTGCCGCGCGGCGGCCGAACAGTCGCAGACTACCAGAGCTCATGACACCCCTTTGGTGGGAACCAATTGCCAATAATAACAGGCTGACGGGGAAGTTATCGCTTTTCGACCGGTGGATATTTCGCTTCCATCCTCTCCATCTATTCCAGTTTACTCCGTGACCGGACCGGTGGCGGCGGGCGGGTCCGGCGGCGCGGGCAACGCCAGGCGCAGGGCCGGATCGCCCAGGAGCAGATACAGCGGTCCGGTCTCGCCGAGATTCGGGGTGGTGGTCAGCGCCTTCAGGATGAGATCGCCAAGCCGCGCGTCGGGCATCTGGGCGGCGAGGCGGACGAAGGTACGGCCGAGGCCGGCTGCATCGCTGTGAATGGACATGCCGGAGGAGGACCAGACGGCCAGCGCCCCGGCATTCGGTGCTCGGGTGAGCGCCGCGCCGAGGGAATCCACCACGCCGATGTCGAAGCGGTTGATCGAGCAGGTCATGGCCGTAACGATGGGCAGCGGGCCGGTCGTGGTCAGGGACGGAACATCGTCCACGGTGAGCAGCGAGGTCGTGGAGAGCCGGTCGAGGCCGCCGTGGCCGACCCAGTTCATCAGCGTGGCTCCCGACTGCCAGGCGCTGAACATCGCCGTGCGGGCGCCGTCGCTGCCGAGCTGATCGAGATAGATGCGCGAGGCCGGCCGGTCGGCCAGCGGCGACTCCGCCTTGCGGCTGGCCTGGCGGAAGTTCGCCCCCTGATCGACCAGGTCCGCGCTCCAGATGATCTTCGAGCTCGCCGTCTGGACCTGCGCCGCATCGGAGAGCTTCTGCAGGTACGCGCTCAGCTCCGCGGCCGTGGTGATGGGGATGCGGCCGATGGCCAGGTCCGGCACGTTGTCGAAGTTGCGGTCGGCGTAAAGCGAGTCGGAAGCGTAGAGGCCGTCGGCCGTCCTGAACATCATCGGCGGCATTGGCCCGGGCGAGGTCTGGATGCCGCGGTAGTCGACCGTGCCGGTGCCGATGAGCACGACGTACTTCGGCTTGCGCTGCCAGCGGCTGGTGATGCCGAGGAAGGTGCGGATGGCGCCCGGGTTGGGGTTGCCGCCGTTGAGCTCGTCGTAGATCTGGTCGAGGTCGACCACGAGCGTCTGCAGGCCGTCCGACGCCCGGAAGCTGGCCAGGGCCTGCGCGCCGTCGTGCAGCGCGCGGGGGGTGATGACGATGTAGTCGGCGCCGGAGAGGTTCTCCACCAGCGACGGCGGAGCGCTGCCGCGCACGTACGCCGGAGCGACGAAGCCGGCCCGCTCGGAGAAGAAGACCGACTGCACGCCGGGCGGGGTGGCGAAGGAGAGGTTGCCGCCGGCGAACGAGCCGTTCTGCAGCATGCGCGGATGGGTCTTGTCCGTGACGTCGAGCACGCAGGGCAGGGTGGCGAACGGGCCGGCCGTGACCTGCCCGCCTGCGGGCGCCATCAGAAACAGCGTGGCCGCCTCGGGGACGGCTTTCTTCTGATAGGCGACCCGGAAGCCGTCGACATAGAACACATCGAAGGAGAGGCCCGGCTCGAGCACCCCTTCCACGGCGAGGTCGTTGTTGCCGTCGAGCAGCAGCGCGACGGGGATGGGGAGGTCGGCGGTCTTGCCGTCCACGCCGTCCCAGGTGAGCTCGCCGATGGGCGAGTTGTTCAGCCAGACCCGCGCGCGGTGCGCCGTGCCGGCCAGCGCCCCCTGCAGGCGGACCTGCAGGGTTGCGCCGCTGGTGGAGGCGACGGCAGGGATGTTGACGCTGAAGGTCTTGCGGCCGTCGGCCGGATCGCCGCTCAGGACGTAGTCCCAGAACCAGTAGTCGCTCTCCGGATCGAGCGGCAGGACGGTCGCCGCGAAGGCGTCCGTCTCCAGCTCCTTCGTGCCGGCGAAGGTGGTCAGCGGCGCCGAGCCGCCCGTGACCTGGACGATGTCCATCGGCGTGCCGGAACCGAGGGCGATGCGGTAGACCCGCTCGTTGGAGAAGATGGTGTCGCCCTGCTCGCCGTAGAAGAGGACCGCATCGTGCGCGGCGTTTCCGCTCCACGACACCGCAACGCCGTTGTTGGAGACGACCAGGCCGTTGCCGGCGATGGCGCCCAGGACGGTGGAGAGCGGGACGTTGAGGTTCGCGGCGATGTCGGCGCCGGTCACACGCACGATCCCCGTCCGGCCCACCCCCACCATCACCGCCTCGGCGTTGCTCAGGTGCGGCGGGTCGCCGATGTCGATGATCTCGACCGTATTGAAGTTGCCGCGCGGCTGGCGGTCGGAGAGCTGCCCGTTCGCGGGCGGCTGCACGATCCGCTTCGCGCTGGCGAAGTACGGACCGTAGCGATTCTTCTTCCCGTCCGCGGTCAGCTCCTCCAGGTAGTAGGTGCCGGAGGCGGCCAGGTTGCCGCGGTCGACCAGGCGGTAGCGCGCGCCCTGCGGCGCCCCCGGCCCGGCGGCGATGGTGCGGTCGTTGATCCGGATCAGGGCGCCGTTCCTGGAGGGATCGACCCGGTAGACGTTGAAGCCGATCGTGCCCAGCTCGGCGGCGGTGACCCACTCGAGGTTCGTCACGCCGGCGCGGATGCCGGCATCGAAGGAGGAGAGAAGGACCGGTGTGGCCAGCCCCTGCTCCACCATCAGCTCGCAGACCTGCCCCAGGGTGTAGGTGGCGCGGGTCTGGGTGGCGTTGCCGGTCTCGTCGATGAACTTGGCGCGCGTGCCGTCGCTGCCGGCCGTGCCGGTGACCGGGATGTGATCGCCGGACGCCACGGTGACGAGGATGTCGTAGGACATGGAGGCGGCGGTGAGGGTGGTGGTGGTCGTCACCGAGCCCGGATCCCACACCACGTCGCCGGCCGCGCCGACCGCCGGCTGGCTGATCATCGTCCCCTGGGTCTTCTGGAAGTTGCCGCCATAGAGGACTTTCGTGCCCGGCACGTGCGCGGTCACGACGTTGCCCAGCGCGTTGGAGAAGGTGATGGGGTACGCCGTGCGGTTGTCGATGCGCACGGTGACGGTGTACCGCCGCTGCACGCCGGCCGGCAGGTTGCCCACGAAGCGCTGGGCCAGGAGCTGCTCGAGGACCGGCTTGACCGGCGCGGTGGCGTCGTCCGTGGGCAGATAGATGCGGAAGGCGTTCGCCTCCGGGTTAGCGGTCGGGTTGGCCGTGCCGGCCGCCGCGAAGGCGGCGGCGCGGACGTAGTCGCCCACCACGATGTCCGTGTAGTTGCCGTTCGCGCCGTAGGACTGGATGGTGGCGTCGAAGTCCCACATGCCGTAGCCGGTGGAGGCCTGGTCGGTGGTCCAGCCGGTGACCTCCTGGTGACCCCACGCGTTCTCGTCCGAGAGCGAGGCGTCGAGAAAGTCCGCGATGAGGACGTTGGAGGGATTCCGGTAGGTGATGTGGCTCAGCGTGGTGCGGCTGGAGTCGGAATCGAAGTCGCTGTGCAGGCAGCTGCAGCCGGAGGTGATGTAGGGGTAGAACTGATAGGTGCGGGTGGTGGTGTTGCCGTTGTTCGGGTTCGTGCCGAAGGGGACGATGTCGTCGACGTAGACATTGAGCTCCGTGCCGTCCGTGCTCGTGGCGCGGATGCCGAACGCGTTGACGTCGTCCTCGACGCCCATGTCGACGCGCACCTCGTAGTGGCCGGCCGTGATCTGGTCCTGAATCTGGACGTTGTCGACGAAGAAGGAGTCGTTGCCGCTGTAGTTGGCCGACTGGATGAAGCGGACCCGCGTGTTCGCGGCGCGGAAGGCGGAGATGTTGTAGGACTGGGTGACCGCGGCGGCGAAGGCGCCGCTGTAGGTGGCGATGGTGGTCCAGGCGCCGCCGCCGTTGCTGGAGACCTGGAGGAGCATCACGTCGCCCACGTCGACGTTCTCCGTGCGCATGGTGAAGGTGAGGGTGGCGATGCTCCAGGTGCTGAGGTTCGCCTCCCGCTCGATGGTGGAGGAGGCGGCGTTGACGTTGGTGTCGTCCCGGATGCGCAGCTCGCCGCCGGTGATGCGGATGTTGCCGGCGTTCGGGTTCGCGTCGTCGTTCGTCTCGATCCAGTTGCCGGCCCAGTTCTGGGTGCCGTTGTTGTTGCCGTAGGCCACGGCGCCGAACTGGTCGAGGACGGTCGTGCCGCCCACGGTGAAGAAGGTCAGCCAGTTGCCGTCGCTGCCCGCGGGCAACGCGTTGGTCCCGGTGGTGAAGCTGGTGGTGATGGCGGTGTTGTTGGGGCGGAAGGCGGAGTAGGCGCAGGTGCTGTCGAAGCCGCCCCGGTCCCGGTCGCGGTTCAGGTCGTCCTCGTTGCCCGGAGTGTTGATGCCGAGATCGGCGTCGTAGAGGTCGACGGTGAGGTTGGGGACGCCGGGCGGCACTTCCACCCAGTAGTGATAGACGCCGTTGAGGGCGTTGATAGCGCTGTCGGAGACGTAGTCGCCGTTGGCGCGGCCGGAGTTGATGCCCTGCACGGTATGCAGGGACACGATGCCGGTGCTGGCGCCGCGGACACCGATGGCCGCACCGACACTAATCCCTATCGCAAGGACACTGAGGCCGCGCAAATTCATGAAGGAAGACCCTTTCGGTGGGAACCGACGAATAATTATAGGTCAGCCGGCGCGAAATTGCTGGTGAGACTGCGGTTGCGTTGCCTCACTCGAACCGCAATGCCTCGATCGGATGCAGCGACGCGGCCTTCCAGGCCGGGTAAAAGCCGAAGCCGATCCCGATCAGAGAGCAGACCACCAGGCCGGTGATGGCCCAGCCCCAGGGGAAGACCATGGAGATGTCCAGCCAGACGGCGAAGCCGTTGCCGCCGGCCACGCCGGTCAGGATGCCGGCCAGGCCGCCCACCTCCGACAGCATGATCGCCTCCAGCAGGAACTGGCGGACGATGTCCGGCTTGCGGGCGCCGATGGCCTTGCGCAGGCCGATCTCGCGCGTCCGCTCCGTCACGCTGACCAGCATGATGTTCATGATGCCGATGCCGGCCGCGAGCAGCGCGATGGCGCTCACCACGAACGCGCCGATGCGCACCGTATCGGCGATCTGGGCGAAGGCGCTGACCAGGGTATCGTTCGAGTAGATCTCGAAGTCGTTCTCCTGGCTCAGCTTCAGCCCGCGCGCGACGCGCATGGCGCCGATGGCCTTGTCCAGGGTCTGGTTGTAAGTGGCCTGGGAGGTCGACTGGGTGGCGATGTTGATGGTCCGGTTGGCCCGCCCGTAGTCCTGGAAGAAGCGGGTGATCGGCACCAGGATCAGGTCATCCTGCGAATTGCCGAACGAGGAGCCCTTCGAGCCGAGCACGCCGATGATCTGGTACGGCTTCTCGTTCACCTTGACCGTCTTGCCGATCGGCGTCTCGTTGCGGAACAGCTTCTTCTGCACGTCCGCCCCGACCACCGTCACGTTGCGCCCCAGGTCGACGTCTTCCGGCGAGAGGTTGCGGCCGTAGTCGACCGAGAAGCTGTTCGCCACCAGGAACGCCTCGTTCGTGCCGACGATGGTCATCCCCTGGATCTTGGTGCGCTGGTAGCTCACCGGCTTGCCGCCGTCGAAGACCTTGAGGCAAACGGCGTTGGCCGTGTCTTCCATCAGCCGCTTGTAGGCGTAGGCGTTCTCGATGGAGATGTTCTTCCGGTTGGCGAACTTCGTCTCCGGATCGTTCGTGCTGACGGTGGGGTATTTGGCGAACTGGAAGATGTTGCTGCCGAGGAAGCTCAAGCCGGACTCGATGGAGTGCGAGATCACGCTGAGCGCGGTCATCACGCCGATGACGGAGAAG
>DASYMJ010000260.1:0-18843 GCA_036009105.1 Thermoanaerobaculia bacterium | reverse complement strand
CTGCCTCCTCGTGCCGCGCTACCGCCGCGCCGCGCTGCATTTCCAGCGGCTCGACCTGCTCTTCCTGCGCGGCTTCTTCGGCGGCCTCGCCGTGCTGCTGTACTTCATCGCCATCGAGCACACCACCGTCGGCGTGGCCACGCTGCTCAACTACACGGCGCCGCTCTACAGCGGCTTTCTCTCCATGCTCTTCCTCGGCGAAGAGATCAGCGCCGGGGTCCTGATCCCGATGCCGGTCGCGCTCCTCGGCGTGTTCCTGGTCGTGCACGCGCACGCGGCGCCGGGCGAGCTGCTCGGCTTCGGCAAGTGGGAGCTGATCGGCGCCTGCTCGGCGGTGGCTTCCGGCGCCGCGGTGACGGCCATGCGCGCGGCGCGCCGCGGCGAGAATTCGTGGTCGGTCTACGGCAGCTTCTGCCTCCTCGGCCTCTTCGTGACCATGCCTCAAGGCCTCTGGTCGTGGAAGACGCCGACGGCCTCGGAGTGGGTGGCGCTGCTCGCGACCTCGCTCTTCGCCATCGGCGCACAATTGACGATGACGTTCACCCTGCGCTGGGTCGATGCGATGACGGTCGGCGTGATCTCCCAGCTGGCGGTCATCATCTCCATGGCCCTCGGTGCCACTCTGCTCAATGACCGCATCACGCCGCTCGCGGCGCTCGGCAGCGCGCTCACCATCAGCGGCGTGATCGGCGTGGTGTACGTGACCTCGCTGACCAAGCGGAGAGCCGCCGCGGACGAGGTGGCGCCGGAGAGTTAGCAGTACGATCTCCGCATGCGAAAGACTGCCAGTGTCACCGTGCAGCGGGCCATCGTCCATATCGTCGACCATCAGCAGCCCGCGCCATTTCTGTCGGAGGCGGAGCTCACGCTCAGCGACAACCCGGCGCTGCAGGACTACTTCAGCGCGCAGGCGCAGAACGCGCTGGGCGACGAGCAGACGCATTCCGCGCACTTCGAGAAGAAGGACGGCTCGCCCGAGGCGAGCGATGCCTGCTTCCGCATCCTGGATGACGGCAGCCGCTTCGTCGCCGCGTCGCAGGATCTCGCCCGGCTGCTGCACGGCGCGATGGGAACCGACCAGCGCATCGCCTCGGGCAGCCTGGCGGTCTGCCTCGTCACCGCGGAAAACGGCAAGGCGAGCGATTACCTGGCGCTCTTCAAGCTCGATCCCGGACGCGGCCTGGTGCAGCGGATCGAGAAGCTGCACGGCAAGCGGGTGGTGAGCTTCGATGTGGCCAGCGACGTGATGCCGCCGCCGGAGAAGCTGCAGAAGGCGGCGCTGGTGCCACCGCGCGACACGCAGAAGAAGTTCGACCTGCTCCTGCTGGACCGCCAGGCCGCCGCCGGAACGGCGAACTTTTTCGCCGTCCGCTTTCTCAACGCGAAGCTGGTGCTCGACGAGAAGACCTCGACGAAGAGCCTGTACAGCGTCGGCATCAAGACCATCGAGCGGATGACCGCGGAAGCAGTGACGATTCCTCGCGAAGCTGCCGAGGTGGTGCGGGAGCAGTTCAAGGCAGCCATCCTCGGCAAGTCGGTGAACGTGCAGCAGCTCGTCGAGCAATTGCCGGAAGAGGCGCAGGAGATCGCGCAGGAAGAGATCCTCAGGAAGTTCCCGCACGACAAACGCATCCGGCTCGATCCGGTGTATGCGCAGGAGACGCTGCTGCGCAAGAGCAGGTTTCGAGGGGACTTTGGCGTGTCGTTCGAGGTGAATGCGGACCGGGAGGGGGACGTGATCGAGAGCACCAGCTTCGAGACGCTGCCGGACGGCACCGAGGTCGCGGTGTTGAGACTGCGGGTGCCGAATTGGCGCCGGCTGTGAGCACCGCTCCGCTCGAGAAGCTCGCGGCGTTGCTCGGCATCGGGGAGGAGGTGTTGCCGCGCGGCGAGTCGCCGCTCGCTTTCTCCTACACCGACCAGCGGTTTCCGGCGTCGAAGCTGCCGCGCGATGACGGGGAGTTCGCTCGCGCGCTCACCGAGCTGCGGACGACTTACGGTCCGGCGGTCAGCTTCAGTCTCTCGTTCGGCGAGTGGCCGCTGCTCGATCTCGGCAACAACCGTGGGCTGGAAGCATTGCGGGCCAGCGAGGAGGAGCATTTCGTCCTCGATCTGCGCATAGGCAAGAGCGAGCTGCTGAAGCATTGGAACCTGGTCGATCCCAACATCGACGTCCGCCTCTTCTTCTTCCCGGAAGCGCTGGAGCGCGCGTTGCTCGTGCCGTTGCGGCAACTCGACGAGAGCGACACCGGCCGCAGGATCGTCTACCTCATCCCCGACGTCGCGATCGATCTGGAGGGCAGGTACGTGGCCATCCTCGGCGGCGCTGCGACGGCGCGCTGGAACACCCCGCCGCCGGCCTCGGGCGAGCGGACCCTGATGGTGGCTCGCGCGCGGGAGACGGACAAGCTGAAGTGGGTCGGCTTCGATCTCCAGCGCCTCACGCCGCTGCAGCTCGACGCTGCGGGGCAGGACCGGCCGCCGATCGCCGGCGCGCTCTATGCGCAACTGCTCGTCTGCAGCCTGCTCTATCTCGCCGGCCGCTCGATGCGCAGCGCCGACTTGTGGAGTATCACGTTCGCCACGGATAAGAGCGCGGCGACGATCGAGCTCGGCGACGCCTCCGCGGTGCGCGCCGCCATGCGCGACCGGTGGGAGGCCGCGCGCACCCTGGCCCATCGCGCGGCGTGGGTATATGAGGACGAGCGCCGCGTCGGCGACCGCCTCACCATCGTGCAGCATGCCTTCGCCGGCGTCCTGCGGGACAGCCCTTCGCTCGAAGAGCTGCTCGCCCAGTGCGGCGAGATCGACAAGCGCATCCAGGGCGGCTGGGACACCTTCCTCAACGGAGAGCTCGACAAGTACCTGGCCCACATCAAGGAGCTGGAGGCGACGGTCGACGCGACGACGAAGGGCTACAGCGAGCAGGTGCAGTCGCTCACCAAGTCGCTCACCGACAGCATGGTCGCGGCCGTCGCGGTGGTGATCGCCTCCTTCATCGCCGCCATGTTCAAGACGCCGTTCGATCCGTATGTCTTCCAGTTCGGCAGCGCCATCTATGCGGTCTATCTCTTCATCTTTCCGCTGTGCATCGGCCTGACCGCGGCCTGGCAGCGCTTCGAGGATTCGAGGATTACGTTCCAACAGCGAAAGCGCGACTACGGCAAACGCCTGACCGAGCGGTGGGTCGAACAGCAGGTCGGCGACACGGTGGGCAAGCGCGAGCGCTGGTTCCTGGGCTGGCTGGCCGCGACCGCGGCCTGCTATCTCGCCGTCATCGCGCTGCTGGTGTTCGGGATCTTCGCCGTTCCGGCTCACGTCCGGCAGGGCAAGGCACCGCCGCCGCCGCTACACCTGCGATGACCTCTTGACGAGATGCCGGCTCACCTTGCGTGGCCGGTCGCGCGGCGGGACGAGTGCCGCGGGCAGCGAGCTCGCCGGCTCGCCGCCCGCTGTCCGCTACCGGTGCAGCGTGAACGTCACCGTCAATTCAAAGTACGTGTCCACCGCGCTGCCGTGCAGCGTGCCGGGCGCGAAGCGCCACTGGCTCACCGCGTCCATGGCCGGCTGGTTGAACGCGGCGAACGAGCTGCGCACGACGTGCGGGTCGCGGATGGTGCCGTCGCTGCCGATGATGCACTCCACCACCACCACGCCGCTGATGCCGGCGCGCGCGGCCATCGCCGGATAACTCGGCGACACCCGGTAGAGCACCGTGGCCGGCTTCACTTCGCCCACGGCGCGAAAAATCTGGGTGGGGGCGGGCGGCGGGATGACCGCCTCGGGCACGATGGGAAGACCGCCCTGGATGCCGTTCGGGTCGCCGACCGGGCCCGTATTGGTGCCGGTGCCGTCGCCGCTGCCGGCGCTCGGCGTGCCGGGGTTGGTGTCGGTGCTCGCCGCGGAAGGCGGCTGCAGCGCCGTCACCCGGTCCGGCGTGGTCCGAGGTGCGGTCACGTCGGTCGGCTTCTGGGGAGTGGCCACGGCCGGCTTCTGCTCCGGCTGCTTCTGCTGGCCGCCGTCCGGACGGCCCTTCTGGATGGGAACGGGGGGGAGCTCCACGGCGCGGAAAAGCTCCATCTGATTCGGTGCGTGAGCCGGGAAGTTGATGGCGCTGAGGCTGCTCGCGATCAGGGCGACGACGATGAAGCTATGGGCGGCGATCGACGCGCTGAGGAGGCCGAAGCGACGCTCCGCGGCCACCTCGCGAACCTGGACGACGGATGTCTCGAACATTGGGTTTCCCTCCTTCGCAAGCTTCGACACCGCGCCGCGTACGGAAAGTGCAACAATCGGGTTACATGCGCTCGCTACTTTTCGCCCTCGTTCTCGCCGCCACGTGCAACACTGCCGATCCGATGACGCCGGCGCTGCACGTCTCGCTCAACACCGACGGCGGCCTCGCCGGCCGCGGCCTCGGCAAAGTGGAAGTGGTCGCCCGCGACGTGACGACGGAGAAGTGCAAGGCGACGCTGACGGACCAAGAAGCGGCCGAGCTCACCCGCCTCGCGGACGCCGCGAAGCCGGAGTCGTGGAAGCCGGAGTACGGCCAGCAGGCGCGCCCCGATCAGGTGCACTACACGCTGACCCTGGAAGGGCACTCCACGTCATGGTGGGGCGAAGCCGCCGAGGGGCTGCCGGAGGAAGTGAGCGCGCTGCGCGAGTCGCTGTGGAAGATTCGTACGCGCGCCTGCAGCTGATACCGGAGCGTCATCTTCCCAGCGCCTGCATCCGCTGCAGCGCGCCGCGATGCGAGGGGTTGAAGCGCAGCGCTTCTTCCAGCCACTGGCGTGCCGCCGGCAGGTTGCCGCGCCGCGCGTCGATGTCCGCCAGCAGCACGAGCGCGTCGGTGGCGTACGGCACTTCATTCACGGCGATGGTGAGCTCGCGCGTGGCCGCGTCGAAGTCGCCCCGCTTGGCGGCCGTGATGCCGAGTGCGATGTGCGGACGGACCAGGCCGCGCGTGGCCGGATCTTTGGCCAGCCGTTCCAGCGCGGGCACCGCACGCGGGTCGGCGAAGCTGGCCAGTACGAGAGCGGCCGCCTGGCGGACGGCGATCGATGGGTCGCCCAGGAACGCCGCGACGGAGTCGGCGCTGCCGCGCGCGTTCGCGTAGCCGAGGCATTCGAGCAGGCGCGTGCGCAACAGCGGGTCGCGCTCATGAAGGAGGGGGAGCACCACCGCGGACGCCGCGGCAGGAAAGCGTTGGCCGAGGAGCTGAGCCGCGGCGCCGCGCAGGCTCGGCGCCTCGTTGGCGTCGCGGATCACCGCGCTCAGCGCGGGCAGGCTGGAGGCAGCGGTCTTCTCATCGATCGCGTCGGCGAGTTGCAGGCGGCGCTGTTGGCGGGCAGATGCCGGCCACCAGCGCACGATCGCCTGCTGCATGGCCTCCGGCGTCTTGTCCTTGTGGCAGACGTTGCACGCGTTCGGAATGCCGTGCCGCGAGGTGTTCAACGGATTGGGGACGTCGATGGCGTGGTCGGCGAACGCGTCGAGAACGCCGCTGAGCAGGGGCGGCATGTGGCAATCGACGCACGTCGCCTTGGCGTGATGGCCGTGACCGGGGGCGAGCTCCTTGTGGCAGGAGAGGCAGACGTCGGCCGGTTTCAGCTCATCATGCGCGTGGTCTTCGTGCGGCGCGGTGTGGCAGCTGAGGCACGTCGCCCCGCCGGCTAAATAGCAGCGCGACTGCACCAGCGCCTGGTACTCGAAGCTCGAGCTGGAGGGGCGCCCATCCGCAAAGTACTCGCCGGAGCGCTCCGTGCTGTCGGTGACGACGAGCGGCTGGAACTTCTCGCCGTACCGGTCGCCGGGACGGAACTGGTCCTGCGCGTCGAGGAGCGGAAAGAGCGGCTCGCGCGGGCCGTGGCAGCGCGCGCAGAGCGAGAGCTGGACGTCCTTCGCTACATGGCCGGGGTGGATGATGTCCGCCTTGTCCTTCGTCTCGGCGTGACGCGCGCCCGGTCCGTGGCACGCCTCGCAGGCAACGCCGGCATCGACGAAGCTCGTCCGCCAGGCGTGCCTCGCCCGGTCGTAGCGGAGGTCGAGGCCGGTGGTGTGGCACTCCAGGCACTCCTTGTTCGCCGTGCGGCGGAAGTTGGTCCAGAACCAGGGATGGTCGGGACCGATGCGCCCCTGCTTCTTCTCGTTGTAGTCGACCCACGCGCCGCGGCCGGTGACATGGTAGTAGACCGGCAGCACCTGCCAGCGGCCGTCCGGCATCACGGTGACCGCGTCCTGCATCCGCTTGCCGCCGATGACGTACGCCACGTCATAGTCGCCCACCTTCCCTTCCCGATCGCGCGTGCGCATCACGAAGGCGTCGCCGCGCCGGCGCATCCACGCCTCGCTCGAGTCGCCATGAAAATGCGCGCCGCCGAAGTTGCCGACCACGTCCTTCGCGGTGGCGGCGGAGAGAGCGCGCGCGTGCCAGCTGTGCTGCCACCGGTCATGGTTTTTCTCATGGCACTCCCCGCAAGCCTCGGAGCCGGCGTAGGCCGCGCGCGAGGGGAGGAAGTCCTCGTGCGCCCTGGGAGCAGCAGCCTGCTGGTGCACGACGCGCTCTCTGCATCCGCCGAGGAGCGCCAGCGCGAGGAGCGCGGCTAGTCGCGTACGCGGAACTGTTGATGGCATTCGTTGCACGCGGCGTTCACGGCTTCGAACTGCTTGTCGAAGGCGGCGGCGTCCTTCCCCCGCGCCAGCTGCAGCAGCCGCGCCGTCTCGCTCTCCAGCCGTTTCGAGGCGACGGTGAACTCCGGCCAGCGCTGCCAGACGTCCAGCTTCGCCGCCGTGCGGGCGACATCCGGCCCGGTGCCTTTCGGGAACAGCGCGGGCAGGCCGTTGGCCAGTCCGCGGAGCGCCTCGGCATGGACGGCGAGGCGGGAGCGATCGCTCACCTGCTTGCTGACCACCATCGACATCGCGTTCATGTGCGCGCCCATGGCCTTCATCACCAGCGAGCGGTACTTGATGGCCGCCTCCGGCTTGTCGGCGGCGAGAAGAGGGAGAGCGAGGATGAGGAGCAGCGGCAGTCGTTTCATCAGATTGAAAAGGCCCGCCGCGCATGATCGCGCGGCGGGCCGGGAACGACAAACGAAAGTTGTTGGCTTACGGCTTGGCGTAGCAGAGCGACCAGGCGCCCGTGCCGCTGTACGCATAGACGCGGTAGCGGTACGTGCCGGCCGTGCCGTTGTAGGACGTGTTCTCCGTGGCGGTGGAGCCTTCCGAGGCGGCGACCTGCGTCCAGGTGGTGCCGCTCAGCTTCTGCAGGTAGAGGTCGAAGTCGACGCCCGCCGGGCCGGTGAGCTTGCCGGTCTGGAGGCCGGCATTGGCCGCGAAGCCGGTGCTGCTGGAGACGTACGTCGTCTGGCCGGTGGCCGTGAAGGAGCCGTTGAACGTGGTGCAGGTCGGCGTGCCGCCGCCGGTGTAGGTGGCCTTCAGGGTGACGCCGGAGAAGGCGGCATAGCCGTTGAGGCTGATGTACCAGTCGCCCGCGACCGGGTTGGCCACGGTGACGGTCTCGTTATTGCCGGTCAGGTACGGGCGGTAGTCATAGACCGTGCTGGTCGGGATGGCGCCGCGCTTGACGTACATGTCGGCATCACCCGTGCCGCCGGACATCACGATCTGGAGCTGGGTCTGGCTGGCCGGGACGGTGATCTTGAAGTTGGTCCAGCTGCCGGTGGAGCCGGACAGGCCGGTCACGGCGACGCCGTTGGAGAGCGTCGTGGTCGTGCCGCCGCCACCGCCGCCGCCCGGAGCGCCGACGGCGTCCCACGCCGCGGTCACGGACGCCGCGGCGGCCGCGCCGTAGAGGTCGGTCGCCGCCTGCACCGTGCCGGTGCGCGCGCCGGAGAAGCCGGTGGAGGACGTCCAGTAGGTGGTCAGGGCGCGATACCAGATCTTCTGCGCCATGTTGAGGGAGGTCGAGGAGGTCGCGGAGAGGGCCGTGACGTTGACCGTCGTCTTGCCGCGGGGATGCGTGCCGCCCATGACCATCAGGTAGTAGGCGAGGTTGGCGATGCCGGAGTTGCTGTGCACGCCGCCGTTGTCGGCCGTGCCGGTGTAGCGCGTCGGGTAGTAGTCGTAGTCACCCCCGGCGGCCGGATCGTTCATGTAGCGGAGGGCGTCGCCGGCGGTGGCCGGCGTGTAGATGTCCTCGCCGACCTTCCAGGTGTTCGCGTTCGGCGTGCCACCGTTGGTCGTGTAGGCCTCGCAGGAGTTGCCGAGGATGTCCGAGGTCGCCTCGTTGAGGGCGCCGGACTCGTTGGAGTAGGTCAGGTTGGCGGTGCGCTCCGTGACGGCGTGCGTCAGCTCGTGCGCGTCGACGTCGAGGGCCTTGGAGAGCGGAATGAACGTCGTGCCGTCGCCGTCGCCGTAGACCATCTGCGTGCCGTTCCAGAACGCGTTGTTGTAGCTGCTCGAGTAGTGCACCGAGGAGATGATCGTCGCGCCGGCGTTGTCATACGAGTCGCGGGCGTGGACGTTCTTGTAGTAGTCGTACACGTTGCCGGCGTAGTTGTAGGCCGCCTGCGCCGTGGTGTCGGAGGTCGCCGTGCCGCCTTCCTGCCACAGCAGCGTGCCGGGCAGCGTGGTGCCGTTGTTCGCCGAGTAGACCTTGCGGTTCTTCAGGCGGTGGATCTTCGGCTGGTAGAGAACGAGCTCGCCGGCGTTGTCGCCGGCCGCGTCGGCGTAGATCACGTCGACTTCCGGGCCGTCCGTTCCCTTGTAGGAGATCGTGGCGCGCCAGGCCAGGAAGGCGGTCGACTTCTCGTTGACCACCCAAACCAGCATCGCGCCGCTCTCCCAACGGGGGGTGGCCGCGCCGCGCTCGCTGGCCGCGCGGGTCAGGGCCGAGTACGGATCGATGGTCGGGAAGCGGTCGCCCAGGTCGGCCGTGAAGCGGCCGTTCATGGCGAACACGTTGCCCGCCGCGTCGGAGTGCACGAGGTACTCCGCACCGACCACCGGGAGGCCGTACAGCTTCTCCTGGAGGCGGGTGTGCGACTGGCCGAGGTTGTCGGTCGCGGTGCCGACCACGTCGAAGTCTTCCGTGCCGGTCATGCGCAGCAGGTCGCGCTGGGCCTTGAGGAAGTCTTTCGCGGCTTTGTCCTTCTGTCCGTTGGCCAGCTTCCCGAGGGCGCCGGTGATGAACGTCGGGGTCCCTTTATGGTCCTGGTCTTTGATGGTGATGCCGTTGTTCGGAGCGCCGTTTTTGGCGAACGCTGCCGAGGTGACGAGAAACAGGAACGCGGCAAGAGCTCTCTTCATGCGTTTTCTTCTTGTCCTTTCCGATGAATCCGGGGGTGGTTGTGCCGATTCCCTAAGGCAATGCCACTGCCAGAAATTCAAATTACTGATTAGAAAGGAGTTGACGATGAATTGACACCGAGAAGGATCATTCTGTGACCCTGTTACGCATAGGTTACGGGGTCAAGGGTTGATCGGAGGGTTAGCCGCGGACCCACTTGGGAGGCAGTTACTGGTTGCTGGTTGCTGGTTGCTGGTTGCTGGTCTGATGAGCCTTCGCCTATCCGATGTCTACCAGCAACCAGCAACCAGTAACCAGCAACTCATCTCACCATCGCGGCCATCCGCTCTTTCGTGCGCGCCGCGCCTGCTTTGTCGCCCACGATGGTCTGCAAGAGGGCCAGGTCGCGGTAGGCGCGCCCGTTTCGGGGGTTCATCCGCAGCTCGGCCTCGAACTCCCGCATCGCCTCGGGCACACGGCCCAGGCGGGCCAGCGTATCGGCGGCGACGTAGTGGAAGTTCTCCGGCAGCGAAGCGCCGATCCGCTGGCGCTCCCGCTCCGATTCCTCCAGCAGTTGCAGCGCCCTGGGGAAGTCGCGCCGGGCGGAAGCGATGCGCGCGGCGAGGAAGAGGGCGTGCGCCTTTTCGGCGGCGTTCTGCTCGGCGACCTGCTCTTCCGCACCGGCCGCGTCAAGGTGGTCGCCGGCGAGCTCGATCTCGCCCAGCATCAGGTGCGCGCCGGGCGCCCCCTGCTCCGCGGCGAAGCGGGCGTGCTTCGCGGCGTCGGCGTACTGGCCGGCATCGAGGAGGGCGGAGGCGGCGGAGAGAGCGAACTCCGGCGCCAGGCGCGGGGTCAGGACAATGCCGTCCTGGTAGATCTTCGCGGCGCGGGCGGAGTCGCCGCGGCGCTCCCAGGCCACGCCGAGGAGGTCGCGCACGTCCGACCAACGGGGGTTCCGGGCCAGGAGCTGCTCGAGCTCCGGGATGGACTGGTCGCGCATCGCCTGGCGGAGCTGCTCGAACTCGGCGATGTGCTCTTTCGGGTCGGCGAGCGTCTCCTCCCCTCCTCCCGCGCTGACGTATCCGAGGGAGGCGAGCTTGCGTTTTTCCTCGTCGCTGACCGCGTCGGGGGTGGCGTAGGCGCCGCCGATCGACTGCAGGTCCTTGTGCGCGCGGAGGTAGCCGCGGCGGTATGCCTCGATGCCGTTCTTCCTCTCCCCCGGATCGCGCTGCAGGTCGTACGCCTCGGGGCGCGGCGCGTCGATGTAGTGCACCTGCTCCTGCACCAGGGAGTGGATCTCGCTCCACCCGATGTGAATGCGCGGAAACAGCGACTCGGCGTAGAGGGCGTGCCTTTTCACCTCCGGCAGCCGCCCCTCCTCCACCGCCCCCAGAATCTGCCCCTTCACCTCGGAGAGCCCGATCGGCTCGTCGATGGTGCGCGCCTCCCCGCCCGGCATGCGGATCATCAGCGGCACCTGCAGCGCCTCGCGGTAGAGCAGGATGCCGTGCTCCCGCTCGCCATGGTCGCCGAGGCCCTCGCCATGATCGGAGAGGACCACGATCAGCGCGTCGTCATACAGACCCCCGCGCTTCAGGAAGGACAGAAACCGGCCGACGATCGCGTCGGCCTCGCGCACGTCGGCTTCATAGGTCGGCGCATACGGCTCATGCGGCTCGTACAGATGAAGGAAGTAGAAGAACGGCTCCGCGCGATGCCCGCCGATCCACTGCTCGGCGATCTTCTCGGTAACCCGCCCCGACCGCTGCAAGGCGCCGAGCGGCGCCCCATCGACGAGGCCGATTTCATCGTCATACGTCTCGAACCCGCTCTCCGCCCCCGTCGACTTGCGCATCACGTACGCCGAGACGGCCGCCGCCGTCCTGAACCCGCGGTCCCGCAGCACGCCGGCCAGGGTGGGATGCTTCGCCGCCTCGAACCGATACCCCGCGTTGTCCCTCACCCCATGTTGCGGCGGCAGCTCGCCGGTGAAGATGCTGAGGTGGGAGGGGAGGGTGAGCGGGCAATGCGACCACGCGTTGCGGTACACGACCGCCTCTTTCGCAAGCGCGGCCAGATGGGGCGTGCGGGCGGGGGTGACGTAGTCGGCGCGAAGGGTGTCGATGGAGATGAGGATGACGTTGCGCGCTCGCGGGGCTCGCGCGCAGGTGAGGAGGAGGAGCGCGAGGAGGGGGGCGTAGCGCATGGCGGCAGTTACTGGTTACTGGTTGCTGGTTGCTGGTAGGGGCGTTTGCGGCGCTTTGCGTCCTCGATGAGGCTCGTCAGACCTTTACCGATGCCGTTGATCGTGTCGGAAAGACTCGCGTGCGTCGAGCCGTCGACGTAGCCGAGCTCGCGAGCGACGATGAGCTGTGTCTCGAGCTCATAAACGGAACCGCGCGCGTGGCCGAGGAACTGGATCCACTCCCCTGACGTGATGCGCCCATGTCCCTCGGCAATGTTCGACGGGACAGATACCGCGGCGCGCTGCAGCTGCGCCGTCAGACCGAAGCGCTCATGAGATGGAAAAGAACGTGTCACGCGATAGATCTGCACGACGAACCGCACGCTCGCGCGCCACACACGAAGATCATGAAATGACATGGCTGTTGTGGTGCCGGAAGATAGGGCACTCGAGTGGGCACGACGAGTATACCTACCAGTAACCAGCAACCAGTAACGAGCAACTAACCACTCACTCGAACACAATCGCCCCCACATGCCCCCTCCCCCGCCCATCCAGCAGCTCCCGCAGGTTCGTCGTCTCGATGAAGAGATGGCGGTGGCGGACGCAGTGGACGGCGACGGAGAAGAAGAGCACGGCGATCGTGGCGAACCAGGCGGTCGACGCGGGGCTGCTCGTGGGGAGCGGAGCGTGAGACGCGCTGACGAACAGCTCCTGGGCCACGATCAGGGCGAAGATGGGGAGAGGGAAGGACACCAGCGCGGAAAGCACGCGGCTGGCCTGGATGCGAAAGTAGGGGCGGACGGAGAGCATGGTCAGGGAGACGAAGAAGCCGAGGAGGAGGCAGGCCATCAGGTGCAGCTCGCCGAGGAGGGGGGAGGCGGTGACGACCATGCGCCACTGCAGGAGCATCGTCGCGCTGAGGGTGAGCATCGACCCGATGGCGGAGAACACCGCGAAGAAAGCGCCGAAGAGGTTGCGGGGGGCGAGGAGGGCCGCCATCCGGACGAAGATCGCGGCGGCGGCGAAGCCGGCCGCGAGCGCCACCACCACCGTCCACGCCGCGCGCGCAACGGCGGGCGCGCCGAGAGGCCCGAGCGCGGCGAAGGCCAGCGAGGCGCCCTGAAGCTGGCGCGCCGACTCCGCGGCGCTGCCTAAAGCGAGGAAAAGGCAGAACGCGGTGCCGGCATAGAAGAGGACCTTGGGCATACGAACATCATCTTACTCTTCGCGCACGGAGATGATGCGGTCGAGGCGGATCTCCAGCGCCCCGGAGTCGGAATCGAAGCGGACGAACTCCGCGCCATTGGTGGTGTAGACGTCCGCGATGCGGCCCCGCTGCTTCTGCGCCACGCCGTCCAGATCGAACTCCAGCTCGACCGGCGTGCGGTGCATCGCCGCGGCCTCGAGCTGGTCGTGGTAGTCGCACGAGACCGGCTCGTACCGTTCTTCTGTCATGCTCTTTCCCTCCCCTGGCCAGCCTCGCAACTTCAATGCCGTGTTAGCATTCCGCCCCGGGTCTGTAACCGATGCTCACTTGGCTGCTGCTGGCATTCGCGCTCGTCCTGCTGACGCTGCTCATCGTCTCCTTCCGCGCCCGCGCGGTGGTGTTCTGCCAGTACCTGAGGACGATGACCGGCATCGAGCTCCAGCCCTCGCTGGTCCGCCGCGTGTACCGCGAGAGCGGGAAGGAAGGCGTCCGCGAGCTGTTCCTCGACCTGATCATTCGGGAGGATCTGAAGGAAGGGCCGGTGGATCCCGAACTGGCGAGCAGCGAACCGCAGGCAGCGGGCAGGAGCACCTAGCAACAATCCGGCAACGCAGGGTTCTCCCGCGCGCCGCCCGCTGCCCCCTCGTTTCCGCTACCATGCGCCCGCAAATCTGACGATTTCCAAAGGAGAGCACATGAGATTCCGCATGCTCACGCTGTTCGTGTGCGGGGCGTTGCTGCCCGTCCTCGGCTTCGGCGCCGAGGTGGTGAAGAAGACCTCCTCCACCGCCTCGGACGACAAGATCCTGCCGTTCAAAGCCGTCGAGCACACCCTCGCCAACGGGCTCAAAGTCATCGCCGTCCCCACCGGTTTCCCCAACATCGTCTCGGTCTACATCCCGGTGCGCACCGGCTCGCGCAACGAGGTCGAGCCGGGCAAGTCCGGCTTCGCCCACTTCTTCGAGCACATGATGTTCCGCGGCACGGAGAAGTACTCCCCCGAGGCTTACAACGCCATCATCCAGAAGGCGGGGGCGCGGCAGAACGCGAATACCTCCGACGACCGGACGATCTACCACGTCACGTTCGCCAAGGAAGACCTGCCCAAAATCCTGGAGATCGAGGCGGACCGCTTCAAGAACCTCTCGTACGCGCCGGGGGCGTTCAAGACCGAGGCCCGCGCGGTGCTGGGCGAGTACAACAAGAACGCGGCGAACCCCATCCGCAAGCTGCTGGAAGTGCAGCGCGACGCGGCCTACACCACCCACACCTACAAGCACACCACGATGGGCTTCATCAAAGACATCGAGGACATGCCGAACCAGTACGACTACTCCAAGACGTTCTTCAGCCGCTGGTACCGGCCGGAGAACACCACCATCATCGTGGCCGGCGACATCGAGCCGCAGAAGGTCTTCGCGATGGTGGAGAAATCGTGGAGCGACTGGAAGCGCGGCACGTACCAGGTGGACATCCCGCAGGAGCCGGCGGCCACCAAGCCGGTCTACGCGCACGTCCCCTGGCCGTCGCAGACCATCCCCTGGGTCACCGTCGCGTTCCGGGTGCCGGGGTGGGATGAAAACTCGAAAGAGATTCCCGCCCTCGACACCGCGCTCGATCTGGAGTTCGGACAGACCTCCGACCTGTACAAGCGGCTGGTGGAGCAGGAGCAGAAGGTCGACCGCCTCTTCTCCTTCAACGGTCCCTCCATCGACCCGGCGCTCTACACGGTCTTCGCCCGGGTGAAGGATGGGAAGGACGCGAACTACGTCCGGGACGAGATCGTGCGCACGCTGGCCAAACTGCGCGACCGGCAGGAGCCGGCCGACCGGGTGAACGAATCGAAGAGCAACACGCGCTACAACTTCGTGCGCGGCCTGGACAACACGGAAGCCATCGCCCAGACGCTGGCCGAATTCGTCTACTACAAGCGCTCCTACGACACGATCAACCATTACTACAAGCAGCTGGCCAGCCTCACGCCGGCCGACATCCAGACGGTGGCCCGGAAGTACATCACGGACAACAACCTGGTCGTGACCACCCTGTCCAACGCCCCGTTGCCGGCCGGCATCGAGACGGTGCCCTCGCTCTCCGCGATGGCTCCGGCCGCGGCCGGCGCGGCGCCGAGCGACCTGCGCCTCGTGACCCAGAAGTCGGTCCTGCCCCAGGTGGAGTTCAAGCTGCTCTTCAACGTCGGCTCGGCGAACGATCCGACCGGCAAGGAGGGGCTCGCCTCCCTCGCCGCGTCGATGATCACCGACGCCGGCTCCAAGGACATGACCATCAACGAGATCAACAAAGCGCTCTACCCGATCGCCGGCGCGTGGTACTCGCAGGTGGACAAGGAGCAGACCACCATCACCGGCTCGATCCACCGCGACAACTGGCGCCGGTTCGTCGACGTCGTGCTGCCCGGCCTCCTCACCCCCGGCTTCCGCGACGACGACTTCCAGCGCCTGAAGGACGCGCAGCTGAACGGCCTCAAGCAGGATCTGCGCAACAACAATGAGGAGGAGCTGGGCAAGGAGCGCCTGCTCACCAACCTCTATCCGAACACTCCTTACGCGCACACCGCCGCCGGCACGGTGGCCGGCCTCAACGCGATCACGATCGACGACGTGCGCAGGTTCATCGCCGACAACTACACGCGCGGCAATCTGGTGGTCGGCCTCTCCGGCGACTATCCGGAGGAGCTGGTCACGCGCCTCGAGTCCGATCTCGCCGCGCTGCCCGCGGGACCGTCAATTTCGGGCGGCCGCAAGTCGCTCGCCCCCATTGCCGGCCATCAGCCGAGCGGCCTGGAGGTGGAGATCATCCAGAAGGACACGCGCTCGACGGCCATTTCGTTCGGCCGCCCGCTGCCCATCACCCGCTCGGACGAGGACTTTGCGGCGCTGAACGTCGCCCGCGCCTGGCTGGGCGAGCATCGCGCCTCGACGGGCCGCCTCTATAGCCGCCTGCGCGAGATCCGCGGCCTCAATTACGGCGACTACGCCTACATCGAGTTCTTCAATCGCCCCGGCGGGCAGTTCTTCCCCTCGGCCAACATCGCCCGCCGCTCGCAGGCCTTCGAGGTGTGGATCCGGCCGGTGGTGCCGGAGAACGCGCACATGTCGCTGCGCATCGCGCTCTACGAGCTGCAGCAGCTGGTCGCCAACGGGCTCACCGAGGAGCAGTTCCAGTCGACCCGCGACTACCTGATGAAGAACATCTACCTGATGACCGCGACGCAGGACCAGCGCCTCGGCTACGGCCTCGACTCGTGGTGGTACGGCATGCCGGACTACACCGACACGATGCGCGCCCGCTACGCGAAGCTGACCCGGGACGACGTCAATCGCGCGATCAAGAAGTACCTCTCGGCGAAGGACCTCTCGGTGGTGATCATCACCCAGGACGCGCAGGGGCTGCGCGACAAGCTGCTCTCCGACGCGCCGTCGTCGATCAAGTACGACGCGCCGAAGCCGCAGGACATCGTGGACGAGGACAGGATCATCGGCACGATGAAGCTGAACCTGAAACCGGAGAACGTGAAGATCACGCCGGTGGACGACGTGTTCGCGAAGTAGGTTTTGTCGAATGGGGCCGGCTGTTCGCAGCCGGCCCTAGCGCAGCAGCAGGAACAGCGCGCCGATCACGATCAGCGCCACGCCCTCGGCGATGACGCATCCGGCCGGCACGGTGCCGCCCGCGATCATCGACTGCGCCCTGGCCAGCGTCCGGCGCGCCGCAATCACGGCGATGCCGACCACCGCGAAGAAGGCCGTGATCAGCCACAGCATGTTCATGGCGTCGGTTGCACCTGCATAGCGCGTGCTATGCGCAGGAAATCTTCACGGGCGATCAGGCCGGCAGGAACTGAAGGCGAGCCGCCAGGCATGAAATATCGCGCTCATGAGACTCGATACCGCCCGTCGCCCGGGACACGGCCGATCGTCGTGACGCTGCGCAACGGCTCCCCATCTGGATATGCCACGCACGGCGAGTAACGATGATGAGGCGTGCCTCTTTGCCGAACTTCCGCAACCGCCCGGCTTTCCCATGGATCGGCCTGGGTGAACCCCACCCTCCGCGCGGTACAACATGCGCTCGCGCCAGACTGTATCGATCCAATAACAACGGCGGGGACATAACACTAAGGTCGGCTCTCGCCATGCGTTTTCTGACAGACGCGGAGAGCGAGATGGTTGCGCGGTCTTATGGAAAAGACCTAAAATCAAAGTTCACTCCTCCGAAAAGGCGGCCCCATATGGTGAGTAAGCTGATAGCGATCTGCATTCTCGTTTGCGCTGCGGTTCCCGTGTGCGGGCAGCAAGATCCAACAACGGCCGAAGCCACTATTGAGCGCCAGAAGAGCCGAGCGTTGAGCGGTGGCCGGTTTGCTGCTGCTGCGTGTTCTGCGACGCCCATCGTGCCACCGGCGACGATTCGCGGCACGATCAGTTCCGGCTCGTGCACTGACATTCTCGGCCTCAGAGAAGATATCTACTCTGTGAAAGTATCGGCCGGACAGACCCTCGATATCGATTTTTCGTCAACGTCGTTCGAGACGTTTCTGTACGTCTATCTCGGCAACGGTACGTCGATCGAAACCTCACGCATTTCGTATCTGAACCTCGTGACCGGAGGGGGCACCAGCCACGTCACTGCACGCCATACGTTCGCGACCGCTGGCACATACAACATCGAAGCTGAAAGCCTGTGGTCCGGCTCGCTCCCGACGACGTTGCCGTGGCAGGGGCCCTACACGCTCGCTGTGACGCTGTCAGGAGGCACGCCGGCGCCAACGACGTCAACATCGCGGGTAGTTCCCGTGGTGGGTCATTTGTCGGGCGCCGGCGGCAGTGTTTTTCGGAGCGATGTAAAGCTCTTCAATCCTTCCGGTTCCGTCGCTACCGGGAAGATGCAGTTCACTCCGCTCGGGCAGAGCGCCAGCAGCTCTGATCCTGTGGTGAGCTTCAACATCGCGGCGAACGCTGTCGTTTTCTATGGTGACGTTTACCTGCTCGCCTATCCTGGCGGCTCCGGAGCGGCCCGTGTGTCCATCGTCCGCAACGACGGTGGCGCATTATTGCTGGACACCTCGACGTATACGGCGCTCAGCGATGGCGGCGAGCTCGCGCAGTCGCCGACCGTTCTATCGGCATCGGACTACTACACGGCAGGCGCGAGACTGCTCGGCTTTCTCGGTAAGGCTGGCGAACGCGCGAACATCTTCGTGGCCACAGGTTCGACGGACGTTACGATCGAATGGACGTACCGTGATGCATTCGGCACCGCGAATGCTCCGTTTGCGCGAACTTATCCGCATGATTCAACGACCCAGATCAGCGCGTCATCGCTTCTCGGCTTTGCGCCCGGGGCGAACTCCTCCCTTCAGGCATTGATCGTTGCCGGTAGCGCCCGACCGGCGCTTAGTCCTGTCAACAACATCAGCAACCAGGGACGGTGGGTAGACTTCAGGGTTCTGCCATAACGGATCGCACATGGAGGTCCCGGCGAACCGGGCTGGACCCGGATGGAACCGAATGGGGGCGCGCCGACGCAGTCCGACACCCCGATCTATCTTCGGCATGTGATCGGAAGGCTCGCCGATCAGGGCGCGGTTGCTGTGTACGCCCGAAAAAACGACGGCGCCGAATTCAACAATTCACATGTGGAGCTTGCAGCGGCCCCTAATCCGATGTGACGGCAAGCGCTTCGGGCGGCACAGGAACGCCTGCGAGATCGCCGTCGTTCACGACGAGCGTCTCCTCCAGCAGCGATTCTTCCGCCGGGCCCTGGGTCTTCCGCTCCTGCCGTCTTGTCGCCTTCATCTGCTGGCGCTCGCGTTTGGTCTGCTCACGTTGTCTCTTGATGACGGACGGTCGTTGTCTTGCCATGCGCAATTCTCCGTTCTGTAGCGGGACAACAACTAGCTCTTCGGCGGCGGCGCGTCTTGGGTCGCTGCTTTCTTGATGATCGCTGCCTTCAGCTCGCGCGCCTTGACCCGCTGAGCCGTTCTGCGGCGCCTGTCCACGGCCGCGCGCGCCTTCTCACCATTGATTCTCGACATGGTTCCTCCTCGTGACTGAGCACAAAAAAAGGGGCAGGATCGCTCCTGCCCCTTGCTTGTCGGTCTACCTGATCATCAGACCGTGGTGACGTTCGCCGCCTGCAGCCCCTTGGGACCATTGACGACATCGAACTCCACCG
>DASYMJ010000259.1:0-4453 GCA_036009105.1 Thermoanaerobaculia bacterium | reverse complement strand
TCAAGGGACGCACGGCGGACATGACTTCGTACAAAGAGGAGTTTGCCGCCGACACGAAAGCGCGCACGCTCGCCGACGCGATGAAAGGCGCCGACGTCTTTGTCGGCCTATCCGTCGGAGGCATCGTCACTCCCGACATGGTCCGGTCGATGGCGAAGAACCCCATCGTGTTCGCGATGGCGAATCCCGACCCTGAGATCACCTACGACGAAGCGGTCGACGCACGCTCGGATGTGATCATGGCCACCGGCCGCTCCGACTATCCGAACCAGGTCAACAACGTCCTCGGTTTTCCGTTCATCTTCCGCGGGGCGCTCGACTGCCGGGCCACCACCATCAACGAGGAGATGAAGATCGCCGCGGTGACGGCGCTGGCCGACCTGGCGAAGGAAGACGTGCCGGACTCCGTGCTCCGCGCCTACGCGAAGGAGCGCTTCTCCTTCGGCCGGGAGTACCTCATCCCCAAGCCGTTCGACTACCGCGTGCTGCTCAACGTGCCGGTGGCGGTGGCGCGCGCCGCGGCGGAGAGCGGCGTCGCGCAGCAGCCGATCGAGGACTACGAAGCCTACCGCCGCCGCCTGGAGCACCTCCTCGGGCGCTCCCGCGGCGTGATGCACCTCATCTTCGACCGGGCCAAGCAGAACCCGAAGCGCATCGTCTTCCCGGAAGGCGATCAGGAGAAGATCATCCGTGCGGCGAAGATCCTGGTGGACGAGAAGCTGGCCCATCCCATCCTCCTCGTGCGGCACGAGGTGGTGGCGCCGCTGCTCCGCAAGTACCAGGTCGATCCGGAGAAGGTCACGGTGATCGACGTGTTCGACTCGCCGCAGTACGAGCAGTACGCCCAGCGCTTCCACGAGCTGCGCCGCCGGCACGGCATCACCATCACCGATGCGCGGCGCATCCTGAACAGCCGCAACTACTACGCGATGATGATGCTCGAGCAGGGGGACGCCGACGGCGTGATCTCCGGCCTGCACGCGTACTACCCGGCCACGATCCGTCCCGCGCTGCAGATCCTGCGCACCCGGCCCGGCGTGAAGCGCGTCTCGGGCGCGTACCTGCTGATGTTCAAGGGGCGGATGATCATCCTCGCCGATACGACGGTGAACATCGATCCGACGGCGGAGGAGCTGGCGGAGATCGCGGCATTGACGGCGGAGACGGCACGGCGGTTCAACCTCGAGCCCCGCATCGCCATGATCTCCTTCTCGAACTTCGGCTCCACGGAACATCCGCAGTCGGAGAAGGTGCGCCAGGCGGTGCAGCTATTGAAGGATCGCCGGCCGGATCTCATCGTGGAGGGCGAGATGCAGGCCGACACGGCGGTGGTGCCGGAGATCGCGCAGGTGGACTATCCGTGGAGCGGCCTGCAGGGCGATGCGAACGTGCTCGTCTTCGCCAGCCTCGACGCCGCGAACGCCGCCTACAAGCTGCTCTGGCGGCTGGGCGGCGCGGAAGCGATCGGGCCGATCCTGCAGGGCCTGTCGCGTCCGGTGCACGTGCTCCAGCGCGGCGTGGACGTGAACGACATCGTGAACATGGCCGCCATCGCGGTGATCGACGCGCAGGAGGCGTAGAGGCAGTTGTCGGTTGTCAGTTATCGGTTGTCTGTGGGCGGTTCTACTGACAACCGACAACTGACAACTACCGGCCCGGCACCAGGCAGGTCCTGACCAGCGCGCTGAGCGCGCCGATGTCGAACGGCTTGGGCAGGAACGCGCAGATCCCTTTGTCCACCACGTGCGCGATCTCCGGGTCGCGGTTCGCGCTGATGATGATCACCGGGATGAGGCGCAGCACCGGGTCGGTCTGCCGCTCGCGCAGCACGTCCCAGCCGGAGAGGATGGGCATCATCAGGTCGAGCACCACCACGTCCGGCTGCTCGCCGCGCATCAGGTCGAGCGCGTCGCGCCCGTTCGGCGCCTCGAAGAACTGGTACGTCCCCTCCCGTTTCAACGCGGCCACGATCATCCTGCGGATGCCCGGATCATCGTCCACCACGAGGACGCGGAAGGAGCGGGCGGCGGGAGTCGTGTCGTGCTGTGCGCTGCTCAAGTGCTCGAGTCCGGGCGCATTCTATCCACCCTCGCCGCCGGACCGGAAGCATTCTCCTGCCCGTATCGTTAACACACTGCTGACCATGAAGATCGCGGTGGCCATGTCGGGCGGGGTCGATTCGTCGACCGCCGCATATCTGCTCAAGTCGGAGGGCCATGAGGTCGTCGGGCTGTCCATGCAGATGTACGACAACCTGCGCAACGCCGACACCACGTACGGCGGCTGCTGCACCATCGACGACCTGGCCGACGCGCGCCGCGTGGCCTGGAAGCTGGACATCCCCCACTTCACGCTCAACCTCGAGCGCAATTTTCACGAGAAGGTCATCGCCCCCTTCGTGGCCGGCTATCTCTCCGGCACCACGCCCTCGCCCTGCGTGCTCTGCAACACGCACGTGAAGTTCGACCTGTTTCACCAGAAGGCGCAGGCCATCGGCGCCGAGAAGATTGCCACCGGCCACTACGCGCGCATCACCACGGGCGACGGCGGCCGCTTCGAGCTGCGCAAGGCGCGCGACCTGCTGAAGGACCAGAGCTACTTTTTGTTCGAGCTGAGCCAGCAGCAGCTCAGCGACGCCCTCTTCCCCCTCGGCCACCTGACCAAGCCGGAGGTGCGCAATCTCGCGGAGGAAGGGGGCCTGGTGGTGGCGCGGAAGAAGGAGTCGTTCGAGATCTGCTTCGTGCCGCAGACGGACGGCTACGGCGCGATCGTGGAGCGCGAGGCCGGAATCGCGCCGGGCGAGGGCGCGGGCGAGATCGTCGACATGGATGGCAAGGTCGTGGGCCAGCACGACGGCTACTACAAGTTCACCATCGGCCAGCGCCGCGGCCTGCAGGTGGGCGGCACGCCGGAGCGGACGTACGTGGTCGATGTGAACCCGTTCACGAAGCGCGTGACCATCGGGCCCGGCTCGGCGCTGGAGCGCGACGAGCTGATCGCGGAGCGGGTGCACTGGATCGCGGGGCCGGCACCTTCCGGCTCAATTGACGTTCAGGCGCGCGTGCGCTCGCGCATGGCGGACGTCGCGGCCACGGTGACGCCGCTCGCCGAGGGCCGCGCGCGCGTGGCGTTCGCGCACAAGCTGCGCGGCGTCGCCCCCGGCCAGGCCGTCGTGTTCTACGACGACGACCTGTGCCTCGGCGGCGGGTGGATCACGCGCTAGAAGGGCAGCACCCGCCCGGCCACCCGCGCCTCGTGATCGAGCAGCCAGCGCTTCACGGGCAGGCCGCCGCCGAAGCCGGTGAGCGACCGGTTCGCGCCGATCACGCGGTGGCAGGGGATCACGATGGGGATGGGGTTCGCGCCGTTCGCCGCGCCCACCGCGCGCGAGGCGGCCGGCCGGCCGAGCAGGCGCGCCAGCTCGCCGTAGGACGTCGTCTCCGCGTACGGGATCTCGCGCAGTGCGTTCCAAACCGAGAGCTGGAACGTGGTGCCGCGCGGCGCGAGCGGCAGGTCGAACTTCTGCGAGCGGCCGGCGAAAAACGCATCGAGCTGCTCGGCGGCGAAGCGCAGCGCGGAGGGGTCCGGCTCCCACGAATCGGGCGGGTCGCCGCGGAAGCGGATCTCGGCCAGCGCGCCGGTTTCGTCGGCGGCCAGGACGAGCGGGCCGAACGGCGCCTGATAGATGGAAAAGCGCATCACAGTGAGCGCCAGAGTAGCATCGCCGCGTAGGCGCGCCACGGCCGCCACGGCTCAGCCAGGCGCAGCAGTTCCCGATCCGTGACGTTGCCCGCCGCCTTGCGCAGCCCGAGGTCGCCCTGGGGGAAGGCGTCCGGCTCGCGGAGGGCGCGCATGGCGATGTAATGCGCCGTCCACGGCCCGACGCCTTTGATGCTGGTCAAGGCCTTGATCGTCTCGTCCAGCGTGGCGCCGCGCGCCAGAACGAGATCGCCGCACGCCACCGCCCTGGCCAGTCCGCGGATGGTTTCCCAGCGCGCGTTCGGCATCCCCACGTTCTCCGCTTTTGCCACCGTTTCCGGTTCGAGCCCGTGGCGCGTGGCGATGCGCTTCATGAGCGTCGTCGCGCCGGCCACGCTCACCTGCTGTCCCACGATGGCGCGCAGCGCCAGCTCGAACGGATCCCACGCCCCCGGCACCCGCACGCCGCGGTTGTTCGCCACGTTCAGCAGCGGAAAGCGCGCGAGGTGCGCATCGATCGCGACGGAGTCCGCATCCGCATCGAAGAGTTGGCGCACGCGATCCGCTTCGCCGGTAGTGATGAGCGCCTCACCATCGAAGCGCACAACAACATCGCCGCGCTGATAGAAGTCCGGGCCGACGGTCTCGACGACGGAGCGCGGCCTGAGGAAATCGAGCAGCGCCGTCCAGTGGAACGGCAACGCGACCGGGATGCGCATCACAAAAATGTAGGGCCGGCTCTCCAGCCGGCCCA
>DASYMJ010000258.1:0-10776 GCA_036009105.1 Thermoanaerobaculia bacterium | reverse complement strand
TTCCCTTCGGCGACTTTGTCGCGCAGGAGTTGCGGTGGCTCGAAACGCGGACCGAGGGTCGAGGCCAGGTACTCGGCGATGCCGAGGCGGACGTCGAGGCCGACGAGATCGGTCAGGCGCAAGGGGCCCATGGGATGGTTGTAGCCGAGCTCCATGGCGCGGTCGATGTCCGCCGCCGTGGCGACGCCTTCTTCCAGCATGCGGATGGCTTCCAGCCCGATGGCAACGCCGAGGCGGGAGGTGGCGAAGCCGGGGGCATCGCGGACGACGATGGGCGTCTTCCCCATCCTCTCCGCCACCGCGCGCACCTCGGCGACGGTCTCGTCGGAGGTGCGCTCGCCGCGCACGATCTCGATGAGCTTCATCAGGTGCGGCGGGTTGAAGAAGTGGAGGCCGACGAAGCGATCGCGCCGCTCGACGTTCGTGGCCAGGGTGGTGATGGAGATGGAGGAGGTGTTGGAGGCGAGGATGGCTTCTTCGCCGCAGAAGAGGTCGGCCTGGGCGAAGAGCTCGCGCTTGAGCTCGAGCTGCTCGGGGACGGCTTCGATGATGAGGTCGGCGGTGCGGACGGCTGGCTCGAGGTCCTGCGCCAGCTGCACGCGGCTCATCGCGGCGGCCGCGGCGTCCTCGGCCACTTTGCCCTTTTCGACGCCTTTGCGCAGCGTCGACTCGAGCCAGGCGCGCGCCGCGTCGAGAGCGGCCGTCTCGGCGTCATGGACGAAGGTTTCGTACCCGGCCAGCGCCGAGAGGTAGGCGATGCCGCGCCCCATCGTGCCGGTGCCGATCACGGCGATGGACTTGATGGTCATGGAGGCGGGATTGTATCCGGCCACGGTGTCATTCCGAGCCGCGGAGACGGTGAACAATCTCCCGGCAAGATCGGTGGAGATCCTTCGTCGTCCACGCGACTCAGGATGACGCGCTAAACGGCGCGCATGGCCAGCTTCAGGATCTCGCGGTGCGTGAAGTAGTTCACGGCGGGGTCGTCGAGATGGAAGCTGTAGGTGAAGCGGTCGTCGTTGTCGGCGACGAAGGTGAAGCGGTAGTAGCGGCTGTCGTGGCCGTCGCCGAACTCCTTCACGTTCGCCGACACGCCGTCGTCCTCCTCCACCTTGAGCACGCGATAGAGGCGGTGCGCGCTGATGGGGAGGTCGTCCGGCGGATAGTGGATGAACTGGATGGCGTAGATCTGCTTCGGATCGATCTCGCGCTGCGGGAAGTCGGTCGGCGCGCCTTCGGCAGCGGCGCCGGTGAACCACGACTCTTCTTCCTTGAACAGCACCAGGTTCGCCGAGTTCTCGGTCATGGGCAGCATGCCGCGGTCGAGATGGACGTGCTGCTCGGGATCGGCGGAGTCGCGCAGCTGGGAGAGGAGCTCGATGAGGTACTGGATGCCCTCGCGCGTGCCGGTCAGGGCGACCTCGTCGTCCTCGTCGGAGATCCAGATGTCGAGCCAGGCGTCCTTCGGAACCTTGACCCGGTTCTCCAGGGCGTCGAAGGAGATGGCGGCGAAGCCGAGGCGCTTGGCGGCGGCGTCGAGGAACTCGTTGGCGTGCGGGTCGCTGAGCAGATGCTGGCGCGCGTAGTCGATCGTCGCCTCGTAAGCGCGCTTCCGCCCGAAGTCGTGGCTCAGATCAAACGGATGAACGATCTGATCGAGGATCTGGGCGAAGCGGTCTGCGGCAGGTCGTGACATGGCGTAGCAAGAACCGGCTCGAATCTACCATATTCCGGCGAGCCGGCATGGCCGGTTGCGCGGGCAGGCAAAGCCTCCCCGCCTGGTCCGTCTGCATGTTCCGGCAGGTCGTGCTCCCTCTACGCGGCCCGCGTCGGAACCACGCTTTTGGTGAGCTTTTCGGTCCTGCGCACGATGGTCAGCCAGGTCCGGATGCCGGTCTCCTCGTCGGTCAGGAGTCGATGCAGATCGTCGATGGAGGCGACCGGTTTTTCGCCATACGCAACGATGACGTCACCCATCTCCAGCCCCGCCTTTTCGGCCGGGCTCCCCTTCTCCACGTCGACCACCAGCACGCCGCTGGAAGAGGGGAGGCCGAAGAAGCGGACGATGCGGCGGTGCAGCGGCGTGTTCTGGCCGGCGACGCCGATGTAGCTGCGCTCGATGCGGCCGTCGCGGATGAGGCGGCCGGCGACGAATTTGGCCGTGTTGATGGCGATGGCGAAGCAGATGCCCTGGGCGGGGAGGATGACCGCGGTGTTGACGCCGATCACCTCGCCCCGCGAGTTGAGCAGCGGGCCGCCGGAGTTGCCGGGATTGAGGGCGGCGTCGGTCTGGATGACGTCGTCGATGAGGCGGCCGCTCTTGGCGCGCATGGAGCGGCCCAGGGCGCTGATCACGCCGGCGGTGACGGTGCACTGGAAGCCGAGCGGGTTGCCCACGGCGATGGCGATCTGGCCGGGCATGATGGAGTCGGAATCGCCCAGGGGGGCGGCGTCGAGGGGCGCGGGGGCGGAGATGCGGATGACGGCCAGGTCAGTGTGCGGGTCGTCGCCGACCACGGCGGCGGTGTAGCGCGTGCCGTCCGGCAGCGCGACTTCCAGCGCCGAGGCGCCGTTCACCACGTGACTGTTGGTGAGGATGAAGCCGTCCGGCGTGAAGACGAAGCCGGAGCCGGAGCCACCCCGCTCGCCCCGCCTGCCGCGCACTTCGATGTTGACGACGGCCGGCATGATCCTCGCCGCCGCGCCGGTGACCGCGTGCGAGTAGGCATCGAGCAGGTCGGGGTCGGAGGAGAGGGAGCTGAGGTAGGCGAGGGACATCTCGGGTATTAGAACATTCGCGTATTCCGGAACGATGAGCGAGGAAGGAGGAACGATGAACGGAGGCCGAGAAGCCCTATTCATCGTTCATCCTTCATCCTTCATCGTTTGGTTCGGCCGGCGTCAGCCGGCCGAACGGTCGCGCGTCTTCCAGTCCTTGTCCATGTCGGCCAGGAAGCTGGCCAGGTCGTCGGCGTGCTCCTCTTCCACGGCGAGGATCGACTCGAGCATGCGGCGGGTGGTGATGTCGTTGTCGCCCACGTAGCGGATCATCTCGGTGTAGGAGTCGATGGCGATGCGCTCGGCGATCAGGTCTTCCTTGATCATCTCCAGCAGGTTCGCCCCTTCCACGTACTCCGAGTGGGAGCGGCTGGTGAGGCCGTCGGGGTCGAAATTCGGCGCGCCGCCGAGCTGGGTGATGCGGTCGGCGAGCTGGTCGGCATGCCCCTGCTCCTCGTTCGCGTGCTGCAGGAACTCCTGGGCGATCGGATCGGAGTGGATGCCCTGGGCCATGAAGTAGTGGCGTTTGTAGCGAAGGACGCAGACGAGCTCCGTCGCCAGCGCCTCGTTGAGGATCTTGATGATCGTCTCCCGGTCGCCTGAATAGGCGCCGGTGACGGCTCCCTCCTCGATGTGCTGCCGCGCTCGGCGGCGCAGCTCGGTGACATCGGACAGGAACGTTTTATCGGTCATTGTGGCACTTCTCCTTCCATGGCGGCCCTTGCAAGAACATCACCGGTCCGCGCCGAAGCGCGTTTGCCGCGCGTCGTACGTCCGGCCGCGCCAGTCGAGGCGCCGGCGCACTCCCGTATACCAGACCGAGCGGAGAAAGACCCAGCCCCAGAAGGCGATCATCAGCGGATGCCCGAAAAGCGCGTTGTCCAGCCGGTAGTGCAGCGAGCGGTAGAGGAGAAGGCGAGTGAGGGTGATGACGCCGACCGTGGCGATGGCGATCTTGTCGCCGGTGAGAGCGGCGGCGTACGGCAGGAGGTGAAAAGCGTTCATGAAGAGGATGCCCGCCACCGCGACGAGGTAGCTGCGGCCCATCACGGCGAAGGAGTTCTTGGTGAAGCCCTCCACGATCTCGCGCGCGCCGTAGTACATGCGCAGGGAGACGAGGTCGTCGGCCCGGACGATCTCGCTGTGCCGGCCGCCGCGGCGGATGAGGCGGGCCAGGGCGACGTCATCCACCACCGCGTCTTTCAGCGCCGTGTGGCCGCCGATCGCCTCGTAGTCGGCGCGGCGGACCAGGTTGCCGGTGCCGCCGCCGATGGCCAGCAGCGGGATGCGCGTGCGGTTGCCCAGCCAGGTGGGCAGCACGCTCAGGCCGGTGATGGGAAGCATCGGCATGGCGATGTGCTCCCAGAAGCCATGCATCTCCAGCCGAGGGAAAAGCGTGAGCATCGCCATGCCCGAGTCCTCCAGCCGCGCCACGGCGGCGCCGACCGCATCCGGCGCATAGATGATGTCCGCATCGATGAAGAGCAGCAGCTCGCCCTGGGCCCGTTTGCTTCCCTGATGCAGCGCCCACGGCTTGCCCAGCCAGCCGGGCGGCGGCTCCTCGCCGTCGATGACGATCGCCCCGTCGATGGAGCGAAGGATCTCGCCGGTGCGGTCGGTGGAGCGGTCATTGACCACGATCACCTCCAGCGCCTGGTGGGTCTGGGCCAGCAGCGCGCGGACGGTGGGCCCGATGGCGCGCTCCTCGTCGCGGGCGGGGATGATCACCGAGACGAACGCGCGGCGGGGATCGGCCCGCCGCAGGCGAGGGATGAGCAGCAGGTTGAGGATCGTGCTGCCCAGGGTGAGCAGCCAGAGGATGAGGATGGCGGTGAGGATTGCTATCAGGTGGCAGCGCCCACCCTGCGCTGGGCATCCAGCACATACGGCGAGTCCGGGTACTGGGTGATGATCCGGCGATAGGCTTCCTTCGACTTGTCGCTGCTCCCCTGCACGTCGTAGGCGTGGGCGAGGAGGGCGAGCATGGAGTCGCCGGGGAGGATCTGCCCGTCGGTCTTGGCCAGCTCCTGGTTCAGCTCGTTCGCCACCTGGGCCGCTTCGCCGTTGTCGATGCGCAACTGGTACTGGCTGTAGCGCGCCGGGCCGACCAGGACGTGCCTGGGGTGCTCGTTGATGAAGTCCTGCAGCATCTTCTTCGCGCCGGGCAGGTCGCCCTTGGCGGCGTAGATGCGGGCCAGATAGAGGCCGGCGACGTCCGCGGCGTCGCTGCCGCCGAACTTGGTCTGCACCGTCTTGAGCTGCGTCTCCGCCGCCGCGCTCCGCTCCGCCTCGGTCTTGAACCTGGCCCGGGGGTCCTGATTGGGCTGGCCGGCGACGATCAGCGGCGAGTCGACCGTCTCGATGGCGCTGGCCAGGGCGGCCTGCGCCTTCTGCTCCTGATTGGACCGGTAGAAGTAGATGCCGTACCCGATCAGGCAGAGGGCGACGATGCCGGCCACGATGAGGTACAGGAAGCGCTGATTCTCCCGCGCCCGGATCGACAAGGCGCCGACTTCGTCGACGAATTTGTCGTGCTTGAGGTCTCTGCGGTGCTGACGGTCCATGGTTTCCTGTTCCTTGCGAGGGGGTGGACTCTATTTCAGGCCGCCTGAACCGTCAACGCGAAGAACCGATTCCCTGACGCGCCCGACGCAACTACAATAGGGTTCGTATCACTCAGAACAGCTCTCCGCCAGTACGACAACCGTTTGTGGTGACGCCAAAGCCCGCCGAGGCCTGGCCAACCAACGCAGACGGACCGTGCCGGCCGGGGGCACCACGATTGCAGGGCGGCAATCCACTTCATTGATCTTCACGGCAGGGACGGGACACATGACCGCGCGGGCGTTGCTGGCGACGTTTTTCCTCTTCTACTCGACTATCTCGATTGCTGCCCCGCCGCCGCGCGACGAAACCCCTACCGCGTCGGTCCTCTGCTATCACATCGTGGAGTCGCCCGCCGACCCGCGCATGGAGATCAGCCGCGAGACGTTCCGGCAGCATCTGCGCTACCTGCAGATGACCGGCTACAACGTCATCCCGCTGCGCCACCTCTATGAATTCGTGGTCGGCAAGCGCGCCTCCATCCCCCCCAACGCGGTGGTCATCACCATCGACGACGGCTGGCGCAGCGCCTACACCGAGGCGTTCCCCGAGCTGCAGCGGCTCAAAATGCCGTTCACGTTATTCATTTATCCGAACATCATCGGCCAGACGAACCACGCCCTGAGCTGGAATCAGGTCAAGCAGATGTCGGACGCCGGCGTCGATATCCAGAGCCACTCCCTCAACCACCCGTTCCTCACCCAGCGCCGCCACGCCGATCTGGATGACAAGGCTTATGCCGCCTGGCTGGAGAAGGAACTGGCGGAGAGCAAGCGCATCCTGGAGCGCCATACGGGCAAGAAGGTCTCCTTCATCGCGTATCCGTACGGCGACTACGACACGCGGGTGGCCAGGGCCGCCGGCGCCGCCGGCTACGAGGCCGCCCTCACCTGCGACTTCGGGAAGGTGAAGAAGGGGAGCGATCCGCTGCGCATGCGCCGGGTGATCATCGACAAGAAGATGGATTTCGCCGCCTTCCGCCACTACCTCGGAGCCGCCCCGATGCAGCTGGCCCAGATGACGCCCCTCCCCGGCCAGATCGTCGACACCGCGGTGGCGCCGTCCACGGTGATCTCCGCCCGCATCCCGAACTTCCAGACCCTCGACCCCCGCACGGTGGGGATGGCCCTGATCAGCACCACCGGCACGACGCCTTTCACCTACGACCCCCGCGACGGCTCCATCACCCTGACCATCCGCGACGCCCTGACCTCGCTCAAGGGCAAGTACCACCGCGCCCTGGTCTGGGCCACGGACAGCAAGGGCCGCCGCCGCGAGGCGACGTGGACCTTCCGCCTGCCCGACCCCCTCCCCCCCACCACCGCCCTCCCGGTCGTGACCCCGATCCAGTCCGGCGACCCGCAGAAGCCGAACGACGCCCCTATCCCGACAGGCGAGGCGGGCGGCTCGACGGCAAAGGTGGTGGCGAAGGAGTCGCGGGCGGGAAGACCCTGAGTTGCTGGTTACTGGTTGCTGGTTACTTGTGCCTCGGCGTGTCTGCCAGCAACCAGTAACTAAGGCAACCGTATCTTCGACTTCTCGGCCCGCGCCCTGAACAGCACCGCCGTCTTGCCGATCACGGCGGCCACGTGCGAGCCGGTGGCGGTAGCGAGGCGCTCGGCGGTGGCGCGGCGCTCCTTGGAGTCCTCCACCTCGATGCGCACCTTGATCAGCTCGTGGGCCTCGAGCGACTTCTTCGTCTCTTCCACCACCGCGTCGCTCACCCCTCCCTTTCCCACCCGGACCACGGGTGAGAGCGGATGGGCGAGGCCTTTGAGGAACTGGCGCTGTTTGGCGGTGAGCATGGCGGGCGCGATTCTATAGGCCCGAGCCGTGCAAAAGCAGCGCGCGCCATGAAACGGATCGCTCTTTTCGCCGCCCTGACGCTCCTCGCCGCCGTCGCATCCGCCCAGCCCAGTCCATCCTTCTCCATCGGCCCGCGCATCAGCAGCTACTCCACCGACCTCGACGTCGACCTCGGCCGCGTCGAGACCGGCCGGCAGACGAGCTTCGGCCTGGTGGGCGACTACCGCAACGGCGCGGTCGTCTTCGACTGGCTGTACAACCACGACCCGTCGAACGGGGCGAGCCTGCTCGACGTCGTGGCCGACACCAGCGACTACGAGCGCAACTGGGGCGAAGCGACGGTCGGCTACGCCATCGCGCCGATCCTCGACCTGCAGGGCGGCATCCGCATCGATTCCATCCGCCTCGGCGGCGCCCGGCTGTTCGGCGGCTCCATCTTCTCCGACCTCGATCTCGACCATCAGGCCGTCACGGCCGGCGTCCATCTCCACACCCCCAACCGGGCGCAGGTCGGCTGGTACGGCACGGCCCGCGGCTACATCGGCAGCGCCAAGTTCGACCGCCTCGGCGAGCGCGTGAACTCCGATACCAGCGGCTGGCGCGCCGAGACCGGCGTGCTGATCCGCATCGGCGAGTCGAACTGGTACATCGTCCCCGGCGCCGAATACGAGCGGCTGGAGACGAAGGACTTCGGCGTCGACCTGAAGTCGAACCGGCTGTTCCTCAACTTCGTCTTTACCCGTTAGCGCACTTTGCCCGCGCGCTCGGCGAACTGCGCGGGCGGCTCGAAGCCGGTCAGGCGGAGCTCCTTCCGCTCCTCCCCCCTGCCGTCGAGGAAGACGAGCGTGGGGACGCCGACGATGCCGTACTGCCTGGTCAGCTCCCGGGTCAGCGGACTCTCGGCCGAGGTGAGGTCCGCCTTGAAGCGGACGAAGCGCGCCAGCTCGTCCTTCGCCTTCGCGTCGGGGAACGTCTTCTCGTCCAGCTCCTTACAGGGCAGGCACCAGTCGGCGTAGAAATCGATGACCACCGGCTTGCCGGCGGCGCGCGCGGCAGCCAGCGCCTTCGCGTCGTACTTTTCCCAGCTGATGCCGGCACCGTGATTGCGCGGAAGCGCGAACGCCACGCCGCTCACGAGCAGCAGGCTGGCCATGGCGAGGCGCAGCACGCGCGCGCCGGGCGTGCGGGTGAGGAACAGGAAGACGGCGCCGGTGAGCAGGCTGAGCGCCACACCCCAGCGGAAGATGTCGTCGCCCAGCAGCGGGCGGAGGAAGTAGAAAGCCATGGCGATGAGGATGAAGCCCATCGCCTTCTTCACCTGCACCATCCACATGCCGCTGCGCGGGATGGCGGAGAGGCCGGAGGAGAAGATGCCGAGGAGGAGGTACGGCACGCCCAGGCCGAGAGCGAGGACGAAGAACATCAGGAAGCCGAGCAGAGGCGAGCCGGTGGAGCTGACCAGGGCGATGAGCGAGATCACGAACGGCCCCACGCACGGCGCGGCGACGATGCCGATGAGCAGGCCCATGGTCAGCGCGCCGGCCAGACCGGCCCGGCCGCCGGAGCGGTCGGCGATGAAGTGCGGCACGCGGATCTCGAACGCGCCGAACATGGAGGAGGCCATCACCAGCATCAGCAGCGCGAAGAAGATCAGCACGCCGGGCAGCTGCAGCCACGCGCCGAAGAGGCGGCCGGAGAGCGCGGAGAAGACGCCGAGCGCCGAATAGGTGATGGCGATGCCGACGACGTACAGCGACGAGAGCGCGGCGCGCTGCCCTCGGCTGCCGCCGCTCTGGGAGCTGAAGTAGCCGATGGTGATGGGGATGAGCGGATAGACGCACGGGGTGAGGTTCAGGGCCAGGCCGAGGATGAAGATGGCGAAGAGGGTGAGCGGCAGGCCGTGGGAGGCGAAGGTGGAGCCGATGTCGCTGCCGAAGAGCGAGCCGCCGCCTTTCGGCGCCGCGCTGAGCGGCGTGAAGGCGCCGCTCGGGGCCGCGGTGGCCGGTGCGCCCGCGACCGGCGTCGCCGCGATCTTCAGCGCCGCCTTCTTCGGGGGCAGGCAGACCTTGTCGCTGCACGCCTGGTAATTCAGCGTGCCGAGGATCTCCGTGGCGCCCGGCTTTAGCTTGGCCGAGAAGGGGATCCGGATCGTGCCCTCGTAGACGGCGATCTTCTCATCGCCGCTGAAGCTGAACGCCTTCAGCTCGTGCGGCGGAAACCGCGGCTCGCCGGCCAGGTCGGCGGTGGTCAGCGTGAGCGTCGTCGGGATCACGTACTCGCTGAGCGGCTTGGCGGAGTTGATGTGCCAGCCTTCGATGATCTTCGCCGTGATGGTGCCCTGCACGTCATCGCCCTGGCGCGCGGTGACCACGCCCGTCGCGGTGACCAGCGGCCCGGCCGGCGGCGCGCCCGACGAGCCGTCGAGCTGCGCCCCGGCGGTGGCGGCGGCGATGAGCAGCAGAGCAGGAACGAGCGCCCGCGCGAACCGCATCATTTACTTCTGAGCCTGAAGCTGCTGCTCGATCTGCGGCAGGAGGATGTCCACGTTGCGGATGAACTGGGAGTTGGGGAACGTCGCCTTGAAGTTGCGCAGCTCGTTGACCGCGCCGAGGAGGTTGCCCTGAAGCATGTAGGCCTGTGCGCCGAGCACCTTGGCCCGCTCCAGCGACTCCCCTTTCGACTGCACCTTGCCGAACTCGCGGATGGTCTTCAGCGAATCGTCGTAGCGGCGGTTCTCGAACTGCACCATGGCCAGCTCAAGGTACGACTGGTCGCGGATGGCGGTCGGCGCCTTCGGATCGATGACCAGCTTTTTGAGGCGCGTCTCGCTCTCCTTCACCTTCTGCCGGGCGTGGAGCTCTTTGGCCAGCTGGAGGCGCTTGTCGTAGTCGCTGCCGAACTTCGGCTCATCCGCCGCCAGCTTGAGGAAGCCCTGGTACTGCTTGTCGACATCGGTCAGCGTCTTGACGAAGTCGTTCGGCGGGGCGTAGCCGCGGATGATGCCGGCCACGGTGAGGTCATGGGTGAGGACGAGGAAGGTGGGCAGGGTGTTGACGCCGAACTTCTGGGCCAGCTGCGTCCCCTCGCCGCCGTCTTCGGTGTTGAGGCGGAGGAGGACCATGTCGTCGGTGGCCATCTGGAAAGCGGCGGAGGGGAAGACTTCCTGCTCCATGCGATGGCACCAGCCGCACCAGTCGGCGAAGAGGTCGACGAAGATGAGGCGCTCTTTGTCCTTCGCTTTCTTCTGCGCCGTGACCAGCGACTTGATCCATGGGCCGGCGATTGCGGACGGCGCGAATGCCGCGAGCACCACGGCGAGCAGAACGAGACGTTTCAATGGAGGTCCTCCGTTACCGAGCCGAAACGGGCGCTCGCGAGAATGCTATTCCGCGGCAATGCTACCGGCGGGTGACATCTCCGTCGCTGCCTGTTTCCTTTCTTCCGCATGGCGCCGCGCCGCCTCGATGAATGCGCCGAAGATGCGCGCCGCCGATTCCTCTCCCATCATGTCCTCCGGATGCCACTGCACGCCGAGGTAGAAGGGATGTTCGGGATCCTCGAGACCTTCGACGATTCCGTCCGGTGCCT
>DASYMJ010000257.1:0-7197 GCA_036009105.1 Thermoanaerobaculia bacterium | reverse complement strand
GTAGGGCCGGCTCTCAGCCGGCCCATATCACCGTAATTTGATGGTTTGGGCGATGTAGTCGCCCGTGGGGTCCTGGTACGCCTTCACCACCACGCTATCGCCCGATTTGAGGCGGTCCGCCGTCTGGTACGCCGTGGTCGTCTTACCGCGCACCACGAAGTCTTCCGTCACGAGAACGCGCATGGTCCGGCCCTGGCCGTCGCGAATGGTCAGGCGCGGGCCGTCGGCGAGCGTGCCGGTCACGGTGCCGTAGATCGTCACCGTGGTGAAGTCGCCCGCTCCGGCGCCGTAGTCGGGCGTGCCGGTGTCGGGTGGGCGGCTGGCGAAGACGTCCTCCGTCATCCGGACGGTCGTCGCGTTGAAGGTGTTCATCTGGTTCGCGCTGTAGGAGCCGCTGACCTCCACCGTATCGCCGACGCGCAGGTCGGTGGCGCGCATGGCCCGGCCGGTGGCGTCGTTCGCGCTGCGGAGATCGATGCGCACCTCGTCGCCGCGGCCGCTGGTGTCGATGCGCACCGCGTTGTTCGCCCGGTCGACCGAGGTGATGCGGCCGCTGATCGAGCCGACTCGCGTGGTGGTGGTGTTCGCGTTGTCCTGCACCGACTGCACGACGTCGATGCTGCGCGCGACGAGGTTGCTGCCGCCCGAGCGCGGCTCGAGCTCCACCCGGATGCGGTCGCCCACGTCCAGGTTCTGCACGTTGTAGGACTCGCCGTGGTACCAGACCGGCGTGGCCCGCGCCGTGCGGACGGTGACGATCTCGCGCCCGTCCGTCTCGATGACGATCAGGTTCTGCTGCCCGTTCACCTGGCGCACCAGGCCCTCCACCCGGCCGAACTGGTCGCCCGCTTTCGCGCTGGTGGTGGGGCCGGCGGTGGGGGTGGAGACCTGGCCGGGCGGGCGGGTCTCGCCGACGCCGACCTGGCTGGCTTCGATGGCCCGGCCGCGCAGCGTCACGTAGTCGGCCCGGATGGTGCGGTTCGCGTTGCCGGAGCCGCGCACTTCGACGCGGTCGCCCAGGCGGACGTTGGCGAAGCCCTTGGAGCCGACGTAGATCTCCGGCGCGCCGTTGATCACGCCGCCGAAGCCGTTGTACTGGGTGGAGACCGAGTCCGTCACGACGCGGATGGGGGAGTCGGCCGGATCGTCGGTGTCGAGGGTCAGCTCATTGCGGCCGTCGTTCGCGTCCGTGACGGTGCCGACGATCGAGCCGCGGCTGCCTTCGATCACGTCTGCCGATGTCCTCCAGGGGGAACTGGTTTGGCCGAAAGCGGACATCGCCGTGAGCAGTACGAGCCCAAAAGCACCAAAAGTGCGGGTCATAGGTACCTCCTGAAGCTGACACGGCGCAAAGGGTGGGCCAGCGGGCAGTGTCATCCTGAGACCCGCGGAGGGCGAATGGATCCGTATCTTCAGGCGCGGCGCGAGATCGGTACGGATCCTTCGGCCTCTGCCGGCCTCAGGATGACCCGGACACCCGTTGCCCGCCTATGTACGCCTCCCGCACCGCCCGGTCGTCTCCGATGAAGATGAACGCCGCCAGCAGGTCCTCCATCGAAGTCGCCCGCCCGCCCCGCATGGCCAGGAGCGGCGTGGCCTGGATGTCGAGCACGAGGAAGTCGGCCGACTTGCCGGCCTCCAGGCTGCCGGTCTCGGCATCCAGAGAGAGAGCGCAGGCGCCGCCGAGGGTGGCCAGGTACCAGAGGTGGAAGGGGCTCAGGGAGACGCTCTGCACCTGCTGCACTTTGTAGGCATCGGCCATGGCCGTGAAGAGGGAAGGCGTCGTGCCGGCGCCGATGTCGCTGCCGAGGCCGACCACGACGCCGGCATCGAGGATGCGGTGCAAAGGGAAGAGGCCGCTGCCGAGGAAGAGGTTCGAGTTCGGGCAGTGGGCGATGCGCGATTTCCGCGCGCGCAGCAGGTCGAGCTCCTCATCGCTCAGGTGGACGCCGTGCGCGAGCACGCTCTTCTCACTGAGCAGACCGTAGCGGTCGTACACGTCCGCGTACTCCGCCTCGGGGAAGAGCTGGTGCACCCACTCCACCTCGTTGCGGTTCTCCGAGATGTGGGTGTGGACGTAGGCACCAGGGAACTCGCGCTTGAGGTCGCCGGCGCGCTCCAACAGCTCCGGCGTGGAGGTCGGCGCGAAGCGCGGGGTGATGGCGTAGTGCAGCAGTCCCCGCCCGTGCCATTTCTGCAGCAGCGCGCGGCTCTGCTCGTACGAGTCTTTCGCGTTCTCCAGCAAGTACTCCGGAGCGTTGCGGTCCATCATCGTCTTGCCGATCAGGCCGCGGAACCCGCGCCGCTCCGCCTCCGCGAAGAAGATGTCCGTGGCCTCGGCGTGAATGGTCGAGAAGACGAGCGCGCAGAGCGTGCCGTGGCGCAGCAGCACGTCGAAGAACGCCTTCGCCACCACCCGCGCGTGCTCCGGATCGCTGAACTTCGCCTCGGTGGGGAACGTGTAGCGGTTCAGCCATTCCAGCAGATGGCCGCCGTACGAGCCGATCATCTCCAGCTGCGGCGCGTGCAGATGCGTGTCGATGAAGCCCGGCGAGAGGAGCGCGTTGCGCCCCAGATCGATGACTTCGTGACCTTCCGCAGCAGGCGGCGGCCACGCGCCGACATCAGCGATGCGGCCGGCCTCGTCGACGGCCACGTAGCCATCCTCGTGGGCGACGTACGACAAGGCGACCTCGCTCTTGAACGGGTCGGCCACCGGACTGAAGACGCGCGCGCGGTAGAGTCGCACGCGCGTCATTGTACGGACGTCACTCCTTCAGCGCATCGATCCGCCAGCTGAACTCCTCCACCAGCTTCTCGCTCCAGCCGTGTTTCTCGAAGGCCAGCCGTCCCTTCGGGTCGATGAACCAGGTGGTGGGAAAGCCATGCACCGACTGCCTGCCCACCCAGCCGTCATCGACCAGAACGTCGAAGTCGTACTGCTGCTCCTTCATCCACGTCTTCACCTTCTCCAGATCGGGATCGTTGTTGACGGTGAAGACGGCGACCTTTGGATCCTTCGCGTACTTTTTGACCAGCGCCTGATAGTCCGGCATCTCGCGCACGCACCAGCTGCACCAGATGCCCCAGAAGTTGATCACCGCCACCTTCCCCTTGAGGTCGCCCAGCGCGCGTTTGCCGCCCTCCAGCGTGGCCAGCGCGAACGGCGGGGCGGCCTTCGGGCTCCTGATCTTCGAGGCGAGGATCCTGGTGCGCCGCGCGTTCGCATCCTTGTCCTTGAGCGTGGCCATGTAGGCCTCGTAGCCTTTCAGCGAGCCGTTGCGCTTCTGATAGAGCGCCTTCAAGGCATCCGGGCTCTTGTTCTTGCGGGCGGTCTGGAGGAGCGTGCCCTTGCGATACATCTCCTCCGCTTTCGCAAGCTGGCCCCGTCGTTCGTAGTACTGGCCGAGGTGATAGACGACGTTGTCGCTTGCCGGCAGGAGCTCGTAGGCGGCGAGCAGTTCCTTCTTCGCGCCCGCGGCATCGCCCTTCTGCAGCAGCACCCAGCCGAGCGTGTCGTGCACGCCGCCGTTGATGTACGCCTCGGCCTGGGCCAGCTCGGCCGGATCGCTCGTCGCCGTCTTCTCGTCGGCCAGCACGCGCGGCGCGCCGGCGACGGCTTTCCGCGCCAGCTCTTCCGCGTACGCGAGCTCGATCCCGCGGTCGGCGAGGGCGCGGGCGCCGGCACCGTAGACCTGATCGGGCGACTCCTCGCCCGCCAGCTCCATGTGGCGCACCGCATTCAGCAGCTCCTGGTTGGTGGTGGCCGGATCCTCGTTGAGCAGGTAGAACAGCGACTCGTACGCGGCGGCCACGAGCGGCGCACTGGCGTGATGCGGATAATCGATCATCGCCCGCAGCAGCCGGCGGCTCTCCGCTTTCTGCTCCGGCGTCTTCTCTCCCGTGCCGGCCCTGAGCGCGGCAATGTAGCGGTTCCAGAGCACCTGTTCCGCGGCGTAGGACTCCGGAGTGTCGCGGAAGATGGCGTCCTCGATCTCCTTCGCCTTGTCGTCCAGCTTGAGATCGCGGTACTGCCGCGAGAGCGCGAGACGCGTCTCCGGCCAGTCGCGGCGCTCGGCCGGCAGCGAGGCGATGTCCGCATCGATCGCGGCGTTCTTCTGCTCGGTGGTCATGTTCCGCTGCGCGGCCAGCGCGTCCCACAGCGCGTCGTGAACGCGCAGCGACGGCGTGAGCGCTGCCGCCTCGCGCAGGACTTCCAGCGCCTTGTCCCACTGCTTACGATTGCTGCCCAGCATGCGGCCGAGCGTCACGCGCAGGGCGACGTCGCCCGGATCGGCCTTGCGCCCTTCTTCCAGCAGCGCGATGGCCTGGTCCATCAGCTCCGGCTTCTTCCTGGTGAACGACTCGCTCTGCAGGATGTTGGCGCGCTCGACGCGAGTGGTCGAGGTCACCGGCAACTTGTCGAGCAGCGCGCGCGCCTCGTCCATCCGGCCCGCCATCTGCAGCGCGCGGGAGCGCGAGCGGAGGAGCCGGTCGGGGAGAGGCCGCGGTGCCGCGGCGAGCATCTTGCCCGTGACGGCCACCATCTCATCGCTCCTGCCGACGGCGTTGCCCACCTCGTTCGCCTGGACGGCCAGCGCCCACGGGTCATTCGGCAACTCGCGGACCAGCGCCTCCCCTTCCCGCTTCGCCTGCGCGTTCACCCAGTTCGCGTAGAGCGCGAGGATGCGGATGGCCCGCCCTTCCGGCGTGGTGGGCATCGGCTCGTGCATGATGCCTTCGTGATCCTGGAGGGCCTGCATGGCGCGGAGCTTGTCCAGATCCTCCGCCCGCGCGGCGGCGGCGAGCGTGATGGAGAGCAGCAGGGTGATCATCATTCTGCGCATCGTTCGTCTCCTCAGAAACGGAGGCCGAGGGAGAAGCCGTACGTCCTCGGTTCCTGGTATGCGGTCGGGCTCATGGCCTTGCCGAAGTCGGCCGAGAGCTGGTAGTTCGCAACTCCGCGGCATTGCACGGACGTCGTGGCGACGTCCCGCGGACACTCCACCGGCGCCGTCGTGATCGGGTTGAACTGCGCCAGATTGCGGTCGAGGGTGTTCGTCCGGATGATGGTGTTGATCCCGCCCGGGTCCTCCAGGGCCTGCTCGCCGAACACGTTCCGCACATCAACCTCGGCGAAGAGCTCGTAGCCGGCGATGCGCCGCGCGTAGTTGATGCCGATGCCGGTCGAGGTCACCGAGTCGAGGCGCAGCGAGCCGCGCGGCGCGAAGAAGTAGCGCAGCACGGTGGGCGGCGTGGTGTAGCCGGGGTTGGTGATGAGGCCGTTCAGCCGGATATTCGCGACCGCGTTGTAGTTTCGCGCGCTGTGATACTGCTCCAGCAGCGAGAAGTTGAAGCGGCCGATGCTCGTCCCCAGCTCGTACCCGATCCACACGTTCGCCCGATGCCGCACGTCGCCGGCAAGATCGCCCACCGGCGCGTACCGCGGGAACGAGGTGTACTCCGGATAGTAGTTGCCTGGCGAAGGGATGGAGACCGGGCCGGAGCCGGCGCTCTCCTGCTCCACGTTGCCGCGCAACTTCGACCAGGTGTAGTTGCCGCCCGCGGTGAAGCGGCACCAGTTGGCGGCGCCCTGCATCACCAGGCCGGTGTAATTGCGCTCCAGGTTCGTCTCGTTGGTCTGCAGCAGCACGCGGTCCTGCTTCGTGCCGGCGGTATCGAGCTTGGTGCCCGTGGCGCGGGTGACGGTCTGCGTGTAGAAGCGGCCCCACTTGCGCCGCACCAGATCCGCGCGAAGGAACCCGAGCTCGCCGAATTGATGGCCGAGGCCCAGCGCGACCTCGTCCATGCCCGGCGTCTGCAGCGTCCGCGGAATCTCGACTTGGCCGGAGGCCGAGCGGAAGACCAGATCGTCCAGGTTGTCGTAGCCGCCGCTCGCATCGAACCAGGCGAATACGCGGCGCAGCACTTCCGCCGTGGAGAGGAGCTCGCTCGGATCGCCGTTGATCTCCTCGCCGCTGTAGGTCCAGAACGAGGTGACGCCGCCGATTCCCGCGGCGAGCTGCCCGATGCGCTCCTGCATGCGCGAGTTGTAGCGGCTGTAGCTCGCGCTGATGCGATCGCGCCCGTTCCCCGCCACGTCGTAGATGATGCCCAGCCGCGGCGAGAGGCCGGCATCTTTCGCCTGCAGGACGCCCATCTGGTCGAAGCCGCGCGAGCGGTCGTAGCGCAGGCCGAGGTTTGCGGAGAGATGCGTGCCGAAGTCGACCCGGTCGTTGACGAAGAGGGAGCGCGTGCCGTAGTCCGCCGGCTGCGTGGAGGTGGGGATGAGGTCGAAATCCAGCTCGCTCTCGCCCGGCACGACGTGCGCGTAGGCCTTGTCTCCCACGAAGATCAGCTCCGCGTTCAGGACGAAGTCGCTCGGTGTCTGGTGGACGTTCTCGATGGAGTTCTCGTGATAGTCGTCGAAGCCGAACACCACGTTGTGATTGCCGCCGCGCGGCGGCGAGGCGAACCACGACCCCTTCAGGATCGTGTCGTGGTTGTTGCGCTGCGTCCTGCTGCAGGTCCAGCAGAAGACGGGCGAGCCGATCATGCCGCCGGTGTTGATGTCCACGATCGTCGTGCCGCCGATGCGATCGCGCTCGATCGGGTTCGCCGCCTCGAACGCAAAGAACTTCCGGTGGTACTGCGCCTCGGCCACGAAGTTCTGGGAGAGGATGCCGGTGTAGTGCAGCGAGCCGATGGAGTTCGGCGTGGAGCGGTTCTCCAGCACGGCCAGCTCCGAGGCGCCGAGGGAGGAGTTCACCTCGCCCTGGTGGATGTTCATGTACGAGCCGACGATGGTATGGCTGTGGCTGAGGTTCGCGGTCAGCTTGGCCTCGTAGCGCGCCTCGTGCGTTCCGTTCGGGTACGGGATGTTCGTCCCGATCGTGGCCAGCGCCTTCGAGCGCTCCGCGTAACGGCCGGCCAGAAAGAACCAGAGCCGGTCCCGCACGACCCGGCCGCCGGCGGTGGCCTGGTAGTCGTTGTTGAGCTTGTCGAGGTGATCCGGCTCCACCGCGAGCGGCGTGCGCGCCGTCCACTGATCGCTGCTCACCGTATCGCGCACCGTGCCGCTCAGCTCATTGCCGCCGGAGCGCGTGAGCACGTTCACCACGCCGCCCGTGAAGCGGCCGTACTCGGCGGAGACCGCGGCGGTGACGACGGTCAGCTCCTGGATCGCATCCTCGATGA
>DASYMJ010000256.1:0-4634 GCA_036009105.1 Thermoanaerobaculia bacterium | reverse complement strand
CGGCCCTACATCGGCCGCCGCCTCGGCGGCGAGCTGCTGCTCGAGCTGGCGATGCACCTGGCGCACCTTGGAGCAGATCGAGCCGTACACCTGACGCGCGCGCTGCTTCCTGAACGAGAAGTGCATCGACGCCTTCGAGCGGCGGCCGAAGACCGTCACCACGTCCACCTTCAGGATCGCGCGCACGGCCATGGCCACCAGGAACGGCACGGCGAGCAGGCCGAAGACCGCGCCGGCCACGTTCTCCTTCATGCTCATCAGGATGGTCATCATCATGATGAAAAACGCCATGCCCAGGCCGTTGAGGAAGAAGAACATGAGGCCGAACTGGCGGTGGTACGTCACCAGCATCACGTCCTCGAAGAGCACCGCCTTGCGCGAGACGTCATATTGATCGCGCGTCTCGATCTCCAGCCCGTCGGGCGTCTCCCACACCATCTCGCGCGACACGGCGGTGGTGAACTTGCCGACCAGACGCCGCTCCGGCGCGCGCGCGCTCAATCCCAAGCTCCGGCGATGCCCATGATGACGAAGACGATGAAGCCAACGCCGGCCAGCAGCTCGAGGATGGCGAAGATGCTGACCACGCGCAGACCGAGCGTCGAGCGCCCTTCGCTCTGCAGTTGCTTCAATCCCTTGCGCGCGTAGTAAAGGGAGAGCGGTCCGAAGAGGAAGCCGAAGAAGCTGAAGAAGATGCCGGCCAGCATGGTGTTGCGGGCCATCGTCGCGTAGTCGCGATAACGGGTGCTCGTCCCCTTCAGCTCATTGCCGGAGCGGAGCCGCTCGAAGCAGGAGGGGCAATAGGAGCCGCTGCCGACGTTCATGTCGCAAAGCGAGCAGATGAAGAGACCGCAGCGCTGGCAGGTGGTCACCGCCGCGTTGCGCGCATGGTTGGCGCACGCGTTCGCCCCGTCGACGGTGGCCATCACTTCCACCACCCGCAACCGGCGCGTGAGCGGGGTGAAAGCGGTCGCTTCGAACGTGCGGCCGCAATCGGGACACATCACGATGCCGCTGCGGATCCAGTCGGAGGTCAGGCGCATCCGGCAGCGGGGGCACTCGGGACCTTCGTAGGAACGGACGACCTGGGGCTGGGCCATGGAAGTTGGCGATTCTACGCGATCAGACCCAGTTCACGACGCGGGTGCCGGCCGCCATGTCGTGCAGGGTTCGCTTGTCGGGAGTGAAGAAAGCGGGGATGAAGGTGATGAGCGGCAGGAAGGCCTTCACCAGCGCGCGGCCCCAGGCCTGGCCCTGGGTGACCTCGCCGCCGTTCGCGTTCACGACCCGCACTTTCATGGCCATCTTGCCCACCGTCTGCCCGCGCACCGCGACGAGGACGGCCTCATAAGAGATGTTGATGATCACGCCGAGGACGATACCGGCGTAGAAGAGGGACTGCGCGCCCGAGCTGGCCAGGGCGACGCCGAGGACCAGGCCCATGAGCGTGCCGACCAGGCGGAGGATGATGCCGTCGACGAAGACCGCCACGAAGCGGCGGCCGACCGAGGCGAAGTCCATGGTGACGTTGTCCACGCCGGAGCGGACGTCGAGGAGCTGCTCGGTCTTGCACGTGGCGCAATACGGCCGCTCGGCAATGTCGACCAGGCAGTCACTGCAGAACGGAGAGCCGCAACGCGCGCAGCGCCGGACGCCGACGGCCACGTCGACGTGGTTACGACAAATCATCGATTCACCTCGGGCTAAGGTTTTCGTTGGACGAAGACGGTCATGCTACCGCATCGCGCCGCCGCGGGGAAGCGCCGGCGGCGGGGTTGAAGAGCACCGCGGTGAGGTCGCGCACGAGGTTCTCGCCGCTCATCTGCTCCTCCTCGATGCCCAGCTTCTGCCGGTACACGCGCGCCACCTCCTCCATCAGGTCGTAGCGCGCCGCGGGGGTGAGCTTGTCCGAGCGGAGGCAGAGCGTGAGCAGGAACTCCCGCTCTTCCAGGCTGATGCGATGGCGGATCAGGCGCAGCACGCGCGGGGTGCGCAGGCTGTTGTGCCGCCGCTGCGCGGCCAGCTTGCCGCTGTACGCGAGCGGCTGCGCGTCGCGGATGACCAGCGTGTCCGCGACCATGTCCCCCATCCGCCTGCGGTACGGATCGAGCAGCGTGACCACCGCGGCGAAACCGTAGAAGAGCGGCGCGAAATCGACGGCCCGGACGATGTTGCGCACCAGCGACTGCTGCAGCGAGACCGGCAGTCCGCGCGCGTCGACCACGCGCAGGCTGAGCGCCTTCTTGCCCGGCGTCCGCCCGTTGCGTTGCGTCTCGTAGAAGACGTGCCACCCCCAGGAGAGGACGAACGACGCGGTGATGAAAACCGCCGCGGCGATGCCTCGCGGGAGGAAGACGGAGGAGACGAGGCCGATGCCGCTGCCCACCGCGGTGGTGATCAGCGAATCGATCATGATGGCCAGGAAGCGGCTGCCGCCGCCGGCCGGCTCGAGGCGGATGGGGACGTGCTCGGGCGTGGTGATGGTGAGCTCGTTCATGCTTCCTCGACCCGCCTGAGGAACAGGTAGGTCATCAGGCCGAGGAACAACACCACGGCGACGCTGATCTTCACCTCGTAGGGGAAGCTCTTCGACGAGAACTGGGAGAACGAGCCCTCCACCAGGCCGGCGAAGACGAGGGTGAGCATGGTGCCGATCATGATCCGCCACACGGACGGCAGCACGCGGCGCAGGGAGGCGGCGCGGGAGAGCTCGCCCGGCATGAGCAGCGCGCGGCCGGCGATGAGGCCCGCCGCCGCGCCGAACACGATCGACGGCAACTCCAATGCGCCGTGCGGCCCGACCCAGGCGAAGAAGAAGGTGGAGACCCCGTCGAGGATGTACATCATGGCGATCGCGCCGAGGATCACGCCGTTGTAGAAGAGGAGGGCGATGCCGCCCACGATGGTCAGCGCGCCGAGGGAGAAGGCGAGGAAGGAGACCTTGATGTTGTGGGTGTAGAGGGAGGCGCCGAAGACGAGCGCGTCTTCCACGTTCTCGATGCGCTCCTTGCCGCTCTCAATGTTTGCCACCCGGTCGCGCGGCCGCTCGGTGAAGAAGATGCTGGGGATCAGCCGCGGCCCGTTGTCCGGATTGACCGCCACCGCCAGCGCGCCGAACAGCGCTCCGAGAACCATCGCTCCGGCCGCGACGGCGATGGCCAGCCGCTCTCTCCGGAACGCTCTCGGAATCTCCCACGCCACCAGCCTCTTGAACGCCGCCCACGCCCCCCCTTCCCTTCCCGCCTGATAGATGAACCGATAGGCGCGTCCGGTGAGCTGGTTGAGGTAGGAGAGGACTTCCGGATTCGCCGTATAGGACCGCGCCCGGTTCAGATCGGAGCAGGTGCGCCGGTACAGCGAGACGAGCGCCGACAACTCCGCCCGGGTGAGCTCCTCCCCATCGGAGCGCTGCAACATTGCGTCGAGCTCTTTCCAGACGGGCGTGCGGTCGGTGATGAAGTGTTCGATGTTCATGGCTGCGGTGGCCGGTGCGGGTGGGATTGTACGGGATCGCCCGTGCCGACGGGCGTGCACGAGCGGGGGCGTACAAAGGCCACGGCTTCCGCCGTCCAGTGGGAAACAGTATTGCCGGGAAGTTGCAATGCAGACGGAACAGGTGAGACGAGCGCCACGTGAATAAATGGCTAGGCCAGTTGCAGTGCGCTACTCGACGATCCCTATGCCATGCAAATCCGCGCGAAGGACGTCAGCTTCGGCGACATTCAGACAATCGATCAGCTCGTTCCACCGGCCGTCGGCGGCTCAACCCGCGAATGTAATGGACATTTGTCATCCTGGGGCCAGCAGAGCGGCGAATGGAAGGAGGTTGATTTTGAGTCATGCCGCGACAATGAATTCGCCACGGAGTACTACGTCTTCTGCAACGGACAGTGGATTCAGGTTTCATCCGTAGATTGCCCGTGTAGCTGACACCGACTCAATAACCATGGGTGCCGTCCTCCTTTAATCGCATCCAATGCACTAACACTGGCGATGCGTCTCTCGCATGTGTCGGTGGAGGACGTCGGGTGGCCGGCAAGACCAGTGGCGGGACAGGCAATCGGCGCGCTCGCTCTTACTCGGCCTACGGTGCTCTGGCGGACTAGCCGCGGGCTGAAGACTGGTTCAACGCCACGGCGGCCCGAATGAGAGCCTTCAGAGCCTTCTCGTCCAGCTTGTCGCCTTGGTGAAAGTCGATGGCCCGCCTGACATTGCCTTCCAGGCTGGAATTGAAGAGGCCGGAAGGATCCTTGAGGGAGGCTCCCTTGGCGAAGGTCATCTTCACCACATTCTTGTACGTCTCGCCGGTGCAGATCAGCCCGTCGTGCGACCACACCGGAGTCCCTCTCCACTTCCACTCCTCGGTCACTTCGGGGTCGGCCTCCTTGATCAGCGCGCGGAGCCGGGACAGCATCTCGCCCCTCCAGTCGCCCAGATCCTTGATTCTCGCGTCTATCAGCTCAGATGGAGACTCGGCTGTCTTCGACTCGCTCTTCTTCATGTTCCCTCCCTCTCCCTGGGTCGCTTTTCTGCATTGCCTCGGGACGCCCTGAGCCTCGCACCGCTGCCTGATTCCGGTTTGGTCTCGCGGGGGACCGAAACCGGCGGGCCAACAATTCACGTCAATTTCGCGG